>JBAPYK010000088.1:0-41676 GCA_049284695.1 Rhodoplanes sp. | reverse complement strand
TCGGTGTCGATGAGCGCGCGCGCCGCCGCGAGCGCGTAATTGCCGCCCGAGCCGATGCCCATGATCCCCTTCTCGGGTTCGAGCACGTCGCCGGTGCCGGTGAGCACGAGCGAAACCTGCGCATCGGCGACGATCATCATCGCTTCGAGGCGGCGCAGGTAGCGATCGGTGCGCCAGTCCTTCGCAAGCTCGACCGCGGCGCGCATGAGCTGGCCGGGATATTGTTCGAGCTTGGCCTCGAGGCGCTCGAACAAGGTGAAGGCATCGGCCGTCGCGCCGGCGAATCCGCCGATTACGTCGCCCTTGGATAGCCGCCGCACTTTTTTGGCGTTGGCCTTGACGATCGTCTGGCCGATCGAAACCTGACCGTCGCCGCCGACGGCGACGATGCCGTTCTTGCGGACGGTGAGTATCGTGGTGCCGTGCCAGAGGCCGGCTGAGCTGTCTTGCATCGATATCGGAACCTCGCGTCGGCGAGATTTAAGGACTGAATCCGCCCGATGCAAATGCAGCCGGCCTCTTTTTGCGCCACCAAGCGCGACACGCCCTGCCTTTGCCGGGCAATGCGGCGGTGGCGAAAGCGTCATTGCCCTGCTAGAGCGAATTCCGTTCCGGTCCGGTGGAATCGGAATTCGCTCCGGTTCGCCTTTGGTGGTCGCATTTTCTGCGGCGAACCGGTTTCCACTTCGCGGGAAAATGCTCTAAAAGGCGCGCCAGTCGCAGGCAAGAGGCTCTCGATGCGCAAAGCCGCTGTGAAGCGCACGACCAAGGAGACCGACGTGGAGGTCGCACTCGACCTCGACGGCGTGGGCGCCGCCACGATAGCGACCGGAATAGGCTTTCTCGATCACATGCTCGACCTGTTCGCGCGCCATTCGCGCATCGACCTCACGGTCAAGGCGAAGGGCGACCTGCATATCGACCACCACCACACGGCCGAGGATGTGGGCATCACGCTCGGCCAGGCGGTCAAGCAGGCGCTCGGCGACATGGCCGGGATCACCCGTTACGCCGATGTGCATGTCCCAATGGACGAGACGCTGACGCGGGTCGCGCTCGATATTTCCGGTCGGCCATTCCTGGTGTTCAAGGTTGCGTTTGCGCACGGGAAGATCGGCACATTCGATACCGAGCTGGTGCACGAATGGTTTCAGGCCTTCGCCGTCCACTCCGGGCTCACGCTGCACGTCGAAACCCTGTACGGCACGAACGATCATCATATATCGGAGTCGTGCTTCAAGGGGCTGGCGCGGGCGCTGCGCGCCGCGGTCGCGATCGACCCGCGGGCGAAGGGCGAGGTGCCGTCGACCAAAGGAACTTTGGGCGGATGACGTTGGCGCGGCGGCGCTGTTCCGAACCATTGCGGGACGGCAAGGATCGGCAAGAGCGTTCGCCGGCAGGCCCGCAGCGGAGCGTCTAACCCACGCCGGCGTTCGCCGCCCGCGCGCCATCTTCGACGGCGGTCAGAGTGAACAGGCTAACACCTACGAGGTTGGCGATATGGCGGTCTATTCGGTGCTGGAGCCGCCTCCGCGGTCCGGCGGCAGAGATGCGGGAGCGGAGCGCTTTGTCTTCGTGCGCGACGGATTTAGTTGGGCCGCATTCTTTTTCGGGGCCTTATGGATGCTCTGGCGCCGCTTGTGGTTGGTTCTTCTCGGCTATCTCGTTGTTGTCGGCGCGCTGGAATTCCTGCTCCGGCTGATCGGCGCCTCGATAGCAGCGCGTATTCTCATCGGCTTTCTTATTGCTCTGCTGGTCGGCCTCGAAGCGGCAAGCCTGCGACGCTGGACGCTGATCCGGCGCGGCTGGCGCGATTGGGGCATTGTCGTTGCCGATGACCTCGAGGGCGCCGAGCGGCGATTTTTTTCTGCCTGGACTGCGACGAACGCGCCGAAAAGCGCAGCCGCGTCGCCCGCCACTGCTGGCCTCTTTCAGAGAACGCAGCCAAGCGCGCCGACAGGCGTCGTCGGGCTGTTTCCCCAGCCGGCGGGAAGCCGGTGAGCGTCGCCATCGTCGACTATGGGTCGGGCAACCTGCACTCGGCGGCGAAGGCGTTCGAACGCGCCGCCCGCGAGAGCGGGCACGAGGAGTCCATCCTGGTCACGCGCGATCCGGATGTGGTTCGTCGCGCCGAGCGGGTGGTGCTGCCTGGGGTGGGCGCATTCGCCGACTGCCGCCGCGGTCTTGACGCGGTGCCGGGGATGGTGGAAGCCCTGCATGAAACAGTGCGAGGGAAGGGCCGGCCGTTCCTTGGCATCTGCGTCGGCATGCAGCTCATGGCCGAGCGCGGCCGCGAATACACGGTGACGGAGGGTTTGGGCTGGATTAAGGGGGAGGTCGATCGGATTACGCCGCGCGATCCGGCGCTGAAAGTCCCGCACATGGGTTGGAACACGCTCGACCCGGCGCGAGACCATCCCCTGCTCGAAGGCATTGCGCTGGGGCCGGAAGGGTTGCACGCCTATTTCGTGCACAGCTTCCATCTCAGCGTCGCCGATCGTTCCGACCTCGTCGCCGAGGCGGACTATGGCGGGCCGGTCACCGCGATCGTCGCGTGCGACACCGCCGCCGGCACGCAATTCCATCCCGAGAAGAGCCAGCGGCTCGGGCTCAAGCTGATCGCCAACTTCCTGCGGTGGACGCCGTGAACGTCAATCTCGCCTAAGAGGGCGCCCGTGATTCTTCTTCCTGCGATCGATCTCAAAGACGGTCTGTGCGTGCGCCTTGAGCAGGGCGATATGACGCGCGCGACCGTGTTCAACCGCGACCCGGCGGAGCAGGCGCGCACCTTCGAGGAAACCGGGTTCGAATACCTGCACATCGTCGATCTCGACGGCGCCTTTGCCGGACGGCCGGTCAACGCTTCGGCGATCGAGCGCATTCTCGAGGCGGTCGCGATTGCGGTGCAGCTTGGCGGAGGAATCCGCGACCTCGCGACGATCGAGAGCTGGCTCGACAAGGGCGTCACCCGGGTCATCATCGGCACCTCGGCGGTCCGCAACCCGCAACTGGTGAAGGATGCCGCGAAGGCGTTTCCCGGCCGGGTGGCGGTCGGGCTCGATGCCCGCGCCGGCCGCGTCGCCGTCGACGGCTGGGCGGCGCACGCCGACTTGCCCGCGCTCGATCTCGCGCGCCGCTTCGAAGATGCCGGCGTCGCCGCTATCATTCATACCGATGTGGCGCGCGACGGCATGCTGACGGGCCTCAATCTCGACGCCTCGATTGCGCTTGCCGAAGCGATTACAACGCCGGTCATCGCATCGGGCGGGCTCGCCTCGATCGAGGACGTGAAGCGCCTGACCGAACCGCGGGCGCGGAAGCTCGCCGGCGCGAT
Organism: Rhodoplanes sp.; assembly: GCA_049284695.1. Classification (GTDB taxonomy): domain Bacteria; phylum Pseudomonadota; class Alphaproteobacteria; order Rhizobiales; family Xanthobacteraceae; genus Rhodoplanes. The sequence continues at coordinate 38,342 of JBAPYK010000088.1, read as the reverse complement.
CGCCGGCCGGGCGCTCTATGACGGCAGGCTCGACCCCGCCGAAGCGCTGCGGACGATCCGGTCGGCACGGCAAGCCGCCGAAGGACTTGCGCGCCCATGACGGTTGCCGTTCGCGGGCGCCGCTTTTTTGATCTGGTTGGTTGTTGCGGGCGCCGTCATGTTTTTACCTTGGCGGCGTTTGGATTTTTGAGTTGAGCCATGTTCAAGGTTCGCGTCATCCCATGCCTCGACGTCAAGGACGGCCGCGTCGTTAAAGGGATCAATTTCGTCAATCTGCGCGACGCCGGCGACCCGGTGGAAGCGGCGATCGCCTATGACGCCGCCGGCGCCGACGAGTTATGCTTTCTCGACATCACCGCAAGCCATGAAAACCGCGGCATCATCCTCGATGTGGTGCAGCGGACGGCGGAAGCCTGCTTCATGCCGCTCACGGTCGGGGGCGGCGTGCGCACGATCGAAGACATCCGCGCGCTGCTCGCCTCGGGCGCCGACAAGGTGTCGATCAATACGGCGGCGGTCAACAACCGCAGGTTTGTTCAGGAGGCAGCCGAGAAATTCGGCGACCAATGCATCGTGGTGGCGATCGACGCCAAGCGGGTCTCCGCCCCCGGCCAGGCGGACCGCTGGGAGATTTTCACCCATGGCGGCCGGCGGCCGACCGGCGTCGATGCGGTCCACTACGCCAAAGAGGTGGTCGCGCTCGGGGCGGGTGAAATTCTGCTCACCTCGATGGACCGCGACGGGACGCGCCTCGGCTTCGATATCCCCCTCACCCGGACCATCGCCGATGCGGTGACCGTGCCGGTAATCGCCTCGGGCGGGGTCGGCACGCTCGACCATCTCATCGAGGGAATCCGCGACGGTCACGCCACCGCCGTGCTCGCCGCTTCGATCTTTCATTTCGGGGAACATACAATCCGCGCCGCCAAGGAGCACATGGCGCGGGCGGGGCTGCCCATGCGTCTCGACCCATGAATTTTCTCCCCGTCGCCGCTCGAAGGTGCTATCTCCAGCCGCCATGCCCAGCTTCACCCTTCATGATCTCGAGCAACGGGTCGCCGCACGCGCCAAAGCGAACGCCAACGTGTCGTATACCCGCAAGCTGCTTGACCGGGGCCCGGCGTATTGCGCCAAGAAGCTGGGCGAGGAAGCGGTCGAAACCGTGCTGGCGGCGATCAGCGAACGGCGCGACAGAGTGATCGCGGAGTCCGCCGATCTGCTGTATCATCTCCTCGTCCTCCTCAAGGCGCGCGGCATCAAGCTCTCCGAAGTCGAAGCGGCTCTCCAATCCCGCACATCGCAGTCAGGTCTCCAAGAAAAGGCCGCTCGTAAGGATTAGTGACCCGATGGATCAAGTAATCGAGCTACCTTCTGAGGATCACCTTTCTCCATACCGCGCTTTTTCTCGCACCGAATGGGCGGCGCTGCGCGAGGACACGCCGATGACCCTAAAATCGAGCGAGATGAAGCGGCTGCGCTCGCTCCATGACCGGCTCGATATGGACGAGGTCAGGGAAATTTATCTTCCGCTGTCACGATTGCTGTCGCTTTACGTTGCGGCCACCCAGCGGCTGTTCCGGGTGCAGCAGCGGTTCCTGAACACCAAAGACGCCAAAATGCCTTATGTGATCGGCGTCGCCGGCTCGGTCGCCGTCGGCAAGTCGACTACGGCGCGCGTGCTGCAGGCGCTGCTGGCGCGGTGGTCAAACATGCCGAAAGTCGATCTGATCACGACTGACGGATTTCTATTTCCCAATGAGGTGCTCTTTCGCGACGGCCTGATGGAGCGCAAGGGCTTTCCGGAGAGCTACGACGTCTCCGCGCTCCTGCAATTCCTCTCCGACATCAAAGCGGGCCGACGGCGGGTGCGCGCTCCGGTCTACTCGCACCTCATCTACGACGTGCTTCCGGACGAGTGGATCGAGATCGACCGGCCCGACATCCTCATTGTCGAGGGGGTCAACGTGCTCCAGGCCGGCCGGGCGCCGCGGGGCGGCCAAGCCGTGCCTTTCGTGTCCGATTTCTTCGATTTCTCGGTCTATCTCGACGCTGACGAAAACGTGCTGCGACGCTGGTATGTCGACCGGTTTCTCGCGCTACGCGGCACGGCCTTCAGCGACCCAAAATCTTATTTCCATCGCTATTCGAAGCTGACCAATGCCGAGGCGATAAATACGGCCACGTCGATCTGGAACCGGATCAATCTGGTCAACCTGTATGAAAATATTCTCCCGACGCGTCGGCGGGCCGACCTGATCTTGAAAAAGAGCGAGACCCATGCGGTCGAGGAGGTCGCGCTGCGGCGACTATGAATGGCGGTCCGGCGCCCAGGCGGCGCCGCCACTGCCGGTTATCCCGCGAAATTTCAAGCGGAAATCGCTCGTTACGCCATGATCCGCCGCTCGCGCCTGGCGGCGTTGCGTTCGAAGAACAAGGCTTGGCTGACGACGGCGGAGACGGTCGCCGGCTGGAACGGTTTGGCGATCAGGAAGGCCGGCTCCGGCCGCTGGCCGGTGAGAAAGCGTTCGGGATAGGCGGTGATGAAAATGACCGGCACTTCGAAGGTATCGAGCAGCTCGTTGACGGCGTCGAGGCCCGAACTTCCGTCGGCGAGTTGAATGTCGGCGAGGATCAGGCCGGGCCGCTTTTTCTTGGCGATCGCCACCGCCTCGGTGTGGGTGCGGGCGATCCCGATCACCCGATGGCCGAGGCTCTCCAACAGGCCTTCGAGGTCGAGGGCAATGAAAGTCTCGTCCTCGATGATCAGAACGTCGGTGGCGATGTCGCTCGCGAGCTCGCGTCCGGCCTCCTCGACCAAGGCGCGCAATTTTTCCCGGTCCGCGCCAAGGATGTTGGCGGCGTCCTCCTCGGAGAATCCTTCGAGAGAAACCAAGAGAAAAGCCTGCCGCGCGCGCGGGGTCAGATGTCCCAGCCGCCGCTCCGCCGGGCTATCGGTCTCCATCGCCTCGGGCGACTCGTTCACCGACAGCGAATTCCAGATCGCCGAGAATAGACGGAACAGGGCAACCTTCGGATTACGCTCCTGGTCGAGGATGTTCGGCTCCTTGATCATCGCCTCAAGGGTTGCGGCGACATAGGCGTCGCCCGAATTCTGGCTACCCGTGAGCGCACGCGCATAGCGGCGCAGATACGGAAGATGATGAGCAACCATTTGCGCCGACGACAAGATTCGTTCTCCCCAGCTTCTTCCGGATTTCAGGCCGAACTTTTTGAACGCATCATACACATAAAAGTTCCATTGGCTGGAACTGTGGCAAGTTTCGGGCGTTGGATCACAGTTTCGAGGGGTCCGACCCCTCGTCCGGACGGGGGGTCGGTGTGAGGAAGTGATGAGAGAAAAAAAACAGCCGTCACAAATGGAAGGGACCATGCACGTGCGATCCGGCACCGCCAGGGTCGATCCTGCTCTGAACCGCGATATCCAGACCAAAATTGGACAACAGCTTCGCGCCATCTACGACGACGTGGTGGACCAGGGCGTTCCGGATCGATTTGTCGAGCTTTTGCGCAGTCTTGATAGGGAAACGGGCAAGGGGGAGAGGGGCGACGAGGACTCAACCGAATGAGCCGTGATCCCTTCGTGCGCGAAGCGATGCTCGCTGCCGTGCCCAGTTTACGCGCCTTCGCCATATCGCTCTCGGCCAATGTCGACCGGGCGGACGATCTGGTGCAGGAGACGCTGTTGAGGGCCTGGGCGAACATCGATTCATTCGAGCCCGGCACCAACATGTCGGCATGGTTGTTTACGATCCTGCGCAACCTGTTCCGATCGGAATACCGCAAGCGCCGGCGTGAGATCGCCGATAGCGACGGCTCCTATGCCGAGACCATGAAGACCCAGCCGGAACAGAGCAGCCGCGTCGAGTTCGAGGAATTTCGCGAAGCGCTGGCGAAACTTCCGAGCGATCAGCGGGAAGCGCTCGTCCTCGTCGGCGCGTCGGGCTTCTCCTATGAGGAGGCCGCGACGATCTGCGGATGCGCGGTCGGCACCATAAAAAGCCGGGTGAACCGGGCGCGAACGCGGCTTGCCGAACTGCTCTCGATCGAAAGCATCGAGGATCTCGGACCCGATCGCGAGCTGCGCGCGGTCTTTTCCGGGAGCGGCGGTAGCTGACGGCCGAATTCGGCCGTCCGCGCTGGGGCGGCCGAGCCTGCCTCTTCTTCCCAATAGCTGCCAGGATTGCCGCTCCGCCTCGTCCTTTCCGCGCCGCGGCGCGGAATGAGCCTGCGCACAGCTGAACTTGGCCATATTTCCGACGCCATTGCAGCCTGCTTGACCGTCGGGGATGCCTCCCGGCCAGAGCGAATCCGTTCCAATGGAATCAGAATTCGCTCTGGTTGTTCTTGAGCAGTCGCATTTTCTTTCGGCGAACCGGTTCCCACTTCGCCGGAAATGCTCTAGCGATTCGAATAGAAACAATCGGCCGCGTTTGGGAGATCGTGGGGAGATCATGCGTCGCCAACTCGGCTGGGGCCGAACGACAGCCATGGCGCTCGCCGCTGCATTGGCGCTGCTCACCGCCTGCGCCGGCGATCGCGATCAGCCATCGGGGGAGCCGAGCTTCTACAAGAGCCTCGCGGGACCGAATGTCGAGCTTGACGCCGCGACCGCCGCTTCGATGATCTCAGGCTACCGCGGCAACAATGGGCTTTCCGCAGTCGAGATCGATCCCGGGCTGATGCACCTTGCGGAAGAACAAGCGCGCGCCATGGCGGAGCGCAACAAGCTCGGCCACGACGTAAAAGCCGACTTCAAGACCCGCCTGGTCAACGGCGGCTACGGCGGCCGGTTGGCGGTCGAGAATGTCTCGGCCGGTTATCACACTTTGGCGGAAGCCTTCTCCGGATGGCGCGATTCGCCGCCGCATCGCGCCAATATGCTGCAGAACGGCGTCAGCCGGATGGGGATCGCGGCGGTCTATGCGCCGGCGTCGAAATATAAAGTGTTCTGGACGCTGATCCTTACCGCGCCGGCCGACAAGCCGCGCGGCTAACTCGGGAAAGCCACGAATCAGCCGGGCAAGGCGGCTTGCGCGGCTGATGAGGGACGGCGGCCGCTCCGCGCCGAGACCTATTTCGGCAGCGGCGTCTTATCCGTGCTCACCGGCAGGACCGGCAGTTCGACCCGCGGCTGCTCGCCGGTAAGCGTAAGGAGGAAGGCGGTGATCGCATCGACTTCCTTGTCGCTCAGCTTCTCGCCGAGTTGGCTCGTCGCCATGATCGCGACCGCCTGCTTGAGGTCCCATACCTTGCCGGAATGGAAATAAGGAGCGGTGAGCGCAATGTTGCGCAGCGGACCGGCGCGGAACACGTAATCCGAATCCGCCGTCTTGGTGACCTCGAAGCGGCCGCGATCCTTCGCCGGCAAAATGGTGGCGCCCGGTTTTTCCACCACGCCAAACGGGTAATACTCCTCGCCGCCGAAATTCACGCCCTGGTGGCAAGCGACGCAGCCCTTGGCCATGAACAGGCGCAATCCTTCCTTTTCGACGGCGGTGAGCGCGGTGAGATTGCCCTCCAAAAACTGGTCGAATCGCGAAGCCGGCGTGATCAGGGTCGCCTCGAAGGCCTCGATCGCCTTGGCGAGGTTGTCGAAGGTCACAGGCTGCGCCTCATTTGGAAAGGCCGCTTTGAACTTGGCCACATAGTCCGGGATGCTCCGTAGCGTTTGCTCCACCGCTGCGGGCGTGCTGTTCATCTCGACGCCGGCCTGGATCGGGCCTTTCGCCTGCGCCTTGAGGTCAGCCGCGCGGCCGTCCCAGAACTGAGCCTTGTTGAACACCGCGTTGAGCGCGGTCGGCGCATTGCGCGGACCCTTGGCCCAACCGTGGCCGATCGACGTCTCGAGATTGTCGTCGCCACCCATCGCGAGGTTGTGGCAGGTGTTGCAGCTGATCAGGTGGGAGGCGGACAAGCGGGGGTCGAAGAACAACATCTTTCCAAGCTCGACCTTCTCACGCGTGACTGCGTTGTTTTTCACCGCCGGCACGATGGACGGAATCGGCTTGAAGTAGCTTTGCGCGTCTTTCAGGAGTGCCTGGTCGTCAGCCGCGCCCGGCACGCTGGCCAAGGCGAGCAATGTCGCCGCCAGCACAAGTCGTTTCATGGTTTACTCCAACCCAGCTTTGTTATTGGAATGCGATGCGAACGACTAGCAAAAGGCGCAAGCCTGCGCGGCATGCGTTGCGCTAAGTCAATTCATCACGCATTTGAGGCTGGCGGCGCGGCGGAAGCCACGTTGCTTTTTTCGGAGGCGCATCGGAAAAGCGAAGCACAAGAGCGCCAGCCGCTTCGGTTCGCCTCGCTCCGTCGCCCGTTCCTGGTGAAACGCGCGGCGATCGACGGGCCGTCCGGCGCCGGTCAAAGGCGCCCGTCAGAAACGTCCTAACCGAGGAGCCCCCGATGTCCCATCGCATTCTTTGTCCGCCCGGTTGGAAGCCGGCGATCGGCTATGCCAACGGGATCGAAGCGACCGGACGGCTCGTCTTTATCGCGGGCCAGGTTGGGTGGACCGCCGAGCAAGTGTTCGAGAGCGAACAGCTCGCGCCGCAATTCGAGCAGGCGCTCAAGAACGTGCTCGCGGTGCTCGCCGAGGCCGGCGGCCGGCCGGAACACATCTGCCGCATCACCGCCTTCTGCTGCGACAAGCAGGCCTATGTCGCCGCGCGGCCCGATCTCGGCCGCATCTGGCGCAAGCTCATGGGCAAGCATTTTCCCTGCATGAGCATGATTTTCGTTTCCGACCTGCTCGACAGTCCCGGCAAGATCGAACTCGAGGCGACGGCGGTCATTCCGGCCTGAGCGGAGCAATTACCCCGTTGGCTCATCCCGAGCAGCTGATCGAACTGTTGATGAAGCTCTTTTGATCCATTCTAACCTATTGATATTCTAAACAATCTCGCTTGACGCGAATACTTCGCATCCGCAACATCGCCCTGTTCGTCAACTATTCGAAGCGCGAATGCGCGAACGGGGGATTTTGATGCGTGGGATGGTCATCCTGACGGCAGGCATTGCGGTTGCTGCTTTCGGCCTCGCCGCCGCAGCGAAGGAATACCCGATCGGCAAGCCGCAGAAGGTCGACCCCGCCGGGATGGAGGTCGCCGCCGTCTATCTGCAGCCGATCGAAATGGAGCCGCCCGGCATGATGCGCGAGGCGAAGGACTCCGACATCCATCTCGAAGCCGATATCAAAGCACTCAAAAACAACAAGAACGGGTACGCCGAAGGCGACTGGATCGGCTACCTGAAGGTCACCTATGAACTGACCAAGGCTGGCGAGACCGAGAGCATCAAGGGCGACGCGATGCCCATGGTGGCAAGCGACGGCCCGCACTACGGCGACAACGTCAAGCTCCACGGCCCGGGAAAGTACAAGCTCAAGTTCACGGTTGCGCCGCCGTCGGGCGAGGGCTCGCACGGCGCCCAGTTCGGCCGGCATGTCGATAAGGAAACCGGCGTCGGCCCGTGGTTCAAGCCGTTCACGGTCGAATACGACTTCACCTATGCCGGCACGGGCAAGAAGGGCGCATACTAACGGCTCCTGACGCGGCCTCGCGCCCCGATCCGATTCCTGGAATCGGGGCGGGGTTCGAGGCTCAAGCCGATCCAAGCGACCGAGGTGCTGTACTGATGGGCCTTTTCTGCAGCGAACGCTCAACGGCGCGGGTCACGCGCCGCAGGGCGGCATTTGCATTGGGAGCGGCGCTGCTTTTGACCGCAGGAATAGGCCGCGCCGAGGACGACCCGGTCTTTCGCATCGAGTTCAACGACGGCAAGGTCACGCCGCAACGGCTGGAGGTGCCGGCCAACCGGCGGTTCAAGCTCGAATTGCATAATGTCGGCAAGGAGCCGGCGGAGTTCGAAAGCAAGGAGCTGCGCAAGGAGAAGGTGCTGGCGCCGGGAGCGAGCTCCACGCTGGTCATCCGCACCCTCGATCCGGGCGAATACGACTTCTTCGACGATTTCCATCTGGATGCGCCTCCCGCTGTCCTGATCGCCAAATAGCGGACGGAGGCGAAGGTGGGCGGACAGCTCGGCAATGTGGCCTTCGTGATCTGGCGGGAGAGCGTCGAAGCTCTCCTCGTGATCGGCATTCTCAACGCCTGGCTCGTCCGTCAGCAGGGCGATACCGGTCGCGGCCGGCTGTTTCTTTGGGCGGGCGTCGTCGCGGGCCTGCTCGTCGCCGTGATCCTGGGCTTGGCGCTGGTGTTGTTCGGTGAAGCGCTTCCCGACGACGCCCAGCTTGCCTACCAGACCGCCGCCGTTCTGATCGCGGCCGCCCTCATCGTCCAGATGGTGTTCTGGATGCGGCGGCATGGGCGCACGCTCAAGCGCGATCTCGAGACTTCATTGCAAAACGCGGCCGATCGCTCGAACTGGTGGGGCGTATTCGTCCTCGCCTTGATTGCGGTTGCCCGCGAGGGCAGCGAAACGGTCGTGTTCCTTTACGGGACGCTCGCCGCGGCGCGCTCCGGCGCGGTGCTTGCGCCTTTTGCCGTCGCCCTGTTCGGCTTCGGGCTTGCCCTCGGCACGTATTACCTGCTGCAGCTCGGCGGCCGATACCTGTCGTGGCGGGTGTTCTTCCGCGTCACCGAGATCATGCTGCTCTTCCTCGCCGCCTCGCTGCTTCTGACCGGAGTGGACAATCTGATCGAACTCGGCGTTCTGCCGTCGCTGTCCGGACGGCTGTGGGATACCTCCGCGATACTCCCGGACAGCGGCCCCGTCGGCGGATTGGTCGGTGCGCTTACGGGCTACCGGGCGCGGCCGGACCTCATGCAGCTACTGGTCTATGCTCTCTATTGGAGCTTGATGTGCTGGGCTCTGTTCTGGCCGCGGCCGGTGGCAAAGGCGGCGTAGCGCAGTCGTTACGCCGCCTCCGCCTGCGATCCCGCGATATCGACGCCGCGCTGCACGTTATCGGCGACTGGCTCATGCGGAATCAGCGCGTGATCCGCGCGATCCAATGGTTGGTGGTCGTTGTCTATTTCGCGCTACTCATCGTCCCGGTGTTGCTGCCGCTGCCGACGCGCGTCGAACATATCTGGACCAATATCACGCTCCTCTCCCAATTCGTCTTCTGGGGAATTTGGTGGCCCTTTGTCCTGCTCAGCATGGTGCTGGTCGGCCGCTTGTGGTGCGGCCTGCTCTGCCCGGAAGGTTCGATTTCCGAAGCGGTGAGCGCCAAAAGTCGCGGCCATGCGCTGCCACGCTGGGTCAAGTGGAAAGGCTGGCCGTTCGCCGCCTTTGCCGGCGCCACCATCTACGGCCAGATGATCAGCGTGTATCAGTATCCGAAGCCCGCGTTCGCGATCCTCGGCTTTTCGACCGTGGCGGCGATCGTGGTCGCCTTTTTCTGGGGACGCAACAAACGCGTCTGGTGCCGCTATCTCTGTCCGGTGACCGGCGTGTTCGCGGTCCTGTCCAAGCTTGCGCCGGTGCACTTCCGCGTCGATAAGGCAGCCTGGGACGTCTGGAAAAAGCCGCCGGGCGGCGCGATGGAGCGGGTCAACTGCGCGCCGCTCGTTCCCATCCGCACCATGCACGGCGGCAGCGCCTGCCATATGTGCGGGCGGTGCAGCGGTTTCCATGATGCGGTCACGCTCTCGCGCCGCTCCCCGAACGATGAAATCGTGCATGTCGCCGGAAGCGAGCCTAACCCCATCGAAACTTTGCTGATCCTGTTCGGCCTGCTCGGCATTGCCGCGGGCGCTTTTCATTGGGGAAGCAGCGAACTCTATATCGACGTGAAGCAAACGATCGCTGCATGGCTGGTTGAACACGGGATCGTGTGGCCGGTCGAGGCGTCGGCCCCGTGGTGGATCCTCACCAATTACGCCAACCAGAACGACGTCATGACGTTGCTCGATGGCGCGGTGATGATCGGTTACATCCTCGTGGTCGCTATCTGCATCGGCGGCTTCATCGGCGTTTGCGTCGCGCTCTCGACGCGCCTTCTCGGGCCATGGTCGTGGGCGCGCTTTCACCACCTCGTCCAGAGCTTCATTCCGCTCGCCGGTTGCGGCGTCTTCCTCGGCCTGTCGATGACCACCGTGACGCTGCTGCGCCACGAGGGCCTCGACCTCGGCATTGTTGGGCCGCTGCGGGCGGCGATGCTTGCCGGCGCATCATTCTGGTCGCTGTGGCTCGCCTTCCGCATCGCAGCGCTGCACGCCGCGGCCGTGCCGCGGCAGGTCCTCGCGATGGTCCCCATTGGGCTTGCCGTTGCGGCGAGCGCGGCGGTTTGGGCGGCGCTGTTCTGGACCGTTTGAGCCGCTACAGCATATGCACACAAGCGATTGCCGAGCCGAATGATCGCATCGTCGCGGTGCGAGCCCGGTTCGGCTCCCGAGCGCAAGCGGACCTCTATTTATGAGCGGAAGCGTGGGGGCCGCTTGTCGCGGAAGGCCTTCACGCCCTCTTTCGACTCCGGCGTCTCGTAGAACAGCTTGACCGCCTGCATTCCGAGCGCGCTGATGCCGCGGATGGAATCGGAATCGGCGTTGCAGGCGCGCTTGGCGATGGCGATGGCGGTCGGACTGAGGGCGAGAATCTCCTTGCACCAGCGGTCTACCTCGGCGTCGAGTTCGGCGTGGGGGACGACGCAATTCACCAGGCCCATCGCCAGCGCCTCTTGCGCGCTGTAGCGCCGGCACAAGTACCAGATTTCGCGCGCCTTCTTCTCTCCGACCACGCGCGCGAGATAGGCGGTGCCGAAGCCGGGATCGACCGAGCCGACCCGCGGGCCGACCTGGCCGAACACCGCATTTTCCGATGCGATGGCGAGGTCGCACACCGTCACGAGCACGTTGCCGCCGCCGATCGCGAAGCCGTTGACGCGGGCGATCACCGGCTTCGGCACATCGCGCATCAGGCCGTGCAATTCTTCCAGCGGTAGCCCGATGGTTCCGCGCCCGCCATAGCCGCCCTCATGGGTTCCCTGGTCGCCGCCGGTGCAAAACGCCTTGTCGCCCGCGCCGGTGAGCACGATGACCCCGATCGACCGATCCCATCCGGCCTTGTTGAATGCGTCGATCAATTCGTCGCAGGTGCGGGCGCGAAATGCGTTGTATCGGTCCGGCCGGTTGATGGTAATTCGCGCAATACCTTCATGAATTCGCAAAACAATGTCCGAGTAGTCTTCCATACACACCTCCTGGGACGCGGACAAAAGCTTTGTTTCGATGTTGAGGTCTGGGCGGGCGGCGCGGCGGCGACCGCCAACCATGCGCCAATTCTCACGATGCTTCAATCGAAACGGAACGCGTTGATTCCCGACAAGAAATGAGGGCATGATTGAAAAAGTCGCAGCCTGCGAACGGCCGCGGACGAGAACAAAAAAAGCGGCGGCGGACGTCGCGGGCGCGGACCCAAGCGGACGCGCCCCAGAGAGGAAACGAGACGAGTTCACGTGCTGGAATCACCTTGTCGACCTGCAGACCGATGGTGTAACGCGGGATCGTCCGCCTATTTCCCGCCGCGATGGGAAAGGAAAGACCCCCGATGACCGCGACCCCGGGACCGCTGCTCGCGGCCGAGAGGATTTCGCTGCGTTTCGGCGGCGTGCGCGCGCTCACCGATGTGAGCTTCTCGGTCAATCCGGGCGAACTATTTTCGATCATCGGCCCGAACGGCGCCGGCAAGACCTCAATGGTGAATTGCATTTCCGGCCGCTATCGCCCGAGCGAGGGGCGCGTACTCTATCGCGGGAACGACATTTCCCGGCTGAAGCCGAACGCGCGCGCCGCGCTCGGGATCGGCCGCACCTTTCAGAACCTTGCGCTGTTCCACCATATGACCGTGCTCGACAACATCATGATCGGCCGGCACCATCTCCTGAAGAACAACTTCATCACCGGGTCGCTCTACTGGCTGACGGGAGCGCGCCGCGAGGAATTGGAACACCGCCGCAAGGTGGAGGAGATCATCGACTTCCTCGACCTGCAGGCGGTGCGCAAGGCGGTCACCGGAACGCTGCCCTATGGCCTGCGCAAGCGCGTCGAGGTCGCCCGCGCGATGGCGATCGAGCCGACGCTCATTCTCCTCGACGAGCCGATGGCCGGCATGAATCTCGAAGAGAAGGAGGACATGGCGCGCTACATCGTCGATCTCAACGAGGAGCACGGCATGACCGTCGTCATGATCGAACATGACATGGGGGTGGTCATGGACATCTCGCATCGCGTGATGGTGCTCGATTTCGGATGCAAGATCGCCGACGGCGAGCCTGCGGCGGTGCTTGCCGATCCGCATGTGAGGGAAGCTTATCTCGGCGAGCACGACGAGCCCGCGGCGCACGAGATGCAGGCGCGCAGCGGCGCGGAGACGATCGCATGATCGACTACGCCGCGCGCGTCGCCCAGGCCGACACGTTTCCCAAGCTGCTCCGCTTGAACGCCCGCGAGCACGGCGCCGAGGTCGCGATGCGGGAGAAGGATTTCGGCCTGTGGCGCAGTTTCATCTGGGCTGATTATTTGAACCGCGTGCGCGACTTTTCGCTGGGCCTGGTCGAACTCGGAATCGGACGCGACGACGTGGTCGCGCTGATCGGCGACAACCGTCCGGACTGGATCGCCGGCGAAATCGCCGCCCACGCCGTCGGCGCCATGAGCCTCGGCGTCTATCGCGACGCGCTCGAGGAGGAGGTCGCCTATCTCCTCAATTATGGCGAGGCGAAGCTGATTTTCGCGGAGGACGAGGAGCAGGTCGATAAATTGCTCGGTCTCGGCGACCGCGTCCCCCATTTGCGCCATATCGTTTATGCCGACCCGCGCGGCATGCGGAAATACGACGATCCGCGCCTGATCGCAGCCGAGACGCTCGCGACGAAAGGGCGCGAGCGCGCCGCCCGAGAGCCGGACCTTTTCGACAAGCTGGTCGACGCAACCGACGGCGAAGCGATCGCCGTGCTGTGCACGACCTCGGGCACCACCGCCCATCCCAAGCTCGCGATGCTGTCGGGAGGAAGCATTCTGCGCCACGCCGCGGTGTATCTCGCGAGCGATCCGAAGGGACCGGAAGACGAATATGTCTCGGTGCTGCCGCTGCCGTGGATCATGGAGCAGATCTACGCGCTCGGCAAAGCGCTGGTGTGCCGGATGAAGGTCAATTTCGTCGAAGAGCCCGAGACGATGATGCACGATTTCCGGGAAATCGCGCCGACCTTCGTGCTGTTCGCCCCGCGGCTGTGGGAGACGATCGCCGCCGACGTGCGCGCCCGCGTCATGGATGCGTCGGCGCTGAAACGCCACATGTTTGCGCTCGGGATGAAGATGGGCCTGTCGGCGCTCGCGCGGGGACGCCGTTCTGTTTTAGCCGACATTCTTTTGTTCCGCGCGCTGCGCGACCGGCTGGGATTTACCCGGCTGCGCTCGGCCGCGACCGGCGGCGCCGCGCTCGGCCCGGATACGTTCGGCTTCTTCCGCGCGCTGGGCGTTCCGCTGCACCAGATCTACGGTCAGACCGAGACGCTCGGCGCCTACACGATCCATCGCGCTGGCGACGTCGATTTCGATACCGTCGGCACGCCGATGAACGCGGGGGTCGAGGTCCGCATCGAAGAGGCCGATGCGAACGGGGTCGGCGAGATCGTGGCGCGTCACCCCAACATGTTTCTCGGTTATTTCAGGAGCGAGGCGGCGACCGTCGCCGATCTGCGCGACGGCTGGATGCATACCGGCGACGCCGGCTACTTCACCGACAAGGGCCATCTCGTCGTCATCGACCGGCTGAAGGATTTGGCGGTGACGGCGCAAGGCCACCGCTTCTCGCCGCAATATATCGAAAACAAGCTGAAGTTCTCGCCCTATATCGCCGAGGCGATCGTGCTCGGCGCCGGCCGCGATTTCCTCGCCGCCATGCTCTGCATTCGTTTTTCCATCGTGACGAAATGGGCGGAGAAGAACCGGATTTCGTTCACCACCTACACCGATCTGTCCTCGCGCGCGGAGATCTACGCCCTGCTGCGCAAGGAAGTGGAAACAGTCAACGCCTCATTGCCGCCGGGCCAACGCATCGCCAAATTCCTCCTCCTCTACAAGGAGCTCGACGCCGACGACGGCGAACTGACGCGCACGCGAAAAGTCCGGCGGGGCGTAATCAACGAGAAATACGCCGACATCATCGAGGCGATCTATGCCGGCCGGAACGAGATCGCCGTCGACACGGTCATTCGCTTCCAGGACGGCACCACCCAGCGCATCCGCACGCGGCTCGCGGTGGTCGACCTGGAGCCTGCGCCCGCGCCGGCGATCGCCATGGCGGCGGAATGAAGCGAGGGCGCAGCCGATGAATGTCGAACTTCTGATCCAGCTCCTCGTCAACGGTTTCATCGTCGGCACGCTCTACGGCGTCGTCGCGATGTCCTTCGTGCTGATCTACAAGGCGACGCAGGTCGTCAATTTCGCGCAGGGCGAATTCCTGCTCATCGGCGCCTGGGTGTGCTGGTGGCTGCTCACCAAATACCAGCTTCCCTTCTACATCGGCATGCCGATCACGCTCGTGTTCATGTTCGCGTTCGGCGTAGCGCTCCAGGTGGTGGTTCTGCGACCGTTGATCGGAGAGCCGATCATCTCGGTGATCATGGTGACGATCGGCCTTTCCACCGTGTTCCAAGCGCTGATGAAATGGATATTCGGGACGAACCTGCAGCCGTTTCCGCAGGTGTTCGCGACCCCGACGGTGAGTATTGCCGGACTGCAGATTCAGAGCGTCTATCTGCTCAGTCTCGTCGTGTCGCTCGCGATGATGGCGGGCATGGCGTGGTTCTTTCGCGCGACCAAGCAGGGGCTCGCCATGCGCGCGACCGCTTTCGATCAACAGGTGGCGCAGTCGCTCGGCATATCGGTGGAGAACGTGTTCGCCATGGCCTGGGCAATTTCCGCCGTGGTATCGGCGGTCGCGGGCGTCGTCGTCGCGGTGGTCAACGGCGTGTCGGCGGGCCTGTCCGCCTACGGGATCAAGGTGTTTCCCGCGGCGATCCTCGGCGGGCTCGACAGTATCGCCGGCGCGGTCGTCGGCGGCGTCATCATCGGGCTGTTGGAAAACCTCGCTCACTTCGTCGACAGCCAGTATCTGCACTGGGGCAATCTCTACGAGATCGCGCCGTTCTATGTGTTGATCATCATTCTGATGATCAAACCCTACGGCCTGTTCGGCACGCGCGATATCGAGCGGGTGTGAGGACCAAGCATGACGAGCCTCGTCCCGGCTGGCGATTTCCGCACTACTTACGCGGCCGACACCACGATCTTTCCCACCGTCACCAGCCGCAACTGCGCAATCGCAGGCATCGGCATGCTGTGTTTGGTGCCGTTCGTGCTCAGCCAATATTGGCTCAGCATCCTTATCCAGATCGGCTATTTCGCCATCGCCGCGCTCGGCCTCAACATTCTGGTCGGCTTCACCGGCCAGATTTCGATCGGCCACGCCGCCTTCTTCGGCTTCGGCGCCTTCACCTCTGCTTACCTCAGCACCAAGATCGGGATTCCTGCGTTTTTTGCGATCCCGCTCTCTGGAATCGTCACGGCGCTGGTCGGCCTCGTCTTCGGCCTTCCTGCCGCGCGCCTCAAAGGTCTTTACCTCGCGATCGCGACGCTTGCGGCGCAGTATATTCTGCTGGATTTCTTTTCGCGCGCCGAGTGGTTCACCGGCGGGATCGTGCCGGCGAGCGCAGAGCCTTTCACGCTGTTCGGCTATGTGCTGCGCGGCGACCGGCAGTATTTCTATGTCGTGCTCGCTTATGTGATCGTGAGCTATCTGTTGGTGACCAATCTCATCCGCACTCGGGACGGCCGGGCGCTTGTCGCCGTCCGCGACCACTATCTTTCCGCCGAAATGATGGGAATCAATCTCACCAAGTATCGGACGTTGTCGTTCGGCCTGGCGGCGTTCTTCGCCGGCATCGGCGGCGCGCTCTATGCGCATTATGTCCAGGTCGTATCGAACGAGGGTTTCGGCATCGATCGTTCGATCGTATTTCTCGCGATGGTGATCATTGGCGGGGTCGGCTCAGTGATGGGCACGTTGATGGGAACCACGTTCATGGTGCTGTTGCCGGAAGCGATGGAGTGGATCAGCGCTCTGTTGCGCGGCGGCGCCATCGATCGCGCGCTGGCGCTCAACAACAACATCGCCTTCCTGCGCGAGATCGCGATCGGCCTGGTGATCGTGTTGTTCTTGATCTTCGAGCCGGACGGGCTCGCGCACCGCTGGCGACAGATCAAGGCCTATTGGAAGCTCTACCCGTTCTCGCATTGAGGTCAGGACGGGCGGAACGGCTCAAGACCTCGTAACAATAAGGAGGAACACGTCCATGCGAATGACCAAGATACTGCGCGGCGTCTCGCTTGCAGCGCTCGTTGCTGGTATGGCCGGCGCGGCGAATGCTCAGAAGGCCACCGTCGGACAGCTTACCGACTTTTCGGGCGCCACCGCGGATGTCGGCGTGCCATTCGGCCAAGGTATCATCGACGCCATCGCCTGGGCCAATAAGAAAGGCGGGGTCGACGTCGTGCTCGATACGGTCGACTATGGCTATCAAGTGCCGCGCGCGGTCGCCCAATACAAGAAATGGTCGGGGGCCGATAACAAGGTGCCCGCGATTCTCGGCTGGGGCACCGCCGATACCGAAGCGCTCACCGGCTTCATCGCCCAGGACCAGATTCCCTATTTCTCCGCATCCTATTCGGCGGCGCTCACCGACCCGACCGGGAAAAGCGGCAAAGCCAAGCCCGCGCCGTATAACTTTTTCTACGCCCCGAGCTATTCCGACGCGCTGCGCGCCATGCTGACCTGGGCGGCGGAGGATTGGAAGGCCAAGGGCAAGACCGAGAAGCCGAAATTCGTCCATATGGGCGCCAACCACCCCTACCCCAACGCGCCGAAAGAAGCGGGCGAAGCGATCGCCAAGGAGCTCGGCTTCGAGGTGCTGCCGCCGGTGCAGTTCGCGCTGACGCCGGGTGACTACACGGCGCAGTGCCTGACGCTGAAGAACTCCGGCGCCAACTATGCGTTTCTTGGAAATACGGCCGGCTCGAACATCTCCGTGCTCAAAGCATGCAAGAACATCAGCGCCGACGTGCAATTCCTCGGCAATGTCTGGGGCATGGACGAGAATGCGGCCAAGGCGGCCGGCGAAGCGGCGGACGGGGTGATCTTTCCGCTGCGCACTGGGGTGCCGTTCGGCGGCGACGCGCCCGGCATGAAGAACGTCATGGAGATTTCCAAGAACTCCGACCCCTCGGGAACCGCCTATCGTCCCGTGCACTATGTCGCGGCCGTGTGCACCGCGCTCTATCTGAAGGAGGCGCTCGACTGGGCGGCGAAGAATGGCGGCGTCAACGGCCCGAACGTCAAGAAGGGCTTCTATCAGAAAAAAGACTGGGTGCCGGCCGGCATGGAGGGCGTTTGCAACGCCTCGACCTGGACCGAGACCGACCATCGTGCAACCACGAATGTCGACCTTTATCGGATGAAGGTTAAAGGATCGACCGAAGCGCCGCTGCCCGAGCTCATCAAGAACGGCACGATCAAGCTCGAAAAGGTGACGACCGTGAAGCTGCCGCGTAAGCCGGAATGGCTTGGCTGGTAAGAGAACGCGCGGGTCATGCGTGGCGCACGCCCTTTTCCCCTTCCCATTTCCGGAAGGGGAAAAGGGGTGGGATTGATCCCAATCCCACCGCCCAAAGCCATCTTGTGGCTGCTATGAACCACTTCACAGGGAGACGAGCGTTTAATTCGGTAGGATAGCGAACTATTTTCGCATTCGCGGCCAGCTTCGGACGGGGAAGCTAGGTCAATCGCTAGCGACCGCGCTCGCGGCAAGCTGATGATTCAACAGGTGAAACATTCGCTCGATCCGTCCGGAAACGGCGGCGTAAAGACCGGCATTGATCCATCGCCGCTCCTTTCGGTGCGCAACATCGAAGTGGTGTACGATGAGGTGATCCTGGTGTTGCGCGGGCTCAGCCTCGAGGTCCCGCGGGGCGCGGTGGTGGCGCTGCTCGGCGCCAATGGCGCCGGCAAGTCGACCACGCTGAAGGCCATTTCCGGACTGCTCAAGACCGAGAACGGCGAGGTGACGCGCGGCGGAATCGTATTCGACGGTGAGCGGATCGACGGCGGCGATCCGGTGCGGACCGTCCGCCGCGGCATTTCGCAGGTGATGGAGGGCCGGCGCATCATCGCCGACCTCACCGCGCTCGAAAATCTGCGGCTCGGCGCCTTCACGCGCCGGGACAAGGAGGTCGCCCGCGACATCGACATGGTGCTCAGCTACTTCCCGCGCCTGAAGGAGCGCACGGGTCTTGCCGGCTATCTCTCCGGCGGCGAGCAGCAAATGCTCGCGATCGGGCGCGCGCTGATGGCCCGGCCGCGGCTGATTCTGATGGACGAGCCGTCGATGGGCCTGTCGCCATTCCTGGTGAAAGAGGTGTTCGGCATCATTCGCGACATCAACCGCGATCTCGGCGTCACCATCCTGCTGGTGGAGCAAAACGCGCGCGCGGCGCTATCGGTGGCGAGCTACGGCTACATCATGGAGCAGGGCAAGGTGGTGCTCGACGGCACCGCGGACGCGTTGCGCGACAATGAAGACGTCAAGGAATTCTATCTCGGCGGCGCCGGCGATCAGCGCCGCAGCTTCAAAAACCTAAAAAGCTTCAGGAGACGCAAAAGGTGGCTGTAAAGGCGGCGGCCGACGCAGCATTCGACAGACTGGAGCGGCGCAGCGCCGATGAACGCGAGACCGCATTGGTCGCTGCGCTGGCGAAGCTCGTCGCGCATGCCAAACAGGCGAGCGCCTATTACAGGGAACTGCTCGCCGATATCGCTCCGCGGGACATCAAGGACTTGAGCGCGCTTGCCGGTCTGCCGGTCACCCGCAAGGCGACTCTGAAAAAGCTGCAGGAAGGCACGCCGCCGTTCGGCGGGCTCGAAGCAACGCCGATCTCACGGCTGGCCCGGATATTTGCGTCGCCGGGACCGGTCTTCGAGCCGGAGGCGGTCCGCCCCGACTATTGGCGCTACGCGCGCGCCCTATGGGCGACGGGCCTGCGGCCGGGCGATCTCCTGCACAACTGCTTCGCCTATCACTTCACGCCGGCGGGCGCGATGATGGAGACGGGCGCGTTTGCGCTCGGGGCCGCCGTTTTCCCAGCCGGCACCGGCCATACGGAGCTTCAGGTTCAGGCCGCGGCGACGTTGCGGCCGGTGGCCTATTCCGGGACTCCCGATTTCCTGCGCATCATTCTCGAACATGCGGACGGTCAGGGCGCGGATCTCTCCAGCATAGAGATCGCGCATGTCACCGGTGGCGCGCTGCTTCCCGACGCCCGGACTTTCTATGCGCAACGGGCGATCGAGGTGATGCAGAGCTACGCGACGGCGGAGATCGGATTGGTCGCCTATGAGAGCGCGGCGCATGAGGGGCTGATCGCCGACGAGGGGGTGATCGTCGAGATTGCCGGGCCGGGTGCGGGCGTGCCGGTCGCGGACGGGGAAGCGGGCGAGGTGCTGGTCACCGTTCTCAATCCCGATTACCCGCTCATTCGCTTCGCGACCGGCGATCTGTCGGCGATCCTGCCGGGCGCAAGCCCGTGCGGGCGCACCAATCGCCGCATCAGGGGCTGGATGGGACGGGCGGACCAGACCACCAAGGTGAAGGGAATGTTCGTGCATCCGCATCAGATCGCGGAGATCGTGCGTCGCCATCCGGAGATCAGCCATGCGCGGCTCCTGGTGGGCCGCGAGCGCGGAGCCGACGTCATGACGCTGAAGGTCGAAGCGGCGCAGGCGGGTGGCGAGTTCGTGCGTGCGATCGAAGCAAGCCTCCAGGCAGTCACGCAGCTCAAAGGGCACGTGGAGATCGCTTCCGCCGGAAGCCTGCCGCGGGACGGCAAGGCAATCGAAGACGCCCGCGACTACGGGGGCAAGTCATAGCGGGGCGGCGAACCGCCGGCCGCCAATGCCGCCAAGCGGACCTGCAGCCCGCGCCGACGCGCTCGCCGCGTCGTCCCGGAGTGCGTGCGAGAGGGCTTCGGCCGCGCTCTTGAGCGAAGATACGATCGCGTCCGAGGGCGAGTTCCCGAGACGATCGGCGAAACCGACGACGCCCAGGCTGTAAACCACGCCGGCGCCGCCGATCCGGACCGGACAGGCATAGCTCAGGACGCCGGGATCGAGCTCCTGATCGCAAACGGCGAACCCCTGCTGACGAATTGTCGCGAGCTCGGCCGCAATTTCGTGTTCCGTCGTCTTCGTGCGCGCCGTGTATCGGGCATGAGGCTTGGCCAAGACCTCGTCGACCAGACGATCATCGGCAAAGGCGAGAATCGCTTTCGCCGACGCGGCGGCGTGGAACGGCATGCTGCGGCCGGGCTGGACGAAGGCCTGCCTTTCGCTGCCGGGCAACGCGACCGCCAGCGTTTCCACCTCGGCGCCTTCCAACTTGGCGATATAGGCCGTCTCGCCGAAATCGGACGCCAGCTGCTCGAGAATCGGCTGCGCAAGCTGGCGGACCGCGCCACGCGGCATCGCAGCGCAAAGCAGGCGCAGCAACCGGGGCCCGACAACATAATGCTTGCGGCGCTCCCCCGGGGCGAGGAAGCCGACGTGAAGCAACGCGTGGACGAGCCGATATACGGTCGCCTGCGGCAACCCGGCGCGCTCCCCGATCTCCGCCAGCGGCAAGGCGCGCGAAGCCTGGGCCACCGTATCAAGAACCAACGCATACCGCGTGAGGATCGCGCGGCCCCCATGGGGACTTCGGGGCTTAAACGCCGCCGTCGATTGAACATCTGACATAGAATTTTTTTCATATTTCGGAATTAAGTTACCATAATGTGAAATTTCAACTCATCCGGGAATCTTGTCAAGACGGGAGATAATGGGGTCGTCCGATTAGCGTTGGATTTGGCCTTGACCAATTACAGCCGGTTGGCCGCGGCGCGCACTGCTTCGATCGGCGGATCGTGAAAACCCGACCGAGCTTTGAAAGCAATGGCGCTGCTGGATGCGGCGCGCCGTCAGCGATACGATGGCCGGGGTGATGGACGACCGTCTCATCAAGCCCCTCGCGCGCGCTGCCGACTGCGCATATATATCGGGAGTCAACCGCGAGCGGGGACATTAAGAACAATCGCCGGCTCGCAGCGTTGGCGACAGAGAAGAAGACCTCGTCGGGGGGAAACGGGAGCGAAAGATGACCAACTCGACAAAAATCCTTTACGAACATCTCAAGGACTATCCGACGTCCACCGAGGGCTACCACGACGTCAGCATTCCCGCCGTGGCTGCCGCTTTGCGCTACGAGCATCTGCCGAAGAGCGAAAGCCGCGAAGATCACTCACGCGCCGACGAGAAGGAAAAGACCGAACATCGGTGACCGTCGCGGTCGACTCAAAGTGTTATCCTTCAGCTGGGGCTCGGAATCGTTATCCTCCGCAACTACTGCAAAGCGGTTGAAGCAAGCTTGGTCACGCTTGTGCGCAGGCAATGGCGCCGACGAACAAATTAGGCGGACGCGGCGTATCCCCTCTTTCACAGCACGCGCGCGTCAATCAGTCGATAATCCAAAAAATGGGTTCGGGGTTCGGCGACCGGGCAACAACTGCTGCCGCGCTGCGCCCTCCGCGTGAACCAAATGTTGGACTCGCAATTCCGCAATAAACCGGATATCCAACAGCGCGCCGTGATCTTGCCATTCCCGGCGCAAGCCTTTTCCTTATACCCTCATTGTTTGGAGCCACGATGGCGCGACCCAAAAGCAAAGCACCACGCGCATGGACGAAAGACGATATCCGTGCGTTGAAAACGCTCGCCAAACAGAAGACTCCGATTGCGAAGATCGCCCGCGCGCTCAAGCGAACCGAAAGCGCGACGCGGCAGAAGGCTTACGCCATCGGCGTTTCATTGCGGTCTCGCGGTTGAGACGATTTCCGTTCCAATCGAATTGACGCTCGCTCTACGCCGCCGCGGCACCGGAGGAAAGCTCCGTCGCCTGCACCCACCAGCGTGGTTGCACGGCCTTGAGACTCCGCGCTGCCGCCTCCGCTGCTTCTTTTGAAACGAACAATCCGAAGCAGGTCGCGCCCGAGCCGGACATGCGCGCCAGCCGGCATCCCGGCTGCGCCCGCAGCGTAGCGAGAAGGCCGGCGATCGCAGGCGCAAGCTGGATTGCGGGGGCCTCCAAATCGTTGGGGTGAACGGCGAGGAACGCGAAAAGGGCATCAGGCTCGCGTGGAATCGCTGTATCCGCGCAGGGTTCGCCGCGCCGTTCGCCGGCCGCGAGGCCGAGCGCCGCAAACACCTCCTTGGTCGCAAGCGGAAAGCCCGGTCCGACCAGCACGGCCGATAGGGTTGGCAGCGCGACCGGCGCGGACAGAACTTCGCCGACGCCGCGCATCATCCGCGGTTGTGGATCGAGGCAGACTGGCACGTCGGCGCCGGACGCCAGCGCCGCTGCGGCCAGCCGCGGATCGGCGAGGTCAAGTCCGTTCGCTCGCGCGACGAGGCGCAACGCCGCTGCGGCGTCGGACGAGCCGCCGCCTAATCCCGCACCCGCCGGCAATCGCTTGATGAGTTCGAATGCGCCGAATCGCAAGCCCGCGATGCGTTCGGCGAGCAGGCGCACCGCCTTGAGCACCAGATTGTCGGCGACGGGCCCCGCCTGCGCGGCGGTCGGTCCGCTCACCGACAGCGCCAGCGGCGCATCGAGGCGCAGCGTCAATTGGTCTGCCAGGTCGGCGAATGCGACCAGGCTTTCCAGTTCATGATAGCCGTCGGGACGTTTGCGAAGGACGCGCAGCGTCAGGTTTACCTTGGCCGGCGCGGTCTCGCTCAGGACGACGACCGCGTCCGCCGCAGGCATGTCCGTCATCAGATTCTCACGGGGCGCGCGCTGCGCGCGGCTCAACCGCCGTCGCCTGATGGCTTCTGCTTTTCGGCAGTGGCGGCCGACGTTCCGGCCTCCTCCAGCCCGTTCTTGAGCTTTGCTTCGATCTTGGCAAGCTCGCCCGGTTCGGGCTTGAGGTCGCGGGCATGGGTCCACTGGAACGTGGCTTCCAGCTTTCGTCCCACCCGCCAATACACGTCGCCGAGGTGATCGTTGATGGTGGGGTCCATCGGTTTCAGCTCGACCGCACGCTCGAGATGCTTGATCGCATCGTCGTCCTTGCCGATGCGGTAATAGGCCCACCCGAGCGAGTCGACTATGTAGCCGTCGTCGGGACGCTGGTCGACCGCGCGTCTGATCAGGCGCATGCCCTCGTCAAGATTCACGCCCTGGTCGATCCACGAATAGCCGAGATAATTGAGCACATGCGGCTGCTCGGGATAGAGCTCCAGCGCCTTCTTGAGGTCGGCTTCCGCCTTCGCCCATTGCTTTGATCGCTCGTAGCAGATGCCGCGGAAATAGAACACGGTCCAGGTGGGCTTGGTCGGATTCGGGATGAGATCGATCGCCTTGCTGTAGGCGTCGGCGCATTCCGCATAATGTTTGCGGTCGCGCAGAATATTGCCGAGCGCGAGCATGGCTTCGAGATCATCCGGGTGACTCGCGATCAGCTTTTCCAGTTGTTGGCGCGCTTCGTCGGTTCGCTCCAGCGAATCGAGATTGAGCGCCATCTGGATGTCGGCGTTTCGCCGCAGCACCGAATCCGACGGCACGCGCGAATAGATATTGATGGCGAGCTCCGGCTTCTTCATCGCCTCGTAGAGATCGGCGAGCGACAAAAGCGCGAGCGGGTGATCCGGATTGAGATAGAGCGCGAGCTGTAGATAGGCGAGGCCGCGATTGGCGAGGCTCAACTCCTCTTCGCGGCGAGCCAGCGCCGCGCCGAGCCCGTACAGCGCTTCGGCTGCGCCGGCGCTTGCGCTATCGATGAGCCGCGGCAAGGACTCGCCCTTGTGCAGCTTCCCCATCGCCTCGATCACCAGCGGATGGCGCGGCAGCGACGCATCGAATGTCTGATACACTTTGAGCGCTTCGTCACGACGGCCGTTGCGCGACAGCCAAGATGCGTAAGCCTGTGCGACGCGCAGCGCCGACGGATCGAGCTTGTAGGCGCGCTCGAACCGCTTACCCGCCTCCTTGCGGTTTCCGGAAAGATCGAGAATGAGGCCGGTATGCAGGTCCTTGAAGATCGCATACCATTCGGGTCCGTTGAGGCGATCGATCAACTCGACCGCACCCTTTGAATCGTTGGCGCCCTGCAGCGCCCATCCTGCGAGCAGCGTCGCGATCAGATCGCTCACCGGCGGGCGCGCGGCGTGGGTCAACTGGTTGCGCGCTTGCTGGTTCTGCTTCTGTTTGAGCGCGCGCACGCCGAGGACGAGCCGCGCATTGGCGGCGCGCGAGCTGCGGTCGATCTGCACCATGCGGTCGGCCAGCTTGACCGCTTCGTCGATGTCGCCGTCGGCGAGCACGGCATAGAACGCGAGTTCGAGGAGCTCGTTGTTGCGCGGATCGGCTTTCAGCGCCGCACGATAGAACGCCGCAGCCGAGGCGGCGTCGCGTCCGGCGCTCGCGTGCCGCGCCGCAAGATAATCTCCCGCAATGCCGCTAGCGTGTGGATCGCGCGTCGACGACGAAACTGACTGGGTGGCCTGGGCCGCGAGAAAGCCGGGCAGACTCGCTATGAAGGCGGCCCCGGCCGCCACGGCCATGGCTCGAACTAGCGACGAACGTCTCACGGGCGGTTCTCCCCTATGGGATGGTCCGCGGTTGGACGCGCATGCAAGCCGCGGGACGAACCGACAATGACGGTTTTATCTGCGCCCCGCAAGCAGGGAAGCTCGCGCCCTCGAAAAGCCGCGCTTCGCCGCCGGATCGCGGCAGTTTGGCGACCGCGTTATGGCCTGGCTATGACGAACTGACGGTTTCTGATCACTGCTACATGTTAGGGTAATTCGGTCCGCCCCCGCCCTCCGGCGCGACCCAGGTGATATTGCCGTTCGGGTCTTTGATGTCGCACGTCTTGCAGTGCACGCAGTTCGACGCGTTGATCACATAACGCAGACGCGATTGCGGCCCCTCGCCCTCCCGCACCCATTCGTAGACGCCGGCCGGGCAATAGCGATAGGACGGGCCGTCGAATACATCGTGCTCCGACGCCTTCTGCAGGCCGGGATCGGCGACGAGGAGATGCACCGGCTGGTCTTCCTCGTGATTGGTGTTGGAGAGATAGACCGAGGACAGCCGGTCGAAGGTGAGCTTGCCGTCCGGCTTGGGATAGACGATGGGCCTGCACTCGGCGGCGGGCTTCAGGCATTTGCTGTCGGGCTTGCCGTGACCCAGCGTTCCCATCAGCGAGAAGCCGAGCGTATTGGTCCACATGTCGATCCCGCCGAGCCCGATGCCGATGGCGGTGCCGAAACGTGACCACAACGGCTTGGCGTTGCGAACTCTCCACAGGTCGTGGCCGATCTCGCCACCGCGCCAGCCGGTCTCATAGCCTTCGAGCTCGTCATGCGCGCGGCCGGCCGCGATCGCTCGGGCCACCTCCTCGGCTGCGAACAGGCCGGAGAACATCGCATTGTGCGTGCCCTTGATGCGCGGCACGTTGAGGAATCCCGCCGCGCAGCCGATCAGCGCGCCGCCCGGAAACGCCACCTTCGGCACCGATTGCCAGCCGCCCTCGGAGATCGCGCGCGCGCCGTAACCGATTCGCGTCCCGCCTTCGAACGTGTCGCGCACAAGGGGATGAGTCTTGAACCGTTGGAGTTCCTCGAAGGGTGACAGATAGGGATTGTCGTAATTGAGGTGCACGACAAAGCCGACCGCGACGAGATTGTCGCCGTAGTGATAGAGGAACGAGCCGCCGCCGGTGCGGTTGTCGAGCGGCCAGCCGAAGGTGTGCTGAACCAGGCCGGGCCGATGTTTCTCCGGCGCCACTTGCCACAGTTCTTTGAGGCCGATGCCGAATTTCGGCGGCTCGCAATCGCGATCGAGCTGGTAATGGGCGATCAGCCGCTTGGTGAGATGGCCGCGTGCGCCTTCGGCGAACAACGTGTATTTGCCGCGCAGCTCCATGCCGCGGGTGAAATTGTCTTTCGGCTTGCCGTCCTTGCCGATGCCCATGTCGCCGGTGGCGATCCCCACCACCTCGTTGGCGGGGCCGTACAAGATCTCCGCAGCGGCGAAGCCCGGATAAATCTCGACGCCGAGCGCTTCCGCCTTGGTCGCGAGCCATTTGCACACCTCGCCGAGCGAGACGATATAGGCCCCGTGATTGTTCATCAGCGGCGGCAGGAAAGCCTTCGGCAGCGGCACCGCACGCGTGCGGAACAACATGTAGAAGCGATCTTCCTTGACCGGCGTCTTGATCGGCGTGTCCTCGTCGCGCCAGCCGGGAAGCAGCTTGTCGAGCGCGGATACGTCGAGCACCGCGCCGGAGAGAATGTGCGCGCCGACTTCCGATCCTTTCTCCACGACGACCACGGATAGATCGGGCGAAAGTTGCTTGAGTCGGATCGCTGCGCTTAATCCGGCGGGCCCTGCGCCGACAATCACGACATCGAACTCCATGGATTCGCGGGCGGGCAATTCTTGAGCGTCCATTATGGCACCCCGGTTGGATCAGGCGTTCGCAGCGCTCAGGCGCGAGAGGGCCAAACATGCAGGTTTTTACTCGTCGCACGCTGTGACAATTGGAAGCTCTCGAAAGTGCATTCGCAGCGAATTCGCTCATGATGACGAATTCGATCAACATGCCGAGGATGTCCCCCATCAGAACGTCGCAGCATGCGTGCGCGACGGAAAAATTCGATCTAAGAACGCAAGATGAATTCCGCGCGCGCAAAGGCCGCAGGCGAGCTTCTCGCCTTTTACCTCGAAGCCGGGGTGGACGCCCTCGTCGGCGAAGCGCCGGTCGATCGACTCGCTGCGGGAGCGGCGGACGACCAAGCATCCGCACCGGTTTCCCGCGCTGCGCTCTCCGCTTGGCACGCGGAAGGCGATGCGGCGCCCAGACCCGCGGCATCTGCAACCGCAATACGCGAGCGGCAATCAGCGTCGCGACCTGCGCGCGCTGCGTCCCGCGACACAGGCGCGCCGCCGACCCCTGCGCGGCCGGCGGCAGACCTCGCCACTCCCGAGGCGGCGGTGATGGCCGCGCGCGAAGCGGCGCGGCAAGCGCGGAGCCTCGACGAACTCGCCGCCATTCTCGCGCGTTTCGAGGGCTGCGCGCTCAAGGCGGCGGCGACGAGGCTCGTCTTCGCCGACGGCAATCCCGCTGGTCGGGTCATGTTTGTCGGCGAGGCGCCGGGCGCCGAAGAGGATCGGGAGGGCCTTCCCTTTGTCGGCCGGTCGGGAAAGCTTCTCGACCGCATGATGGAGGCGATCGGACTGACCCGCCAAAACGCCTATATCGCCAACATCATCCCGTGGCGTCCGCCCGGCAACCGCACCCCGACGCCGCTGGAGAGTCAGATCTGCCTGCCCTTCATCCTGCGCCAGATCGAACTCGCCGATCCGGACATCCTCGTCTGTCTCGGCGCGCCCGCCACGCAGGCGCTGATCGGTGTGAAGGACGGCATCATGCGGACGCGCGGGCGTTGGTTCAGTTACGCGACCGGCACGCGCGAAATCCGTGCGATCGCCACCCTGCATCCCGCCTATCTGTTGCGCCAGCCGCTCGCCAAGCGGTTGGCTTGGCGCGATTTTCTCGCCATCCGCGCGGCGCTCGCCGAGCGCGGGCTGCAGCGTTCGCTCACGTAAAATATGGTGGTGTCCGGGTGACGGCGCGCATGCTCGCCGCTGATTCCGCGGCAGCGCACTACGCGTTGCTGGGCGAACTTAAAGACGCGTGGTGCGCTGCCAACGGAAAATCGAACCGGCGTTTGGTCCGGTGATACAACCTTAAGGGCGCGCCATCCGGCAGGCGGGGTTGTAGGCCCAGTTGCGGTCGAGCCCCACCACGCACCATTCGACGCCCCAGGTTGCGCCGATGATGCCGGTATCCTCCAGGATCACGTAATCGATCCGGTGGAAGGAGCCGTCCGAGACCAGTACGTTGCCGGTGCAAAAACGGCGGGGAATAGTGCCCGAGACCCAGGGCATGAAGGCCACTTCGCGCAGGCTCTCGAAGCCGACGATTTTCAGCTCCGAGTTCCAGAAGCGGTGTTCTTTGACGGAAAAGCGCGATTGAATTCTCGCGAGCGGCGCCGGCTCGTCGCACAGCGGCACAACCGCGGTGTAGTTCGGCCCGGAAAGCCAGAAATTGAGGTCAAACAGGTTCGCTGCCCAGCTCTCGGCAAGGAAGCCGAGCAGGACAGTGGCTGCGGCAACGGCTGTGACTAGGGCCTTGGCGACCCGGTCACTGACCCACTCGCGAACGGGCGCGCGCAGGTAGCGCATGGTAGACCCCCCTCTCCCACTGTTGCGAACGTGACGCTCGCATATGGCGAGGTCAAGGACGGGGCGGCCGTTCCCGCATGAAATCGGCGAACTGTGGCGCAGATGGCACGGGTGCTAACCCCAGTCGCCCAGCACCGCCTGGACGAGGGCGAGCGCGGCGACGGCGGCGGTGTCGGCGCGCAGGATGCGGGGGCCGAGGGCGAGGCGGACGACCTTTTGGTGGGCGAGCGCCAAGGCGCGTTCCTCGGCGTGGAACCCGCCCTCCGGTCCGACCAACACCGCGAGCGGCGGTCTTTCGCCCGGCTCCGCCCGGGCGGAGACGAGCGCTGTGACCGGGTCGGCGATCGGCGCGTCCTCGTCGCAAAAGACGAGGAGGCGTTCTTTTGCAAGCGCAGCGAGCGCACTGGATAGTGGGGCCGGTTCCTCCACTGCCGGCAGGTTCAGAATGCCGCACTGCTCCGCCGCCTGGATGGCGTTAGCGCGCATCCGGGCGGTGTTGACTCGCTCAGCCTGGGTATGACGGGTGAGGACCGGCTGCAGGCGGGACGCGCCCATTTCAACGGCCTTTTGCACCATGTAATCGAGTCGGCTGCGTTTGAGCGGGGCAAACAGGTAATGCAGATCGCACGGGGCAGTCTGGGCCCGCGTCTGCTCGGCGACGAGGAGCGCCACCCCTCGTTTAGCAACCTCGACGAGCGCCGCCGTCCACTCGCCATCGATCCCATTGAACACCAGGACGCCGTCGCCGGGCTTGAGCCGTAACACATCCTTAAGATAATGCTGCTGCATAACCGCTAGAACGAGGCGCAGGCCGGGCGCGAGCCTGTCCCCGACATGAAGGCGGGGCGTACGGAAGTCGTATCGCGTCATGCCGCTTTGCTCCGAATCGCCGCCGCGGCGGCTCCGCGGCATGACGAAATACAGCATAGAAGGTGCCCGGAAGGGTCGAATTCGCCCCCGTATCGCCGGATTCGCAGGCTTTCTTCGGGGAGGATAGACAGGGGAACCGGTATGCGGACAATCGTGTCGGGGTCGCTTGCGGCGCTCGCATTTTCTGCCGCGGCTTTGCTGGCGGTGCGCTGCGATGCGCAGACATTGCCATGGCCCACCGACTCGCCGGCAAATAGCGCGGCGACTGCGCCTTGGCCGGCCAACCCTCCGCGCGCCGGCGGGCCGGCGACAGCCGCCGCCCCCGCCCCGACAATGACGCCGCCGATGGGCGCTGCGCCGATGACGCCGGTCCCGCCTCAGGCCGGGGTAGGACCGAGCGATGGCGGCGGTACGCCGCCATGCATGGACGAGTTCACCAAGCTTCAGAGCGAGACCGACAAACGCGCCAAGGCGGCGAAAGCCGGCGGCGAGCGCAAGGTCAAGCGCGAAGAAATGTGCAAGCTCCTGCAGGCCTTTGAAGGAGCGCTCGGCAAATGGGTGAAATTCGTTAAGGCCAATTCCTCGACGTGCGGCATCCCCTCGCAGGTCTCCGACCAACTCAACAAAGGTCACGACAACATCGCAAAGACCGCGAAACAGGTTTGCGAGGGCGGCGTGCTGGGCGGCGGTCCGGGCAAACCCCCGACGCCGACGCTGAGCGACGCCCTTGGCACGACGAATATACCAACGGCCGACACGAGCCGTAAGGCGGCGACCGGCACGTTCAACACGTTGACCGGAACGCCGCTCGGACGATGAGCGCGGCGTCGGGCCGCGTCGCCGATTCGACCGGGAACTTCGTCGACCGCTTGGCGCCTGTTCCCCTGCGCCCGTATTTGCGGCTTTCGCGCTTCGATCGCCCGATCGGCGCCTGGCTGCTTCTGATTCCTTGCTGGTGGTCGACGGCGCTCGCCGCCGTGCAGGCCGGCGCACCGGTTCCCAATCTCTGGCATCTCGCGCTGTTCTTCGTCGGCGCCTTCGTGATGCGCGGCGCGGGATGCACGTGGAACGACATTGTCGACCGCGACATCGATCCGCTCGTCGAGCGCACGCGCTCGCGGCCGATCGCCTCGGGACAGGTCAGTCTCAAGCAAGCGCTTGCCTATGCGGTAGCGCAGTCGCTGGTCGGATTTGTCGTCCTCATCCAATTCAACGCGTTCGCGATTGCGGTCGGCATCGCTTCGCTTGCGATCGTCGCGCTCTATCCCTTCATGAAGCGGATCACTTACTGGCCGCAGATTTTCCTCGGGCTTGCTTTCTCCTGGGGCGCGTTGATGGGATGGGCCGCCGCGTTCGGCCGGCTCGATCTCCCAGCCTTCGTGCTTTACGCAGGCTCGATCTGTTGGGTGATCGGCTACGACACGATCTACGCCCATCAGGATCGCGACGACGATGCGCTCGTGGGCGTCAAGTCGACGGCGCTCTTGTTTCAGGAGCGCACCAAGCCGATGCTCGCCGTCTTCTATGGTCTTGCCGTCGCCCTGATCGCCTGGGCGGGATGGCTCGCGGGCGGCGGCGTCGTGTTCGGATTGGGGCTCCTTGCCTTCGCCGCCCATCTCGCCTGGCAAATCCGCCGGCTCGACATCGCCAATCCCGCGGTCTGCCTCGCGGTCTTCAAGTCGAACCGCGACGCCGGGCTCATCCTCTTCGCTGGCCTTGCTGCCGACGCTGCGGTGCGTGCGTTGATGTGAGGCGTCAACTGCGCGCGATGATTTCCCGCTCCTCGCGATGGATGCGCGGCGCTTTCGGCAGACGCGCCGCCCGTCGGCGCGTGAGAATACGTGGCCGGCGGCGCTTGAGCGGACTGCCGCGGCGACGGCGGGCTTGCGGCCTCGCGATCCGGACTCCGCCGAGGCGCCGGAAGGGCTCGCGCAGCGAACCATCGGCGTCGGCGACGAGCAGCGGCAGGCCAAGCACGTGGCCCCACGCCCGCCATTGGGCGATCGCATCGACGCCGTTAGGAGCGGTGAACAGCGGCACGGCAAGCGCCGCATCGCGGTGCGCGAGCACGATCGCGACCGCGCCGTCGCTCGCATCGTCGGGCGCAACGATTTGCAGCGCGACGCCCAGATAACTCGACACCGGCAACGACACGGCCATGCGCATGCCGGCGAGCGACCGGCGCATCACCACGCGCTTGCGATGAAGCTCCACGAACCGAACCTGCGCGTCCGCCGCGGCATCGCTGGCGCGGAACTGGACGGGCAGAGCGAACGGGTCGAGCCGGAGCAACCGGCTCGACCCGGAGGGCGTAACCCCGCCGGCACTCATTTGACGCCTCGCTTTTCAGCTTCCCTGGTCGGACTCTGCGGCCCGATCGTGTTGGGGAGCTTAGCCGCGATCGCTTCGATTCCCCTTAAAATCCCTGGTTAATCAGTCGTGTGCTTGGTTCTTCGTCGCGCATGCTTGACGAGGTCTTGCCAAGCGCGTGCGAATTGCATGCAATGTTCTCCGCTCGCGCGCCTGCGCTTTGTCGCGCGCGCAGCGTCCGCGTTTCGTCGTGCGCGCCGTTCGCCTTGAATGACGGCGCGTTTTCCCCCATGTGAGCACAGGGTCAGCCCCTCGTTCTCATCTGATAGAGTCCCGATTTCCCGATGTCCTCACCGTTCGATCAGTCCGCTCTTGTCGCCGTTGCCGAACAACTCGTCGCCGCTGCGCGTCGTGCCGGCGCTGACGCTGCCGAAGCGGTCGCCGTGCGCGGCGTCTCCCAATCGGTGGAAGTGCGACAAGGGAGCGTCGAGGAATCGGCGCTGTCGGAAGACGACGATGTCGGCCTGCGCGTCCTGATCGGGCGGCGTCAGGCCGTGGTATCGACCAATGATCTCGTCCATGAGGGCGCAGATGCGCTTGCCGAACGCGCGGTCGCCATGGCGCGCGTCGCTCCCGAGGATCCGTTCGCAGGCTTGGCCGATCCCGATCTGCTCGCGCGTGAGCGGCCCGATCTCGATCTGCTCGATCCGGTGATGCCGAGCACGCGCGTGCTGGAGGAGCGGGCGCAAGCGGCGGAGGCCGCGGCGCTTGCGGTGCCGGGCGTCACCAAATCGGGCGGCGCGTCGGCCTCGGTCGGAATCGGCGGAATGGTGCTGGTGACGAGCGCAGGTTTTACCGGGCGCTATCTCGGTTCGCGCCATAGCGTGTCCATGCAGGCGATCGCCGGCGAAGGCACCGCGATGGAGCGCGACTATGATTTTTCCTCCGCCGTCCATGCCGCCGATCTCGACCGTCCTGAAGTCGTCGGCCGCAACGCCGGCGAACGCGCGGTGAAGCGCCTCAATCCGCGCAAGGTGCCGACCCAGCGCGCGCCCGTCGTCTATCACGCGCGTGCGGCCGGCTCGCTGCTGTCGCATCTGACCGCCGCCATCAACGGCAGCGCAATCGTCCGCAAGACCAGCTTCCTGCAAGACAAATTGCATGAGATGCTGTTTCCCGCGACCATTCGCATCATCGACGACCCGCATCGGCGACGGGGGCTGCGCTCGCATCCGTTCGACGCCGAAGGCGTGGGCGGACGGCGCCGCGCCCTGATCGATGCGGGCGTGCTGACGACATTTCTCCTCGACTGCGCGACCGCGCGCGAACTCGGCATGACGACGACGGGACACGCGCAGCGCGGCGTGTCCTCGACGCCGTCGCCCGGCCCCTCGAACGTGCATCTCGAGCCGGGCGCAGCGAGCCCGGAAGCCCTCATCAAGGACATCGACCGGGGTCTCTACGTCACCGATCTGATCGGCATGGGGGTCAATCTGGTGACGGGCGATTACAGCCGCGGCGCCGCGGGATTCTGGATCGAGCGCGGAGAGCTCACCTATCCGGTCAGCGAGGTGACTATCGCCGGCAATCTGGCCGATATGTTCCGCACCTTGCAGCCGGCCAATGATCTCGAGTTCCGGTATGGGATCAACGCGCCGACGGTAAGGGTGGAGGGTTTGACCGTTGCTGGCCTCTGACGGGATCGACCGCACGGCGATCGCCGCCCGGCTGACCGAGATCGTCGGCGACGCCGGCCGCTTGGCGCTGCAATTCTTCAAGAGCCCGGTGAAGAGTTGGCTCAAGGGCGCAGGCGAAGGATCGCCGGTGTCGGAAGCCGACATCGCCGTCGATCTGCTCATGAAGGAGCGGCTCTCCGCCGCCGCGATCGGATGCGGCTGGCTGTCCGAGGAGACGGAAGACGATTCGGCGCGGCTTTCAAGCGAACGGGTTTGGGTCGTCGATCCGATCGATGGGACGCGCGCCTTCCTCGCGGGGCGTCCCGACTGGGCGATCTCGGCGGCGCTGGTGGAGCGCGGTCGACCGACCGTCGCGGCGCTCTATGCGCCGGTTACCGACGAGCTGTTCGTCGCCGTTCGCGGGCAGGGCGCAACGCTCAACGGCGCGCCCATCGCCGTCGATAGCGGCACGGCGCTTGCCGGCGCGCGCGTCGCCGGACCGCGAAGCATGCTTGAACGATTGTCGGCGCAAGCCCCCGGAATCATCGTCGAGCCGCGCGTTTATTCCCTCGCGCTGCGGTTCGCCCGCGTCGCCGAGGGCCGGATCGACATCGCCCTCGGCGGCGGAAACAGTCACGACTGGGACCTTGCGGGGGCCGATCTTTTGGTGCACGAAGCCGGCGGGGTGCTCACGACGATGACCGGCGAGACGATCATTTATAATCTTCCGCAGCCGCGGCACGAAGCATTGTTGGCGGCGGGTCTCCCGCGTCATCGAATCGTGAGCGACATCATCGCCGGTCGCCCGATCGCACCGCGGTGAACCAGCGTTCCAGATAAGCTAGGCGTTATCGGCGCATGACAAGGAGGCAGCGGCCTTGGCCGAACGGTTGCCGTTCACCTTCCTCGCCTATCGACTTCTGACCGCAGCCGCAACGCCGCTCAGCGGTCTTGTCCTCGCGCACCGGCTCAAGCGCGGCAAGGAGCATCCAGATCGTCTCGGCGAACGGCGCGGCAAGCCTAGTCTGCCGCGCCCGGCGGAGCCGCTGATCTGGCTGCATGCGGCGAGCGTCGGCGAACTCGTGGCGGCGCTGCCGATCATCGAGCGCCTGCGCGTATCCGAGTTTGCGGTGCTCGTCACCTCGGGCACCGTCACCTCGGCCGAACTCGCCCGCCAGCAATTGCCGCCAGGCGCGGTTCATCAGTTTGTTCCACTTGATTCGCCATTCTTCGTGGCGCGCTTTCTTGACTATTGGCGGCCGGATCTTGCGCTCTTCATCGAATCCGATCTCTGGCCGAATCTCATCCTCGGCGCCGCCGAGCGCCGCATCCCGTTGATCCTTCTCAATGGACGCCTGTCCAAGCGATCGTTCGAGCGCTGGCGTCGGGTGCCGGCGACGATCGAAGCGCTGCTGGCGCGATTCGACCTGTGCCTCGTGCGCTCGGCGGAAGACGCCGCTCGCTTTGGCGCGCTCGGCGCGCCGCGCATCAGCACGACCGGCAATCTCAAGCTTGATGTTCCTCCCTTGTCGGCCGACCCGTCGGCGCTTGCCCCGCTGAAATTGGCGGTCATCGGTCGGCCCGTCGTCGCCGCCGCGTCGACTCATCCCGACGAAGAGATCGCGGTCGTCGAGGCGCATCGGAAATTGCGGGCCAAATTTCCCCGCTTGCTCACGGTCATTGCGCCACGCCATCCCGATCGCGGCGCGGAGGTGGCGGCGATCGCCGCCGGCTGCGGTCTTACCGCCGTGCAGCGCTCGCAAGGAGCGCTTCCGAATGCGACCACCGAAATCTATGTGTACGACACGCTCGGCGAACTCGGGCTGGTCTATCGGTTGGCGTCGGTGGTGTTCATGGGCGGTTCGCTGGTGCCGCATGGCGGGCAGAATCCGATCGAGCCGATCAAGCTCGGCGCGGCGGTCGTGCACGGTCCGCATGTCGCGAACTTCGCCGATCTCTACCGGGCGCTGGATGAGGCCTCGGGAACCGACGCGGTGACCGATCCCGATTCGCTTGCAGCCCGCCTCGCCGGCTTGCTCGGCAACCCGCCGGCGCGCACGCGGCTCGCAATGGCCGGGCGACGCACCATCGAGGCGTTGGCCGGCGCCGTGGACCGATCAATGGCGGCGATCGAACCCTATCTCCTGCAGATTCGCCTCGCCACCTGGACGCAAGATGCGTGAACCGCCGTTCTGGTGGCGCGACGCAGGCGCCGCGGCGCGGGTGCTTGCGCCCTTGGCGGCAGTGTATGGCGCCATCGCCGCGGAGCGCATGCGCCGCGCAGGGGCGCGCGCGGCGGCGCCCGTCATCTGCATCGGCAATCTGACAGTCGGCGGCGGCGGCAAGACGCCGACGGCAATTTCGGTTGCGCGCCTGCTCCTGCGCGCCGGGCTGCGTCCCGTATTTCTGTCGCGCGGCTATGGCGGCGCGCTGGCGGGTCCCGTGCGCGTGAGCGCGAACGCGCGTGCGGCCGAGGTCGGCGATGAGCCGTTGCTGCTGGCGCGCATCGCTCCGACGATCGTTGCGCGCGACCGGCTCGCCGGGGCGGCGCTTGCCGCTAAAGAATCGGCCGACGCCATCGTCATGGATGACGGTCTGCAAAACCCGGCGCTTGTCAAAGACGTGGCGCTTGTCGCCGTGGACGGCCGGCGCGGCATCGGCAATGGATGCGTGATTCCGGCGGGTCCGCTGCGGGCCCCGCTCGCCGCGCAGCTTGACTGCGCGCATGGCGTCCTCCTCGTGGGCGAAGCGGGCGCAAGCGCCCAAGGGATCTTGTGCGAGGCGCAGCGGCGCGGGCTCCCCATCTTCACCGGCAGGCTCGAACCCGTCGCCACGGCCGCCGCCGAATGGGCGGGCCGGCGCGTGCTTGCCTTTGCCGGTATCGCCGATCCGGGAAAATTCTTTGCAACGCTCGCGGATGGGGGCGTTGCG
The DNA here is from genome assembly GCA_049284695.1 of Rhodoplanes sp. GTDB lineage: Bacteria > Pseudomonadota > Alphaproteobacteria > Rhizobiales > Xanthobacteraceae > Rhodoplanes. The sequence goes on along the minus strand of JBAPYK010000088.1, from coordinate 2,177 downwards.
GTCGTGGCGGAATACCTCTTTCCCGACCACCACCGCTATTCGGCGGGCGACGCTGCGCGGCTGCTGGCGCGCGCCGAGCGCGATGGGTTGCAGCTCGTGACGACGGAAAAGGATGCAGCGCGGCTGCAGGGCGATCCTGCCGTGGCCGCGCTCGCCGCGCGCGCCAAGCCGTTCCCGGTTGCGCTGGCGATCGACGAGGAGGAGCGGTTCCGCAGGTTTCTTCGCGAACGGACAGGGCTACCCGTTTGATCTTGTTAAATGCGGTCGGGGTGCCAGCGCCGTAAAACCGCTTCCGGCGTCGCATAGGCCTCCTGCCGATCGACGCTCCAGTATTTCAGCTCTTCGAGTGGGATCGGCACGCCGGTGACCGCGCAGCGAACATACGCGCCCGCGCGGATGACGCGGAAATCCGAATCGAGATAACGGACCTCGGCTTCGCCCGCCTGCGGCGAACGAGGGTCGAAGCGGTTCAGCACGATCGACCTCCAAAATACAATCGCGCCGCGCAGCAATCGAGAGCAGCTTTCCAGTCAAGCGGACGCATCAAGCCAAGATAGTATGTCGGCCCGCGAAACGAAACCCCGCTGTAGCCCCCGCCATCGGCGCGGAATTTTGAAGCGCTCAAAACAAATCGTGAGCCGGCCGTTCCCGCGTTTCGGCCGGTAGGCGGCCCGTGCTATGTTTATCTCGACTTGATCGAGGCGTGAGCGAACCGATGCGGGCCGCAATCGGACCTCTGTTGATTGCGCTTTTCGCGGCCGCCAATCCGCAAACGGCCGGCGCCGCGAGCGCTCCCGAGCAGGTCCGCATCGCGCGGCCCGATGTCGCGCTCAACGCGATGCTGTACCGGCCGGATGGGGATGGCCCCTTCCCCGCGGTGGTCGCCCTGCACGGATGCGCCGGGCTCGGCAAGAACGGCATCGCCGAGCGCTACCGCGACTGGGCCGAGCGGCTCGCCAATATCGGATTCGTCGTTCTATTCCCTGACAGCTTCGGATCGCGCGGCCTCGGATCGCAGTGCCGCGTCAGCAAGCGCGAGGCGCGCGCCAGTCGCGAGCGGGTCGCCGACGCCAACGCGGCGCGGCGCTGGTTGCAGGACCAGCCCTTCGTGAAACCCGATCGTGTGTTCGCGCTCGGCTGGTCGAACGGGGCGACCACCGTGCTTTATGCAGTCCGTGGGGGACCATCCTCCGATCGGGCTCACCCGGATTTTCGCTCCGCCGTCGCCCTCTATCCCGGCTGCCGTAAACTCAGCACGATGGGCTGGAGCGCCCGCGTGCCGACCTTGATCCTGATTGGCGCCGCCGACGACTGGACGCCCGCCAAGGCCTGCGAGCAGATGGTCGCGGGCGCGCGCGGCCGCAGCGCGCAAGTCGCGATCACGGTCTATCCCGGCGCCTATCACGGATTCGACGAGCCCAACCTGCCGGTCAAGATTCTGAGCGGGGTTGCTTCCTCCGCCGACGGATCGGGACGGGTGCATCGGGGCACCAACCCGGCCGCGCGCGCCGACGCGCTCAAGCGCGTCCCCGAATGGCTGTTGCGATAGTCATAGGCACTCCGGAAGCCGAGCCAAACTCGGCCATCCGGAATCTGCCAGCCATAGGAATGAATTGGATTCCGGGCTCGCGCCGGTGGCGCGCCTTGGAATGACGGCTGGATCAAGTGAAGCGACGAATTCACCGCGGGTTTCTCAGAACAGGCTGCCCTGACCCGGTCCGCCCGAGCGGTCGCGCCGCGTACGTTTCGGGATCACCTTGCCGTCCGCGGTCGCGCCCACACGCCCGTCGGCAAACTCGATATCGAGCCGCAGGCCGGACGTGACCGCCGCGGCGCTGTGCAAGGGACGCGCGTCGGGCCCGCGCACCAGCGCAAAACCGCGGCGCAGCACGGCCTGATACGACAAGGCCTCGAGCAATTGCTCGGCGCGCTCGACATTGGCGGCATGGCGATGCAGAAGCACGCGCATCCCGCGCGCCGCCCGCGCGGACAGCGCCGTGACCCGCTCGCCTTCGCGCGCGAGCCTGCGGCTAAGCAGCGCCACATCGAGCCTTGCGGCGCAGCGGGAGAAGTCGGCGCGGTGCAGCCGCGCATTGGCGATGAGCGCGCGCGGCAGGCGTGCGCCGATCCCGTCGAGCCGTTGGCGCGGCAGCGCCAACAGGTCGTCGGCCGGAGGC
>JBAPYK010000087.1:0-11675 GCA_049284695.1 Rhodoplanes sp. | reverse complement strand
AAGGTCCGCCTGACCCGCGTCGAGCGCGCGGGAGGCTGCCGCTGGTCCCTCGGCGAAGATTGGAGCGAGCCGGATACCGGCGCGGTCGCGGAGGAATTGCTGCGCCAGTGCCTGCACGAGGCGCGCGTCTTCTCCCCCTGGCGGTCCCACGGCGAAGCGCAGCGTCGTCATCGCCGACGAAAGATAGAATGCGATGCCCGCCACTCCGAACAGCAGGAAGGAGACAAACGGAATGACGAACCAAGCCTGTCGCATCGACAGGGAAAGCCGCGCCCGGCGGACGTCCTCCAACGGCTCGGGAGGCTCTTCCCCCGCCGAGTGGGGAGCGAAAATGCGTGGGAGCGACATACTCAAGCCCCTATTGTCGCGCGCCGCGGTCGATGACGCTTTAAAGACAAAGCATGCATGCGAGTCGTCTCGGCGACAAGCAACCTCGCGTCGGACGAGGCGACCGGCCTCCGCCGACGCGACATAGGCGATTGAAATTCTAGGGAAAATGCGGCCTTTTCCCGGCCGCTCGCCACCCCGGGCGGGCGTGGTCTATGCCCCGGCGGCCCGGCTCCAAGGCCCGACTCGGGCACCCTTCGGCAAGGCGTCGCGCACCATCAGCATTTCGCCGACGGTTTCCGAGGTCACGAGGCCAGTCAAACGGCCGGTCGGATCGATAATGCCGACCGCGGGCTTTGCCTTTTCCTGCAGCATGCGGAAGGCTTCCTCCAGGCGTCCGCGATGGCTCATGACCGGGATTTCGGTGGTCATCACCTCGGCCACTTTGGCGTCAGGGCCGAGCTGTTTGAGCGCCCGAATCATCTCGTCGCGCCCAAGCACCCCGACCAACCGGCTCTGTTCATCGACGACAGGGAACACGTTCTGACTCGTCTGCAACAACGTCTCGATGGCGGCGTCGATGTGTTCGTCCGGGACCAGCGTCGCATATTGCGTGATCATCGCGGCGGTCACCGGCACATCGCGCGACATTGCGCGGATGGCGACAAGCTGCGCTTCCGAGGAGGCCGCGAGATAAACGAAGATCGCGATGAAAATGAGCAACGGATTGGTGAACAAGCCGAGAAAGCCGAGCGCGAAGGCGGTCCATTGGCCGATCGTCGCGGCGACTTCGGTGGCGCGTACATGGCCGAGCCGCATCGCGAGCAGCGCGCGCAGCACCCGCCCGCCGTCCATCGGGAAGGCCGGGATCAGGTTGAACAGCACGAGAAAGATGTTCACGATGGCGAGCCGGTCGAGCATCGACACGTGCTCATTTTCGACGGCGCCGAGATGCTGCAACGACAAGCTCGCCCCGAAAAAGACGACAAGAATGAGCGCGATCGCCACGTTCACCAACGGTCCGGCGACGGCGACCAGCAGCTCCTCGCCGGGCGCTTCAGGGATGCGTTCGAGCCGGGAAACGCCGCCGATCGGCAACAGGATGACGTCAGGGGTCGAAACGCCGAAGGCGCGGGCAGTGAAGATATGTCCGAACTCGTGCGCCACGACGCAGGCAAACAGCAGAATCAGAAAAGCAAGCCCGTTCCACGCCGCCTCGGGACCGCCTTGAATCCAGCTCGCCACGAAGATCCAAACGAGAAACAGAATAAACGTAATGTGAATACGGACCGCCGTCCCCGCTATCGAACCGATATTGACCGACCAGCCCATGGGTTCGCCTCCGCCGCGCCGCTAAAATGCTGCAAGGGATGAAGATTAGATATGAATGAAAAGCCGCATGCGCCAGCGGCAAATGCGGCGCGGAGCACGCTCGCTTAGAGAGCGAGACGATTCGGCTCCGGGAGCGCTTGCGCCGCGAGCGATTTAGGTTCTGGATTCGCTTCCAAGCTGCGTCGCGCCCCACACACAGGCGAACAATAAAGCGGAGAGGATCAGATGGCGGAAAAGCTGAGCGGAGATCGGCGACGTGAGGCGCTTGCCAGATTATCGGGCTGGCGCGAGGCCGATGGGCGGGATGCGATTACGAAAACATTCACATTTGCCGATTTCAGTGCGGCATTCGGGTTCATGACCCGCGTCGCGCTCGCCGCCGAGAAGCTTGACCATCATCCCGAATGGTTCAATGTGTACAAGACGGTCGAGGTGACTCTCGCGACCCACGATGCGGGCGGCCTCACCATGCGCGACGTGACACTGGCCGAGACGATGGATCGCATCGCCGGCAAGTAGGGCGATGACCCTCGCCCGCTGCGCAAACACCAGAATGGCTGACGTGGCGCATGCGTTCGTGCGCCAGGCAATATATTGGAGGATTCGACGGTGCATTACCGTTATGCGGATGCGAGCGGCTTCGGCGTAAGCGACGAGGCGCAAGCGTGGCGCGACGAGGACCTGGTGCGTCGCGGTTTTTGGGCAAAAACGCGGCGGGTCGCGGCGAAGTTGCCGTTCGCCGAAGACCTTATCGCCGGCTATTATTGTGCGTTCGATCGCCATACGCCGCGTCAGATCCGGATCGCGCTGCTGGGCGCGCTCGCCTATTTCGTACTGCCGCTTGATGCAATGCCGGACATCATGCCGGCGCTTGGATTCGCCGACGATGCGGCGGTGCTGGCGACCGTGGTCCAGCTTGTCGCGTCGCATATTTTGCCGAGCCATCGTGCCGCTGCCCGCGATGCGCTCGACCGATTGGCACGGTGACCGCCGCGATACGGGGAGCGGCGTCCTGAATCGGCACGCTATCGTCGCCTGTTTGCCTTCCCGACGCCAACAATTTCAGTACTCTAGACGCGTCCGGATTCGACACGACGAGCAGTGGCCGATGATTAGAATTATCCCCGTAGCATAAAGAGTTACGATGCATATGCGCATCGTAGGAGGCTTGATGATGACGACATTGATTCACTGGAGGGTCGGCTTGGCCTGCGGCGTTCTGCTTGCAGCCGCCTTCGGCTTTAGCGGACAGTCAAGCGCCATCGAACTTGCTCAGGCGCAGAAGCCGGCGCGGTCGGCTGCAGTATCGAGCGACAGTCCGCAGCTTCTCGGGCAGTTCGGCGATTGGGGCGCTTACACCGCGAGTCCGGGCGGACGGAAAGTCTGCTTTGCCCTTGCCAAGCCTGCCAGCGCCAAGACCGACCCGCCCAACAGGCCGCGCGACCCTATGTATGTATTCATCTCCTCGCGGCCGGCCGACAATGTGCAGAACGAAGTTTCCGTGATGTTCGGCTACCAGTTCAAGCCAAACGCTGAGGCGTCGCTGGACGTTGGGGGCTCGAGCTTCTTAATGTACACGCAAAGCGACGGCGGCTGGGTCAAGAACGCCGCGGAGGAGCCGCGACTTGTCGAGGCGATGCGCAAGGCGGGCGACATGACGGTGAAAGGCGTCTCCTCGCGCGGCACGGCGACAACCGACGTGTACTCGCTCAAGGGGCTTTCACAGGCGCTCGATCGCGTCGCTCAGGAGTGCCGCTAAGCCGTTCCGACCGCGTATGAATTGTTGCTGGTGCAGCCGGCAGAAGCGAATTCCGATCCTGCGGAATCGGAGTTCGCTTCGGTGGAGCATGCGCTAATCGGCGGTCGGCTGACGCTGCGGGGCGGCCGCCTGCGGCGGCGTCGCCTCGGGCATGGCGTGGCGGAACGGCTCGTCGCTCCGGCCTTGCTGTCGACCCACCTCGAACAGCTTTTTCATGTACTCCGGATCGAACAGGCCGCGGCTCGGAAAATCAAAGCCCTGGTCGACATAGGCGACGTTGAAGTCGGTTCCGCTCCGGCGCGCCGCAGCCGCGATGAGGATCGCGGCGCTGCGGCTCGCGCGCTTGACGCCGATCGACAGCGAGCGGCCCAGCACGCCGACAAGATTGCGGTCGGTCATCGCGAATTCCGTCATCAGCTTGCTGTTGAGGATCAGCGTGACCTGCGAGGCGGGCAGGCGGGGCGAGGAGGTGGCAAGCAAAGTCGAATCCGGGGCAATATAGATGGTCGCCGCGAGGCCGCCGTCGGCATGCAGTTCCGAGAAGCGTCGCCCGTTCGCCTCGACCTCGATCGGCACCGGCGGGAACAGCCCCGGGATAGCGCTGGTCGCCACCAGAATCTCGCGGAAGAGCTTCAACGCGGCGTCGCCGCCGCCGGCGGCGATCGCGCCCATATTCCAGGCGACGGGCCGGCCGGAATCGAGATCGGTGGTGACGACGATCAGGCGTCGCCCGCGGCGGTGTTCGGCCGCGATGTCGGCGAGAAGCTGCGACGTGATGCGGTTGGCGATGAATTCGCGCAACGGCCAAGTGTCCAACAGACTGTCGATCGTGCGACGATCCTCGAATACGTCGGCGGCGCTGATGGCGGTGAAGTCGCGCTTGAGGTCGGGATCGCGATCGGAGCCGAGAAAGGCGAACGGCGCGAGCAGAGCGCCGGAACTCACCCCGGTCACCACCGAATAATTCGGGCGCCGGCCGGTTTCCGATAGCCCCGTCAGCAAGCCGGCGCCAAATGCGGAATCCTCGCCGCCGGCCGACAACGCGAGCCACGGACCGTTGAGCTGCCCAAGCACCCGCCGGTACTGCTCTTCGGAATCGGCCCAAAACCGCGCATCGGGAATGCCCGGAATGACGGCCGCGGCCTGCTGCGCTTGGGTGAATTCTGCCCGCGGCGGCGGGCCTTTGGCTTTGGCTTGTGGGGTCGCTTGCGGCTGTTGCGCTGCTTTGGGAGCGCGCTTGGACCGGCGGGCGGCGGTTTGCTCGTATCGCAGTTTGTTCGACGCTGCGGCGCGGGGCGCACAAGCGGCAGAATCATCGGCGCGGTCGGGTTGCAAACAGGAGGTCCAGCTCGCGCCTGGCGCGGCAAGCATGGGATCCGCGGAAAAGATCATCATCGCCGCGCAGATGAGACCGGCGGCGAACAACTTCGAGCGGCGGGTCGACTGCATTCGTTTCCCTGCTGCTTTGTATGGCGGCCCCTTTTGATGCCAGCCGCTCCCGAAACGTCGGGCCTTCTAGCACGACCGCCGACTTTTGACAGCTATCCGCGCCGGACGACGAAATAGGCGCCGAGCAGGGACAGGACGCCAGCCAGGCACATTACCGAAAGCCCGATGCCGACGCTCGCTCCGGGGGAAAGGCCGGGCGGCGCGGCGGCTTGATGGCCGATGAGCGTCAGCGCCACGACCGCGGCTGCGCCGGCAATCCAGCGGACGGCCTGGGAATGCACGGGGTGGGCGGCAAGGTACTTTGACACTACAGCGATGAGAAAACCGGCGACGAATGAGATGCCGGCGATCAGCCACCAGGCGAAGGCGGCGCGCAATTGCGCCGTCTGCGGCGCGCGTAAACCGCGCCAGACCGCCCCGAGATCGAGGCCGAGATGGACTAGTACTGCCTGCGCCGCGACCGAGAGGCACACGCCGCTGATGAGTGCGACACCAAGGACGAATAAGCGCGGATACGATTGTTGGTCGTTGGGCATCGGTATTGAAGGGCTCAGGCTGTTCGATCAGCGGCGGCAGGGCGGACTCGTTTATGCGGCGCTCGCCGCGCAGCGTCTCCGGGCCGAAAGCATCTTCATGTCCTTTTCGCTCGGCGGGTCAATACTTCAAGAGTCGCGTCCAGCGATGCAGCGCCCCGGTGCCGCTTGAGCCGCCACGGAAAATCGCGCGTAGCGAGCGCGCAGCGTGCCCCGATGATCGGAACAAGGGCTCCGTTGCTTTGTTGAGCCACGAGAGCAAATCGCGTACCACGGAACCGCGCGCCGCGGGCTGCCGGCGTTCGCTCTTCATCAGCCGGAATAGGATGACCAAATGGGCCTCTTCGCCAGAGATCTTAATACAATGGATGATCTCTTCGTCCATGCATTGCGCGATATTTTCTACGCCGAAAATCGGATCGTGAAAGCGCTTCCCGACATGATCGAGAAGGCCTCCAATCCGCAGTTGAAGCAGGCATTCAGGTCGCATCTTGGCGAGACGGAAACCCAAATCCTGCGTCTACAGGAAGTCTTCCGGATGTACGGCGCGGAAGTGAAAGGCGTCGATTGCCCGGCGATCGACGGCCTTATTGAAGAGGCCGACGATGTGGCGGACGAGGTCGAAGATCGGAAGGTCCTTGACGCCGCTTTGATCGCGGCGGCGCAAGCGGTCGAGCATTATGAAATCGCACGTTACGGCTCGCTGATCGCCTGGGCGAAGGAACTCGGCCGCAACGACTGCGCCAGCGTGCTCGAAAAGAACCTCGCGGAGGAAAAAGCCGCCGATCGCAAGCTCACGGTCATGGCGGAGTCAGGTGTGAATACCGCCGCGGCAGCGGTCTGAGGCCGTCTGTCGGTGGCAGGCGGGCCTACCGCCGCTGCGCGCTCCAGCGTCCGGAGCAATATCCGACGGAGCCTTGGCCTGTCCATACGCCGGCCCCGCTCCCGCGGCCGAGCCGCCCGCTGCCACGGGCGCTTTGAGTGCCGCTCATCACGACGACGCTCACCCGACCATTTCGGCTGACCCGGCCGTAAACGTTGGCTATTCCGTCGCCGCCCCTGACGTTCCCGTCGACTATGCTCACGGCGGATCGGTAGGCGGGCTCGCATGCGCCCCGGTGGGTGACGATCACGACGCTCCAATATCCGTCATAAGGCGTGGCGGCGATCGCCTCGGGCGTGGCCATTGCTGCAAGAGCGACGGTCGCCACGCCGAACATTGCAAAACGAGTCATGGAAACCTCGTGGCTGGTCTAGGCGGGAGCATGCAGGGCTCTTGAATCATATTTGGAAGGGCGGCTGCAACGCAGGAAGCGGACCCGCCTTAGCAGATTCAAGTTGCGAGGGTGAAGTGTTGCGGAAAAATACGTTATTATTCGCTCGCCGCCGGCACCCGGCGGCGAGGGGCCGTTCAAGACTTATCGACGACCCACCATGGACGGTAGGGAGGATCGTCGTCGGTGGGCTGAGGAATCCTGTCCAACTCGCTCAGATCAAAGGGGAGAGCGAGAGGCGGCGTCGCCTCTTCGTACTCGAGCTCGAGCGTCTCATCGAACAGGGGGCGGGCGATCAGTTTTCGTTTCATTTTGCAAAGCCGTTTCGGTCGGCGAGAGTAAGTCGGATGAAGTGCTAGTAGTTCCATCACGTTGGATGGCTGGGACGCCCCGTTCGCCCTTCGCCGCTTCCGGGTAATAAACAAAGGTAAAAGTGATCTGTTCCGCCTAATTCGGATTAATTCAGCTAAAATCTTGCCGTCCTAAACAGCCGATTAACGGACCTGAGGGGACGACCGGTTCTCGCCGTTGGCCTGCGTCCGTCGTTTCGCCGCGTTAGGCTGTCCAGGCGCCGAGGCTACGGGGGCTGACGAAACGGTCTAACCGGCCGGTACGGAGATTCACCGCGGCCCAGCCATCAACGGCGAAATCGATCACAACCAATGCGCCGGTGGGCATTTTCTGATGCAGGTTCGCGCGCTGGTCGATGTCTCCTGCGGCAATAAGCTGTGTTGCTATATCCTGCAACGCAGGATTGTGACCGATGATCATGACCGTATGCGCATCCGGCGTCGTTTCGCGCAAAACGGCAAGAATCCCATCCGCGTCCGCGTCATAGAGCCGTTTCTCGAAGGTCGCCTTGGTCGGATTGGCGAAGGCCTTCTGCACGATTTCCCAGGTTTCCCGCGTTCGTTCCGCGGTCGAGCAAAGCACCTGGTCAGGCACGAGATGATGCTTCGCCATATAGGCGCCGATCCGCTCGGCGGCCTCCTTGCCGCGAGGGTTGAGCGGGCGGGCGTGATCGGGAATGCCGAGGATTCCCCGGTCGGATTTGGCGTGGCGGAGTAGGATCAGACGGCGCATGGGCTCAGGATTCGACGGGGCGAGGCGAAAGTCCAGCACCCTGCAAGGGATGTGTCGAGGCAATTCGGCGACTGGGCTGGAGCGAAGGCGTCGAATGCGGCAGCGATCGTATGGCTTTTTGGAAACCTGGCCGGCACCCGGAGCCTTGAGGCTGGCGTCGCCTACGGCGAGCAAGACGCTCGCCGTGCGACGCTGGCGATCTGAGCGAATTCAGGCGGCGGCCGGAATTCGCTCAAGCGGCGTGGGGCGCCGCCATCAATACATGTATTGACCGCCGTTGATGGCGAGGTCGGCCCCGGTGATATAGCCGGCCTTGTCGGAAGCAAGATAGACCACAAGATCGGCGATCTCCTCGGGCGGGCCGAGATGGCCGACCGGGATGAGCGGCAGGATCTTCGTGTCCATGACTTCCTTCGGAACCGACAGAACCATCTTGGTTCCGAGATAGCCCGGCGAGACGGTGTTCACGGTGATTCCCTTGCGGCCGACTTCGAGCGCCAGCGACTTGGTGAATCCGTACATGCCGGCCTTGGCGGCGGCATAGTTGGATTGGCCGAATTGGCCCTTGGCGCCGTTCATCGACGAGATGTTGACGATGCGGCCCCAGCCGCGATCGAGCATGCCGTCGATCACCTGCTTGGTCATGTTGAAACAGGAGTCGAGATTGGTGCTGATCACCGCGTCCCACTGCTCCTTGGTCATCTTCCGGAACATGGCGTCACGGGTGATGCCGGCATTGTTGACGAGAATGTCGACGGGACCGACGTCCTTGACGACCTGAGCGACGCACTCCTTCGCGGAATCGAAGTCGGCGACGTCGCACTTGAACGCTTTCAGCTCGGTGCCCTTGGATTTGTGCTCGGCGAGCATCTCGGCGACTTTGGTATTCCCGGGCGAGTGGGTTACCGCGACCTTGCAGCCGGCCTCGACCAATTTCGTGCTGATGAAATCGCCCAAACCGCCCAAACCACCGGTAACGAGTGCAACACGCATGTATTATTCCTCCTTTATGAAGTTGGCAGGCATCGTCCCGAATTGGAGGTCAGGACGCAAATTCACGTGGGCTCGGCCTCCGTCATTCGTGTCGTCCAATCTGCGGAGTGGGCCGACGGCCCTCGCCAGATTTTTCTGCGTCCCGTCGCCAGGAATTGGGCCGTGGCTCAGTGCAACGGACCCGACGCAAAGCGACCGTGGCCATGCACCAAGTCTCTGACATTACCGACATTTCGACATTGAACCGGCGAATTCACTGGAAGGCGGGCGCGTCTATTCGGACCCCATGCCGAAACGATGTCGCGCGGAGAAGCGCAACGTCCCGATGCCGATAGGCTATAAGCTCGCGTCATCGGCAAGTCTAGAATTTTTGCTGGCGTCGGCGCGCTCATCAGGCTGCGAGTCCGCGCGGGCAGGGTCATCCCGCGAGCGCATTTAAAAATATGAGCAGCGATGCGACGCATCACTCACCCCAAACGAGGAACAGTCCGATATCGCCGGGCACGCCATCCGGGAAATCGATCACCCGGGCCGTGAGCCGGAAGCCGTGCGGACGCAATTCCTGCTTCCAGCGGAGGTAGACCTGGGCGGGAAGACCGCGCAGCGTCGCGGGCCAACTTGGGTCGGGCACGTTCACCGCGCGCCCGTGATCAGTGCAGAGTTCGCAGGGAAACTTGAGCAGCATATGCTCTTTTTCGCCCTTGCCGGCGGCGCTGCGCGCGTCGTGCAGCATATGTCGCCAAGCGGCGTCGGTGAGATCGGCGGCCAGCATCTCGTTGACTTGATGATGGCGCTTCTCACGCGCGAGGCGATGCGCCTCTTCGCGATGGCTCGTCTCTTCCCGCTCATGCCGGTGCACGAAATTGCGGAAACCCTCGGCGGAAAGCACATCAGGAGGAGCAGGCGGCGTCGGGGCCGCCGGCTGCGGCCGCGGGTGCAGCGCCTCAAGGCGGTCGGACGGAAATATGAAGGCGAAGGGGCCGGGCGACGGCGCCGGCTCCGGGGCGGGTTCGCTCGCTTGCGCCACGGCCCGCACCAGATCGGCGCGGCTTATGATGCCGACCATGCGTCCCTCGCGCAGCACCGGAGCCCGCTTGATCCGCTGCGTTGACAGAACCTCGGCGACCTCGACCAGGTCGGCGGTGTCAGGGACGGTGATCACCGGCGCGGACATGATCTGGCGGGCGGTTCGGTCCTGGCTCTCGACATGGGACACGAATTCCGGGCTCAGCTCCTCGCCTTCGGCCAGCATCCGCAACCACCAGTCGCGTCGCTCCTCGCGCTCGGATTCATCGCGGGGCATGAGATCGCCCTCGCTCACCATGCCGACGAGCGCGCCGCCTTCGTCGACCACCGGCGCGGCGCTGATCCCGTGCTTGAGCAGCAGCATGGCGATCGAGTGCGTCGGCGTGTCCGGTCGCACGGCGATCACCTCGCGAGTCATGATATCGGCTGCCTTCAACGGCTTTCGTCCGCGCTCGGTCGGGGTTTGGATCATGGCGATGTGGAGGCGATGGTTAACGCATTGGTAAACTGAGACGTTCCGATCACCTTGACCTAGCGCAAGGATCGCCCGCGAGACCAGTTGGCATCGCGGCGGGGGCGTCTGGGCGTCCAGCCTGCGGATTGCTGCGATGGATTCGGGAATCGAACCAGCGCTTCAGCGAGTGGGCAAATGATTGGCAAAAGGAGGCCGTGTCCCTTAGATTAGCTCGACGCGGTCTACGCGGCTCGCGCGGGGTTATATGCCCTGGCGCAATAAGGTCGACTTCATCATGCGGGCGTGGCGTCCGGTGCGAAATCTAAGCCGGCATCTCGGGTCGATATGTTGCGTGGCGTGCCTCGCCCTGAGCCTTTCCGGCGTCGTCGGTCGGGCGCAGGCGCAGGCGACAGGAGAGGCCAGCCTCTCGGCGCGCATCAATGCCGAGTTTCAAGAGGTCAAGGCGACCGTGGCGGAGGTGCAGAAGCAAGCGCCGCGCCTCGACCAGGCGCTGGAGGCTTTCGCAGCGCATCTCAAAGCACGCGCCGATCTCTCTGCGGACGAAAAAGCCGCGGCCCTCGCGCGGATCGAGCAGGCGCGCGCCGTCCTGCGCGGTCATGGCGAGACGCTTCGGCGCGCGGCGGCGCGCTTCGACGGCGCGACCGGGGGAACGGATACGGGACAGGACATCGACGCTTTGGCGCAGCTGTTGAATGTGGAAGGCGATAAGCTCGTCAGCGCCGCCACCGATCAGACCGCGCGCAGGACCGGAGATCTCGATCAGTTGGCGGCGGCGCATGCAGCCTACCGCAGAGCGGTGACCGCACTCGTCGACGCCGCGCGCAAGGTGCAAGAAGACAGCAAAAGCAAAAAAGAAACATCAACCGGCAAGGCTGAGACCCGGTAGCAGCCTGGCCGGATTTATTCGCCTTGCTTTTATGGCGAAGACCAATCCCTGCGCTGAATAGGGGAAGACGGACGATGACGACCAAATCCATAGCGCTTGCAGCGGCGCTCGCCTGCGCCTGCACCAGCGCCCAAGCACAAACCTATGGGCCCTGTGGACCCGAGCGCACGATCGACGCGCTGGCGAACGCGGTGCTCCGCGTTGCACCGATCTTCATGAAGCCGCGCGCCCAGGCTGAAACAGTCGGGGCGGCGCCGTCGGCGCCGCCGCCGCCGCCGGCCCTGACGCGCGAACAGTGGAAGCAATCGCTGATCGAACAGGGGCGGATGTTCTGCGCACGCTACCCCGACGATAGCGTTTGCGGATCGAATCCCTGAACAGGGACGATGACCGGCGCCATCACCGTGAATTGAGGGGGTGAGCCGGTACGGGTCGAGCGCCTTTTATCAGGCCCTCCCACCGGGTGTGACCGAAGTCCGAACGCCGCCTTCTAACGAAGTGGAGCAAGCAGCCGGGATCGGCGTTTGGGGATGCGGCT
>JBAPYK010000086.1:0-1729 GCA_049284695.1 Rhodoplanes sp. | reverse complement strand
CGCGAGAGCTTGCCCCGCTCGCGTTTCATCCAATCGACGAGATCGTTCACCAGTGGCGCGACGTCGACTTGGCTTGGATCGACGGCGACGACGACGAAAACCAGGATGGCAAGCGATCGCACGTCGCCCAGATGCTGAGCAGCTATTTGTTCAATAGAGGCATTCCATTTTGAAGGAGAACCGACATGGCGAGAACGCGACGTTATGAATTGGACGACGAAGACGCCGTCGACGAGAACGGAATTCTGCGCGACGGTGCGCGCATCCGGGTCGGCGTCCAGATGCTCGACTCTGCCGGCCGCCCACTCGTCGATGGGCTCGGCCAGCCGCTCGCTGGCGGCAGCCGCTGTTCCGGCTACGTGTTCGTCGACGAACACAAAGGGTCGCAGCGTGCGGTCGATCACGAGCTGCGCAAGGCGCAGCTGTCGGCGGCCTGGCGCGGCGGGCTGCGAGCCGGCGATCAGCACGATCGGCGATCAGCGCCTCGAGGTGTTGGGCTACAACGCCGACGACAGGCTGGTGCTCGCCGATGCGTCCGAGCTGGATCGTGAAGCCGGTCTCGATGCCGACAGCATCAAGCAGCAGGCCTACGACGCGGCGGTCGCCGAGCTGAGTAATGCGTGGCGCACGCGTCCGACAGTCGATCAGGAACCTGACGACGACATCGATCTCGATCAGGACGAGGACGACGAGGAGGACGAGCGCATGGACGTTCGCGACGAAGCCGCCGCCGACGCCATCCGGCGCGCGGCCTGGGAGCAGTCGGTGCGTGATCTTCAAGACGCGTGGAAACGCTGAGGAGGACTGTGAATGGCCAAGACAAAAGCAGCATCGGTCGCACCGCAAACCGCCGATCCGTCGGCCGAGGAGCAGCTCATGGAGGCAGAGAACCGCCCGCCTCGTCGGGGAAGTCATGCGGCTGCGGGCGCAGCTGAGATTCCAGACACCGGGCGGGACGATTTCGATGACTAAGCCAGCATCACTCGACACCCGCATAGCCAAAGCCCTCAACGCCAATTGGCAAGGCGGCGGATCGCGACCTGCTTGTCGCGCTCAACAACGAGGCGGCGGACGAGATCGATGCATTGCGGGCGACCATTGCCGCCGAGGAAGGCCGCCTGCTCGACATCACCAACGAAACTCCCGACAAGTCACAGGAGGTGATTGCATCCGCCCGGCTTCGCGTCGAACGTCTGACCAAGGTCATCCTGGAGGAACTCCATCCGCGCATCGAAGCGTTCGACCGCACCGCCGCCGTCGCGCAGTGGAACGAGCAGGCCGAGAAGCTGCAAGCGGAGTCCGATGAACTCTGGGCGGAACTGGAGACCGCGTACGCCGCGTTGTGCAGTCAATTGATCGATGTCTGGCAGCGGATCGACCGCAACGCCGCCGCGATCAGCGAGGCGCGCTGCCGCCGTCCATCGGGCGCTGATCGCCATCTTGTCGGTGCCGACCATCCCAGACTCCGCGACAGGCTCCGGCTGCCGTTCTGGGACGAGCCCGAGCGCATCCGCTTCCCCAAGGATCAGGCGTGGGAGCTTCAGGTCGCCATGACCAATGCGATGGTCGATCAGGCCAAGGCTCTGGAGCAGAAACACGCGCTCATGTATTCCGACAATTGGTGGGCGGCCAAACAATTGGAGGCCGAGCAACAGCGTGCCGAGAACGAGAAGCGAGAAGCGGAAATGAAGGCGAAGGCGATCGCGGACCGCGAGGCGTACCATCGATC
>JBAPYK010000085.1:0-9794 GCA_049284695.1 Rhodoplanes sp. | reverse complement strand
GCTGAACCCGTCGTCTTTTTCAGCGGGAGGCGGCGGTGGCGAGCGCCGGGCGCGAGTCGCCGAGCGCGACCCAGGTGTTTGGATCAGGCTGCGATTGTCGTTTCACGAAGCGATAGCCGGTTTGATTCCACGGCAGGACATCTTCGGCCTGGTTATCGAGAATGAACTCACCCTTGTCGGTCTTGACCGTGAGCACGGCGTGGCCTTCGTCCTTCTCATCGCGCACCACGGTGATCAGCAACGCTGCGCGCGGCCAACCGGCGGCGATCAACATGCTGCGCTTCAGCAGCACATAGTCCTCGCAGTCGCCGTAGCCGTCGTCCGGATAGGACCACTTTTCGGCCACGCCCCAATGATCCATGTCGGTGAGGGGTTGGATGCTTTCGTTGACCCAGCGGTTGACGCGCACAAGGTCGCGCCAAGTGCTATCGGTCAACACCACATCGCGCGGAGCGGTCGGCGTCGGAGCGCATTCCTGCTTGTGCTCGGCGCAGAAGGAAACCCAGCCGATCGGCGCGCGCGTGATCTTACCGACAGAAACATAAAGCGGGCGCTCCAGCGCGGCGCCGGGCGATGACGCTGCGGCGAGCGCGGCGACGCTCAATAGGGCCGAAACAACCCATCGCAGGCGAATGTTCATCGTCGACCCCTCTCCCGTCTTCTTAGGGTCGACCGTCGCAGGAAAGCTTTGCAGCGGCGCTAAATTGATCCGATCAAATTGAACTAATGACAGTAAAGCCAAACTTTACACGGAGTTTCGGTGAGGTTATCGCAAGTATTGCGTAGTGATAGCATTTTTGATTCAAATTTTATCTTTCGGCCAGGAAGAGCCGTCAATGCGGGCGTTTCGCATGCCGGCGCGCATTGGCGAGCATGGGCGGCGGGTGCGCCCGCGGCTCCGCGTCTTCGGTCGCGGCACGAAACGAGGCCTTCGCGGATGGGTCGCGCCGACGCACCCAGCTGCTGACGTGGTTTCTAAACAATGATCGCGCCGGGCGTTGGCCTGCTTTGGTGCGGCGCTCGGCAAACCCAACGCTGCAGACGGCCGGCGATGAAAGGAAGTGCGGCGCCGTGGCGCGTGATAGGTCATCGATTGTTGAGGAGGAATTAGTCGTCGCGACGCTCTGCGGCCGCGTCAACGGTATCGCGCTTGGCGAACCGCGCGAGCTGGGCCGTAAGCTTGTCGCGCTTGCGTGCGGTAGCGGCAAAGCTCATCGCGAACCCGTTCCCGAAAACGCGGACAATGGTCCCTTCGAGGCGGCCGAATTGATCGACATAGGCGATCACGCGTTCGCCCTCATGACCGTTCACGGGCGCGATCACCGCCATTCCGCCGGGCGACATATCGACCACTTGGCAGGGAAACTCGCGTCGATCTTCGAGCATGTAGCGGCCGAGCACATTGACGGCGACGCGTTGATGATCGTGCCGTTCGTCGGGAAGGCCAAGGAGGCTCGGCTTGCGGTCAGCAATCGCCATCGCTCGTCCGCCTCATCATCGGACCGGACGACCTTAGGATGGACGGCGTTAACGCCGGGTGTAGGCCACCTCTGGTGGATGGGATCGAGAGCGCAGGCGCGATCTTCTCTGAGGGAGCACGACCGCGCAAAACGCGTCTTTGCTGCTCCGCCCTCGGCGACGACGAAAGCCGACGGCGCGCGGGCATTTACGGTGATTTAAGGTTAACGCGGGCTTGCCGTCGATGAGGCTTGCGGGCCGTGCGGATTGCCGGCTTGCTTGCGATGACGCCAAGGCTGGCCTATTTGAACCGGGCCCCCCTGGAACGGACCAGTGACGAGACCCTCCGAGCCGCTTTTCAACGTTCCGCCAGTCATCGTGTTGACGATCGCCGTTTTCTGCGTCGTCCACGCCGTGCGCGAATTGATTCTGACGTCCCAACAGGACGTCGAATTTCTTCTGCTGTTCGCCTTCATCCCGGCACGCTATACGCCGGAGATGCTCGCGGTGGATACGCTGCCGGGCGGGCTCGGCGCCGATGTGTGGACCTTCGTGACCTACGCCCTGATCCACGGCGACCTCACCCATCTCGCCATCAATGTGATCTGGCTGCTGCCGTTTGGAACCGCGGTGGCGCGCCGGTTCGGACGCGCCCGATTTCTCGCGCTATTCGCCGCATCGGCGGCCGCGGGCGCGGGGGTGCATCTGCTCACCCATCCAGGCGAACTGCTGCCCATGATCGGCTCGTCGGCTGCCGTGTCCGGGTTCATGGCGGCGGCGATCCGGTTCGTCTTCCAGGCTGGCGGGCCCATCGGCGTCTTTCGCAGCGCCGAAACGCCGATCTACCACGTTCCCGCAGTGCCGTTGCGCGAGGCGTTACGCGATCCACGCATTCTCGCTTTCCTTGTTGTCTGGTTCGGGCTCAACGCACTGTTCGGGGTCGGCTCGGTGAGCTTGCTTGGGGTCGACCAGCCGGTCGCCTGGCAGGCGCATATCGGCGGATTCCTTGCCGGGCTTTTGCTTTTTCCGCTGTTCGATCCCGTCACCGCCGCCGCCAGGGCCAAAAAGCCGCAGTGAACAATCTACCCATTGCGCTTGGCGCGGTGACGACGGACGTGCTGCGCCTTGCACGCTCTGCAGATTTGTGGATGATCTTATCCCATTGCCCGCCGGAGCACGCGGGCTGCTCGGCTCGTTCGCTTAGGGTAAGGGCAAACCCGCGCGGGGGGTCGCTGCGCCCGGTAAGCGGCAAAGCGGCGCTGGTTTGTGCTCCGGTATTGTTCAAGGAGGCGAGCGTGACCGTTCACAGCATCCTGTCCCGCAAGGGATCTACCGTCTTCACGATTGAACCGACGGCCTCGATCGCTTACGCAGCGAAATCCCTGGCCGACCACGGCATCGGCGCACTGGTGGTGACGGGCGCGGACGGCCGGACCGTGGGCATCATCTCCGAACGCGACATCGTGCGCGCGCTGAGCGCGCGCGGCACGGCCGTGCTCGAGACGCCGGTCGCCGAAGTCATGACCCGCAAGGTCATCAGCTGCGGCCGGCAGGACAAACTGGTCGACCTGATGCAGCGCATGACCGAAGGCAAATTCCGGCATTTTCCCGTCATCGAGGATGGACGGCTGATCGGCATCGTGTCGATCGGCGACGTCGTCAAATCACGCCTCGAGCAGATGGAGCAGGAATCGAACGCGCTGCGCGAATACATTCGCTCGGCGTGATCCGGCCTCGGCGCGGGTTTTACAAATCAATGCAATAAGGGCGCGTCGATCCGCGCCTGAGCGCGAGGTGCGTGCGCTCGTCCGGTGGCGGCGAGCGCCCCGCGTCAGGTTGCCGCTCAGCGAGGGCTGATCCGGCGAAAGCCTGCCTCGCGCGAGAATTGAACCATGAGGGTTGGCGGCGGCAGCAGAAGCTGCCCTATTATTGGGCAGCGCGACTTTATTAGGCAGTCGGCAGCCAATTCTGTTCTGCAGTCAGTCGGTCAATAGACGCTTTCATCTTCAAAAATCACCCGCATCCCAGGTCTCAATTCGCCTGCGCCGGAGATTTGCGCGTGCACGAACGGTTCCGCCGTTCAGGCGCGGAAACGATTTGACCCGCTGAAACTCTGCTCGCGGGCGTGGCACGTGGCTTGCAAACCGCTGCCGGGGGCGCCGGCACTACGATGGAGGCCGTCTCGATGTCGATCTTCGACGACCCGCTTGATTCCGCGCGTAAGCTAAGCACAGGTTGCAGCTGCGGCCGGCACGCGAGCCAGATCGAGCACGACCACGAAGCCCAACTCCAGTTGCGCAACGCCATCGCCGACAGCGAGGACAAGCGCTACGAGTCGGTCGTCGCCTCGGCTGTCATGCGAGCGATGTTTCCCCGCGATGTCGCCCGGCGAACTTTCCTAAAATCGGTCGGCGCCTCGACCGCGCTTGCCGCGCTCTCGCAGTTCTTCCCGTTGCGGACCGCCACCGAAGCATTCGCCCAATCAGGCGCGATCGAAAAGAAGGACCTCAAGGTTGGGTTCATTCCGATCACCTGCGCGACACCCATCATCATGGCGCATCCGATGGGCTTCTATTCCAAGCACGGGCTCAACGTCGACGTAATCAAGACCGCCGGCTGGGCGGTGGTGCGCGACAAGACGATCAACAAGGAATACGACGCCGCCCACATGCTGTCGCCGATGCCGATCGCGATCACGCTCGGCGCCGGTTCGCAGCCGATCCCCTACACCATGCCGGCGGTGGAGAACATCAACGGTCAGGCCATCACGCTCGCGATCAAGCATAAGGACAAGCGCGATCCAAAGTCGTGGAAGGGCTTCAAGTTTGCGGTGCCGTTCGACTACTCGATGCACAATTATCTGTTGCGCTACTACGTCGCCGAGCATGGCATCGATCCCGACCAGGACATTCAGATCCGCGCCATCCCGCCGCCGGAGATGGTCGCCAATCTGCGCGCCGATAACATCGACGGCTTTCTTGCGCCCGATCCGGTCAACCAGCGCGCGGTCTACGATGGCGTCGGGTTCATCCACATCCTGTCGAAGGATATCTGGGACCGGCATCCGTGCTGCGCGTTCGCCGCCTCGAAGGAGTTCGTCACCGAAGCGCCGAACACCTACGCGGCGCTGCTCAAAGCGATCATCGATGCGACGGCATTCGCGACCAAGCCGGAAAACCGCAAGCAGATCGCCGAGGCGATCGCGCCGGCCAACTATCTCAACCAACCGGTGACGGTGGTCGAGCAGGTATTGACCGGCACGTTCGCCGACGGCCTCGGCAAGGTGCAGAAGGTGCCCGACCGCATCGACTTCGATCCGTTCCCCTGGCAGTCCTTTGCCGTCTGGATCATGACCCAGATGAAACGCTGGGGTCAGATCAAGGGCGACGTCGACTACGCCAAGGTGGCGCAGGATGTCTACCTCGCCACCGACACGGCGAAACTGATGAAGGAGCTCGGGCTTGCGCCGCCCTCGACCACGTCCAAGAGTTTCGTGGTCATGGGCAAGACCTTCGATCCGGCGAAACCCGAGGATTACATCAAGAGCTTCGCGATCAAGAAGGCGGCGTGAGCGAGCGGAGCGCGCTTCGCATGTCATCGCGACAATATTCCGCCCCACCTGTCGCGATTTGCACGACTCCCTCCCCCCAAACGGGGGAGGGTTGGGAGGGGGCGCTTCCGTGTCGATACAAATGAGCGGCGACATCGCATGAGCATTTCACTGGGTTGGCGCGCGGCCGTCCTCTCGGTCGCGCTATTTGTCGCCTTCCTGCTGGCCTGGCACCTCGCGACGCGGGGCGCGGGTCCGGTCGAGCAGATGGACCCGGAATACGCCAAGCTCATGGGCCTCACCGCGACCCAGGGCAAATCGGCGATGCCCGGTCCCTTCGACGTCGGCGCCAAGCTGTGGGAGCACGTCAAGCGGCCGTTCTACGACAACGGACCGAACGACAAGGGGGTGGGCATCCAGCTCGCCTATTCGATCGCGCGCGTCGCGATCGGCTATCTCCTCGCGGTCGCGGTCGCGGTGCCGATCGGCTTTCTCATTGGCATGTCGCCCTTGATGAGCCGCGCGCTCGACCCGTTCATTCAGGTGCTCAAGCCGATCTCGCCCCTCGCCTGGATGCCGCTCGCGCTCTACACCATCAAGGACTCGCATCTGTCTTCGATCTTCGTCATCTTCATCTGCTCGGTGTGGCCGATGCTGATCAACACCGCGTTCGGGGTGGTCGGGGTGCGGCGGGAATGGATCAACGTCGCGCAGACGCTTGAGGTGGGCGTGACCCGCCGTATCTTCACCGTCCTGCTGCCGGCCGCAGCTCCCACCATCCTCACCGGCATGCGCATTTCGATTGGGATCGCCTGGCTCGTTATCGTCGCCGCGGAAATGCTCGTCGGCGGCACCGGCATCGGCTACTTCGTGTGGAACGAGTGGAACAATCTCTCCATCACCAATGTGATCACCGCCATCCTGGTGATCGGTCTGGTCGGGATGATGCTCGACCAGATCCTCGCGCGGCTGACGCGCCTCGTCACCTTTCCGGAGTAGGCGGATGGGGGAGAGGCTCGATTTTCGTCTCACCTCCCCCTCAAGGGGAGGGTAAGAGCACTCGGGATCACATGACAGACAAGTTCATCTCCATTGAAGGCATTGCGAAGCGGTTTCCCGCCGCAGCAGGCCGCGAGACCGCCGTATTCGAGGACCTGTGGCTTGCGATGGGACGCGGCGAATTCACCTGCATCATCGGCCATTCGGGCTGCGGCAAGACGACGGTGCTCAACATCCTCGCGGGGCTCGACACGCCGAGCGCCGGCGTCGTCATCGTCGACCGCCAGGCGATCGAGGGCCCGAGCCTCGACCGCGCGGTGATCTTCCAGAGCCACGCGCTGCTGCCTTGGCGCACGGTGATGGGCAATGTCGCCTATGCGGTGGCGTCGAAGTGGCGGCGTTGGTCGAAACATAAAGTCGAGGAGCATGCGCAGAAATTCATCGACCTCGTCGGCCTCACCGGCGCCGAGCGCAAACGGCCGGCCGAGCTGTCCGGCGGCATGAAGCAGCGCGTCGGCATCGCCCGCGCGCTCGCGATCGAGCCGAAAATCCTGCTGATGGACGAACCGTTTTCCGCGCTCGACGCGCTCACCCGCGGGACGCTGCAGGACGAGGTCCGCCGCATCTGCCTCACCACCGGACAGACCGTGTTCATGATCACTCACGACGTCGACGAGGCGATCTATCTCGCCGACCGCATCGTCTTGATGACCAACGGCCCGCAGGCGGTGCTCGCCGAGATCGTGGAAAACCCGCTGCCACAAGACCGTCATCGCCACGACGTACACCGGCACCCGCTCTATTACGCCGTCCGCAACCACATCGTTGACTTTCTCGTCACCCGCAGCCGCAGCTATGATGACGCGGCGAAAAACGAGCTCGACCGTCGGCGCGTGCCGGTGGTGCGGCCCGGCGCGATCGAGCCCGTGATCGCGGCCGAGACACGGGCCGGCGCGCCAGCGCGTCCCGGCGCGGCCCGCGCCTCCGCAGCAGCGGCGGACGAGGAGAGACCACACGATTCCCCTGGGCAAGCGTGGGCTGGATGATCACGCATAACCGCTGAAGGAGAACGCGATGACGCGCGCCGATCTCACCGAAAAGATCCTCGACATCAAACGCGAGAAGGGCTGGACCTGGAAATATGTCTGCGAGGCGATCGGCGGCTTTTCGCCAGTGCTCGTCGCCGGCGCTCTCCTCGGCCAGATGAAGCTCACCAAGCCGCAGGCGGCGAAGGCTGCCGAACTGTTCGGGCTCTCCAAGTCGGAGCAGGCGCTGCTCAACGAGGTGCCGATGCGCGGCGCGGGCGTGCCGATGCCGCCGACCGACCCGCTGATCTATCGCTTCTATGAGCTGATCATGGTCAACGGTCCGGCGCTGAAGGCGCTGATCGAAGACGAGTTCGGCGACGGCATCATGTCGGCGATCGATTTCGATCTTGCGATCGAGCGGCAGCCGGATCCCAAGGGGGATCGGGTGAAGATCACCATGTCCGGCAAGTTCCTGCCGTATAAATATTACGGCGCCTCCGGCAACGTGCCTGCCTACGGATACAAGGAGGAGTGAGGCGGCTTCCGAAGCGGCGCAAACGCCCGCAGCGTCCGGCCGCGGGAGCAAACGCAAACGCGGCTGGCGCGCGTCCAGGTGATTGGGAGAAAGACGGACTGCAGGGAAGGCTGGTCCGACTCCCCGCTCGCGGCTCACCGGTACATCCGCGGCTCAGCACGCGAGGGGGCGCAGGAAACGTCGAAGGACGCGGCGCTAGCGCACGACCCCCAAGGTTTAGCCGGAATCGCAATCGCCAGGACGTGTGTGCCCGGCTTTGGGCGTCCCGAGGATGCGCCAGCTTGTATCCCCGTGCTCGGCTGGCCATCGACTGGTTAAATCAACCATAACCCGAGCTGCGCGGGAATCGGGAAAAATCCCTGCGGAGCATTCCAATTCGTAATACTTCGTAGAGGGCTCACGAGCCTCATCACGAGGGGCAAGCGGAGCCGGCGCATCAAGATCAAGACGATCGTCACGATCCGGCGCCTGAAGCTTGCGGACAGGAGGGCAGGGCAACGCTCGCGACCTGCCGAATGGGCGGGCGCTCAACAGCGACGTGACGCTGCAAACCTCATATTCCGTCACGGAAATTGGTTGTGCACATCAAAAGCCAAGACTTGCATCTCCGGCATTCGAGCGCCCGCCCTAGTGAACGCCTTCGTTAGGTCCGTCTTCAGGAAGTTGTCGAAGTCCTCTTGTGATTCCCAGACGTCCACGACACCCCAGCCCACTTTCATGGGGCCGGCGATATGGCTGATCAGACCCTTGGGCGCGCCGGAGTTTTTCCAGTCAAGCGCTTTCATCACGTCGTCGTATTTCGCGCGATCCATGGTGGCAAACTGCAGCATAAGGCACAGGGCGGCCATAATCTCTTCTCCGTTCTGAAACGTTTCGCGGAGCTTCGCCGTTATCAGTGCATCACAGCTCCCTTATCTTGTGAAGTTCGAATTGGCCCAGTCGCAGCCGAGCAGGAGCGTTCGCTCAAGCGCGCCGACCGCCCGCAATCGCGGGAGCGCGAAGGAGAGGCAGATCGCAAACGAGATGGCCGCCGCAGCTCATCTCATTGCTCGCGGGATCGCGCGGCAACCGAAGGCGCGCTCAGATGACGCCTATCAACCGTGATGGTCGTCGCCCGCTTGCGCGATTTTAACGCCGGGGAAACGGGCGCTCGCCCGTTCGCTAAGCTAAGTTCGCTGGCGACGAATGACGCGAACGCAGGTTCTTGGACGGTCTGAACCAGTCACCTATTTCCGCGCCGCCCCAGATCTCCCGCGCCTTCGCCGGCGGCCGGCGATGACGATCCGGCACATCGTGCCGCTGTCGTCTGAGTACGGCGCCGCTTCAGGCCTCCGGGGCGATCGACGGGCTTGCCAGATGAAGCGGTGCGATCGGTTGCGTCGGAGACTCTCTATCGCTCAGACGCGACGCGACGAGAGTGACGATGTCCGTGAGAGTGGAGGAGAAGCCGATAGCATCGTCGGGCAAGGTTACGCCGAACCGGTCCTCCGCGCGGAGCATGACCTCGATGATGTCGGCCTCATCCATGCCAAGCTCATCGTGCAGCGTGGCGTCGCGCGCAATGACGTCGATGTCCCCATGCCTGTCGTGCTCCGACAGCACGGCAGACACGATCTGTTCGATGGCCGAGGCAATTTCAAGCCGCGTCATTTTAAAGTTCCTCCGAAACTCAATCCCGAGCGTCAACGACCGCCCGACCTGCGAGCAATCATAGCCGATTCGAAAAATTCAACAGCGTACCCGGCTCTTCTGGCGCGCGCGTGAAGCTCCTTGCGAGGCAGCGCGGAGCAGTTTCTTGCGGAGCAGAGCTTTCGGCGTCACGTCTTCGATCAGCGCTGTCACTGACATTGACGACACCGCGCATTCCATATGGGCGCGTATGGGATCATATCTATGTTGCAGCCGATCGAATCGCAAGCCCGGGCGAGTTTGGGGGCTAGCCTGAACTGGGATTGCGGCGCGATGGCTTGCGAGTTTTGGTTGATCTGACGAAGCAAGTGAGCTCCGAAGCGATCAAGGTGCTAGAGGAGGTGCTTGCGGAGTTGAAGAGGCGAAGCAAGCAGTCTGGTTAGTCAAATCTGTGCGTCCTTCGCAAACTCCTGAATCAAAGCGCTTGTTAGCGGGCCCTCCCGAGTCGCTTCCGGACCGTAAAAGCTCGCGATCGACTTCAGCATGATGCACCGCGGAGGGCAGCTTGAACGGACTCACGATCAGATGAGTTTCG
>JBAPYK010000084.1:0-3065 GCA_049284695.1 Rhodoplanes sp. | reverse complement strand
ACTCGTGCACAAGGCGGAGGATCGCATGATCTTCGCGCGCGGTGCGCTGAAAGCGGCGCTGTGGGCGCGCGCCCAGAAGCCCGGGCTCTATTCGATGGCCGACGTATTGGGATTGACGAACTTCTGATGCGAAGGCACGCGCTGCTCGCTAACCCGGTCTATCTCGCCTTCCCCTGGGCTGCGACTGCTGCTGCTGCTCGGGCAACTTCTTCGGGATCGCCAAGGTAGTAGTGCTTGAGCGGCTTAAGCTGCGCGTCCAGCTCATAGACCAAGGGCACACCCGTAGGAATGTTCAGCCCGACGATTTCCTGATCCGAGATGTTGTCGAGGTACTTGACCAGCGCCCGCAGGCTGTTGCCGTGGGCAGCGATGATGACCCTCTTGCCGCTCTTGATGGCCGGCACGATCGCGTCGTGCCAGTAGGGGAGAAACCGCGCAACAGTGTCCTTGAGACACTCAGTCAGCGGCAGCTCGGCCTTACTCAACCCCTTGTAACGCGGATCGGTGCCAGGATAGCGGGGATCGGACTCCTCCAGAGGAGGCGGGGGTGTGTCATAGCTCCGCCTCCACACGAGGACCTGTTCGTCGCCGTACTTGGCTGCGGTCTGTGCCTTGTTCAGGCCTTGTAACGCTCCGTAGTGCCGCTCGTTGAGCCGCCATGAGTGCTCGACCGGAATCCACATCAAGTCGAGCTCATCAAGCGTAAACCACAGCGTGCGAATCGCCCGCTTGAGCATCGAGGTGAACGCCACATCGAACGTGAACCCCTCGGCCTTGAGCAGCTCACCGGCCCTCTTTGCCTCGGCCTTGCCCTGTTCGGAGAGATCGACGTCATACCAGCCAGTGAAGAGGTTTTCTTTGTTCCAGATGCTTTCGCCGTGGCGTAGCAGTACGATCTTGATCATGGGTTCTCCTACGAATGAACACGGTGGGGCTCTAGCCACGTGGCCGTATTGTCTATCTCGGTTTTGGTGCCGGTCAACGATACTCCGAGAACTTCCGGTAGCCGCGGCCCGCGCTCTAAATGACGGGCTGGCCCAATCAAGTCGAAGGAAATACAGAAGACGCGAGCGCGTGCAAGGCTTCTAACGAACGAAGGACAAGACAATGACCGATCGACCTGCGCGCGCTCGTGATGGTGATCGACCGGCACACCACTAAGTCGATCCTCGACCTCAATCTCGGCACCGGCGTGCCGATGGTCTACCACTTCAATCCCGATATACGATCGCTTCGAAACTCGATCTCGCGGCGTAGCGCCTGTGCAGCTTTCCTACGGGGGGAGGGAATCTCCTCTCACCCGACCGTTTATTTGCTATCGGCGTGCGTGGCCGGGCAACCGGCTCCCGTGCACGCGTGTTGTTCGGGGTACGTGCGATCAGGTCGGCTGTTACGCCGCGTGGCGCTCGGCCGCCGGTCCGAAATGGTCGATGTAGCGCAGATTGATCGCGGCGACCGGCAGCACAATCAGGATGTCGGTGGTGCCGAACTGGTGATCGATCACGGCGCCGTCGCCGACGAAGGCGCCGAGCCGCAGATATCCCTTGATCAGGGGCGGCAGGCGGTGCAGCGCGGCCTTGGGGTCGACCGCCTCTTTCGGCAGCCGGTTGAGCGCACGGTAGCGATGCGGCAAGGCCCGCACGCGCCACTCCTCCGGCGCGCGCGCATAGTGATGGAGGAACGAAAGCGGCAGACTCAGCGCGTCCGGCTCCGTCCCTTCCAGACTCGCGCAGCCGATCATCACATCGACTTTGTGGCGCAGGACGTAGGTCCAGATTCCGTGCCAGAGCAGCTCCACCGTGCGCTTGTTGCGGTAGGCGGGGAGCACGCAGGAGCGGCCGAGCTCGAGGAACCGCAGGGCGCGATGACGCGCGATCAGCGAGCCGATGTCGAACTCGCCGGCGCTGTAGAAGCCGCCGCACCGCTCGGCGATCTCCTGCCGCAACAGACGATAGGTCCCCACCACGGCGGGGCCGCGACGCTTGGCGGGGCGTTCATGGTCCAGGACGAGGAGGTGATCGCACATCGCGTCATAAGGATCGACATCACGGCGGGCGATCAGCGTGGCGGCGTCGGCGACCGCCGACATCTCCTGATAGAACACATCGAAGCGCAGGCGCTGCGCCCGCCGGATTTCCGCCGCCCGATGGGCCAGCCGGACCTCAAGCGGACCGATCCGCCCGAGGGTTTCGCCGGTGCGACTGAGGCCCGGGTCGGAGACCCGGAGCCCGCCATAGGCCTTCAAAGCAGGAACGAGCCGCGGCATGCCGGCGAGCATCGGATGTTCACGAAATCGGTCTAAGAGGCGGCGTGGAGGACTATCGCTGACGCGGGTATGCATCGATCGCTCCCGGCGCGGCCATCCCCGGCAGTTTCCCGCCACGCAAACGCGTTTGGGAACGCCCTCGCCCAGCCTTGTCACTATGCATGGGGCGGACACGGTTTTGTGACAATAGGGCCAGAAAGGATTTCTCTCAGCAAGATTTTTCCGTTCCTCGGCCTGCCGCCGCAACAAAAATATATCCAGTGTGTTGAATGCGCCGCACTGGACGCAGGAAACAGGGTGGGGCGCAAGGGATAATGCTCAGCGGCCTTGCTTTTGCATGGGCCTCACGCCGCCCGCCGCACGTCGTCGGCGATGAGGCGATAAGACAGCGCTTCGGCGAGATGAATGCGGGCGACCTTTTCGCTGTCGTCGAGATCGGCAAGCGTGCGGGCGATCCGCAGCACGCGATGATAGCCGCGGGCCGACAGCCGCATCGCCTCGGCGGCGTCGCGAATGAGTTTGAGCCCGGCGCTGTCCGGCTTCGCGACCTCCTCCAGCAGCGCCCCCTGCGCCGCTGCATTGGTGCGGACATGCGGGAAGCCCAGCGACGCGAAACGGCGCGCCTGGCGCTCGCGCGCCTGGGCGACGCGCGCCCCCACCTCGCGGCTGCCCTCCGCGGGGGGCGGCAGGATCAGGTCCGCCGCGGTGACCGCGGGAATGTCGATATGCAGATCGATGCGGTCGAGCAGCGGGCCGGACAAGCGCGCCTGGTACTCGGCGGCGCAGCGCGCGACTGGTC
>JBAPYK010000083.1:0-3206 GCA_049284695.1 Rhodoplanes sp. | reverse complement strand
CGTCCGTCCTGCAGCAGCCGGCGCGCAATATGAAAGCCGATGAAGCCCGCAGCGCCGGTGACCAGGATCGGCTCATCACCCGCTACGATGCCATCACTCATGGGGGGAGAGCCTTGCGGTGTGCATTATGCGAGGAGCCCTTCGCAATCTTACGAAAAGCCGGCGCGAGCCGGGTGTGAGTGCACGAGCGCCGCAACCCTTGTCAAGTTAGATGGCCTAAAGCATGGCGATTTCGGCTTGGTCGTCCCACCCCCCGCAATGGTCATGCTCCGCGAAGGCGGAGCATCCAGTATCACGGAGAGCGTTTGTGTACTGGATCGCCCGCTTTCGCGGACGATGACGGCAGGAGGGTCCAAATCGATTCATCCTGCTTTAGGGCGCCAGCGCGACCATCGAGGGCGACAATATTGGCGGAATAAAGAGTTTCAAATAACGTGAAAATCATGAAAACGCAGGTCATTTCCGCATGCGACCTTGATTTCGATCGGCATGTGATCGCGTTTCGCGAAGCCTTTGCCCATGTGAGCTGGCGAGAGGAGATCGAGCCGGCCATGAGTGCGGAGTTCTTCCGGTGGAAATACCGTACGCCCTACGGCGACGCCGTGATCGCCCACATTGCCGCCGGCGGCCGCCTCGTCTCCTCCGCGGCGGCGTTCCCGCTAATGCTCCGAACCCCTGTGGGAACGCACTTGGCATGGCAGGTCGGCGACCTGATCACGACGCCGGACGCGCGCGGCCAAGGCCTATTTCGCCGATGCCTGGCGGCTCTCGTTGGCGAACTCGGCCCCAAGGGGCCGCTGATCTGTTTTCCCAATCGCCTATCGATCGGCGAAATTCAACGTCAGGGCTTTTGTTGCGTCGCCGAGCTTCGCGCCTGCGTGCGGCAGACGCTCGTCGTGCGAGCAAGCAATTCAATATTGGTGCAGGATTCGCCGCCGGCAGTACAAGCCAAGGCCAGCGATCCGCGCTCGGTGTGCGTTTGCAAGGACGCCGATTATCTGAATTGGCGCTATGTCCGCAACCCGGCGCGACGCTATCAATTCATTGCGGAATGCAATTCGCCGGAAAGTTTTGTGGTCGTCCGAGAGCTCGCGCTGCCGCTACGCCAGCGGGCGTCGGTCGTCATGGAATTGAGCGCGGAGGACGACGCAGGCTGGTCACGCGTCCTAGGACACGTTCACCAATGGGCGCAGCGGCGGGGTTTGATCTGCAATTTCTTGTTTTGCAGCGGGTCGCGGCTGCCCGCTTTGGGCAAGGGTTATATTCCGCTCCCATCCTTGCTCCAGCCCAAGAGGCATCGCGTATTCATGAAGTTCCCGGCGTCGATGGACCAAGAACAAACGACGACGTGGCGGTACGCCTTCCAGATCGGTGATTGGGACGGATTTTGAACGGCGAATGAATTGATCGCTTGCAAACACCTGGAGAGGCGGCGCACCGCCCTGCACGCCCCGAGCTCACCGTCAATAGGCCCAAGCGGTATTGCGCTCGCTCCGCTCAGAGCCGCCACAGATCAATGCCTTCGGGTTTGGCGCCGCGGTCGAGCTTGGCCTTCAGGTCCATCAGAAGTCCGCGGCCGTCGCGCAGCAGGCGCGTCATCCACGGCCAGCCGCCCTTCAAGTAATGCTCGTGCGGGACGGCGAGGATGACCGCGTCGGCCGGCGCAAGCTCGGAATCCGCAACGAGCGGGATCGCGTATTCCTGTTGCACGTCGTCGGCATAGGCGAGCGGATCGTGCGCCTGGACCGTGACGCCGAATGATTGCAGCTCGCGCACGATGTCGATCGATTTCGAGTTACGAATGTCGGGAACGTTCTCCTTGAAGCTCAGCCCCAGCACCGTGACAAGCCGCACGTGACAACCGTTCCGCAGCAGGGAGCGCAGACACTCGCGCGCCACGCGCTGTCCGACACCGTCGTTGATGCGACGCCCGGATAGGATCACCTCGGGATGGTACCCGGCCTTCTCGGCGCGGTGCGTGAGATAGTAGGGATCGACGCCGATGCAGTGTCCGCCGACCAGACCAGGAACGAAAGGCAGGAAGTTCCACTTCGTCTGGGCGGCCGTAAGCACGTCCATGGTGTCGATGCCGAGCTCGTGGCAGATCGCGGAGAGCTCGTTCATGAAGGCGATGTTCAGGTCGCGCTGCGTGTTCTCGATCACCTTCGCGGCTTCCGCCACCTTGATCGACGGCGCCTTGTGAATGCCGGCGCGCACGACCGAGCCGTAGACCGCGGCGACGATGTCGCAGGTTTCCTGGTCTTGCGCTGAAACGACTTTCCTGATCGTCTCAAACCGATGCTCGCGGTCGCCCGGATTGATGCGCTCAGGCGAATAGCCGACGGCAAAATCGCGCGCGGCCACGAGGCCGGAGCATTTTTCCAGCACCGGCACGCAGTCTTCCTCGGTTGCGCCGGGGTAGACCGTCGATTCGTACACGACGATGTCTCCTCGCTTCAGCGCGGCGCCCACCATTTCCGAAGCCTTGATCAGCGCCGTCAGGTTCGGCCGGCGCGCGGCATCGATCGGCGTCGGCACCGCCACAATGAAGAAGTCGGCGCCTTTCAGTTCGGCGGGATCGGTGGTGAAACGCAGCTTGTCCTGAAGGAGGTCGCCGCGCTCGATTTCGCGCCCGCGGTCATGGCCCGCCCGCAGCTCGTCGACGCGGACCGGATCGACGTCGAAGCCGATCACGGGCATGCCCGAGCGGCCGAACGACACGGCGACGGGGAGCCCGACATAGCCCAGCCCGATTACTGCGATCTTACGTCTGTGCGCCAATCGCCCCTCCGAGGCTTCTTGCGCCGGCATGGGGCCGGCGCGTGCATCTGCAAGCAGGTTACTTCAGCCCTCGATCCGACGCCGCAGACTCGCCGCGACGCGCCCGGCCGTGCGCCCGTCCCAGTACGGAATCGAGCGGCGCTGACTCGCCGGCGCTTCCAGCGCCGCAGCGACATCGGACATCAGCGTTTCCAGCCGCGTCAGACGATTCGTTCCCATGGTCACGGTGATCGGGCGCTCGGTGTTGTCGCGCAATGTGAGGCAGGAAACGCCGAGATAGGTCGTCTCTTCCTGGATTCCGCCTGAATCGGTCAGGATCAGACGCGCGGCGTGAAGCAGCGCCATAAATTCTATATAGCCCAGCGGATCGAGGAAGATGATGTTCTCGGCCGACAGCCGCGGCATGAGCCCGAACGTTTTCAGGC
>JBAPYK010000082.1:0-6837 GCA_049284695.1 Rhodoplanes sp. | reverse complement strand
TTTGGAGCTTTTGTTCTTCGCTCCCGCTCAGCACGAATATCCGATAGGCCAAAGGTCCGCGCGTCACGGCATTGAGCATCAGTGGTAACTCAGATTTTCGGGCTGTCGGTGGCGATCTATCGGGCTGTCGCCCCCCGCACAGGTTGTGGCCCAGGGAGGACCCGTGATATCAAAGGCTTAGCTGATAATCCCGGCGGCGGGGAGACAGTTGCATCGAAACTCGCCCACCGAAAACCCGTTCAAAACCTACCAAGAGTTGCCCGCAACGAAATCGCCGTTCCGATCGACGAGGCGCGTGCGAGCTTGAGTAAAACCTACCACGTCCGAATCGAATTTGCTCACATGGAAATGTCTCACCGGAAGATGTCTCACGCGACGGAATTGTCTTGACGGGCGCCGTCCGAAACGTCGCGTCGTGATCAACCGCTTCGCGGAAGCGACCGCACCGGGTCGATGACCGGAACGCCGGTCGGCATGAAATGCCGGAGGTTGCGGGTGAGCACGGTGAGGCCGTGAACCTTGGCGGTGGCGGCGATGATGAGGTCGGCGCGTTCGATCACCTTGCGCCGCACGGCTTCTGCGAGGCGGGCAATTGCCAGCGCCACCTCGACATCGAGCGGCAGCAGCCGCTCGCTGAAATCAGCGATGAGGCCGTCGCGCAGCGCAATGAGCTGATCGGCGCGCTTCTGCTTCTTCTCGCGGACGAGCTTCAGGATGCCCGCCTCGATCTCGGTGAGCGTGATCGTGCTCAGGAACAACAGCGGATCGTGCTCCCGCATCCAGGCGATAACCGGCGCGGCCTCGTCGGCGCGCCGCGGATCGAACAGCGAGACGATGTTCGTGTCGAGCAGATACACGAACGCTCACTTGACGAAGTCGGCGCCAAGCGGCCGCTTATCCTTGGCCCAGCGCGTCCGCCCGAGGACATCGGCAAAACCACGCTCGTCCGCGCCGACGGTCTTGAGCAAAAGATCGGCGAGCGTCGGGGCGCTCTTCGGCCGCGCGTTCCAGGTCGCCTCGGAGACGATGATCACGGCTTCTTTGCCATGGCGGGTCACCCGCTGCGGCTGGCCTTTGAGCGCGCGTTCGATCAGCGCCGAGAATTTCGATCTTGCTTCGTGCAAAGGATAGCTGCGCATGGGATGCCTCGTGGACTCTTATGCACAGAATTTGGCGATTCTGTCCAGAATGTCCAGTCAGGCGGGAGCCTTTGCCCGCTCGACGACGAAGCGCCGCGAACGCCGCTCCGAAGGTCGTTTTCCGTTGAGCCGCCAGACGATCACGCTGACGCCGTATTCCCAGCGGCGGTGCGCTGTCGCGCGGGCGATCCCGAACCGCCAGCAGATCGCCTTCCATTGCGCGCCGTCGGCCCACGCCCAGACGAGCTTGGCGTCGTCGCCTTCGAGCCAGCGCAGCCAGCCGAGCGCCTCGTCCATCCGGCTGATCGCGTCAGACGACGGCGGCAGGCGCCTAGGCTTGGGTAGTTCCCCCTTGCTTCTGAACAAGCTTTGGCACTCGAATCCGTTTTGAAAACTTATCCCCGTCTGGTCAACCCGTGATAGGAATATAGTCATGGTCGCTTCGGATACGGCTCATGACTCCAAAACCGGACCTCACAACCGACATTCTTCGCCTGCGGTCACTGATCGCGGCCGAGCAATTCGAACTGCTGCTCGCACGCGCGGCGCCCACGACCGAGCGGCTTAGCGCCAAGTCTTCGCAGCTCGAGTCGAGTCTCGCGTTGCGGCGATTGCAGCTCGCCTATGCACGGAATTTGGTTGCGTTCGGCAAGGCCGGCTTCAATCCCGCCCAGCCGCGCGTGCCGGCCGGCCATCCCGACGGCGGGCAGTGGACCCGGGAGGGCGGCGCAGCCGACGCCGGCCCATACCGCGACGTCATTCGCGACACGAGCGGGCGACAGCCTTGGGAGGCCTACGCCAACCTCTATCGCGAGGACGGTTCGCTCGCCGAGCAAGCGGTGGTCAACCGGGACGGCAGCGCAATCCGCGCGCAGTTTGCATCGAGCGAGGCCAGCGGCTGGGATGAACGATACGCGGTGAGGACCGCCGACGGCGACGTCACGACGTTCCAGAACGCTGGTCCCGTCCAGACCATCTTTGACGGCGAAGGCCGGCCGATCAGCCAGACGGTCTGGACGAGCGACGGTCCAGAAGCGCAGGCGTTCGTCCAGCCGGCCTATTTGGAGGCCGTTCCTCATCCCGCCGCCAAGGCGGTTAGCGCGGCGCTTGCGCTCTACACCTGGATGTCGAGCCGGAACGCGGCCGAGTCGACGGCCGTTTTCGCGTTTCGCGCCGACGCTTACAGTCCCGGTGAAAGCGCCGATGATGCTGCGATTTGGGTGGGTCATTTGACGCGCGAGCAGGTCGACGATGCCTGCCCGCGGCATGCGGAGGTGCAAAGCATCACGAACCAGGCGTCAGAGGCGATCGATCGCGGGGCTTACCGGACCGCCGCCGAGTACGGAACGGCGGTGCATATGTGGATAAAAAGAGAGATCAACGGGCTTGAGACTACTCCCGCAAGTGAGCCGCGCGACCCGAATTTCCGGGCGGAGGTTTCGCTCCTTAAGTCAAAGCCTGGAAAATACGGCGCGCCCGGAACCAAGCGCATCGATGTATATGAGAACCCCGGGACGGGAGCCGTGTGCGTTTAGGACGTCAAAACCGGTTTGGAGCGTCTCACGGTGGCGCGGATGCGGGAACTGGCGAGCGCTGTCCAATACTATTATCCTGGCACGCAGCGCATCATCGTCACCGAGGTGAGGCCGCGCCGATGACAACGGTCGCGCAAGTCAAGAAAATGGTCCGGCCGGTGCTCGAACGGCACGCCGACCTCGCCCTGGTCGGCCGCTGGATCTTTGTGAAGCCTATATACCATTTCGCGCGGGCTGTTCTCATCGATCGCACGGCTTACGCTGAGGAATTTGAGCCGCGATGGGCGGTTTTGCACCTATTTGAAACGCAGAAGTTTTTTTCGTTAAGTTGGGGCGAATTTCTTGCCAATGAGCGCTCGCGCCGCAGGGGTCTGTGGTTCATGTCCGATCCCGATGTTGAACTATCCCTAATCGAGGCGATCGAGCAACAAGCGCTACCCAAACTGCGCGCAATACAGACGCTTGACGACTATCTCGCTTTTGTTTCCCGCCATATGTTTCGACATCAGCTGTTCGACTGGCCGCAATGCAAAATCATCATCGACGTCGCGCTCGGCGATCTCGATGCGGCTCGGTCGATCTGTAAAGAAAACATGCATCGCTGGTCTGTGGACCAACCTCACCACGACGAAGACAGCAAGGCAAAGTATCGTCGTCTTCGCGAACTGTGCGCGCGTCTCGCCGACGACCGCGCAGGCCTCGCGCAGCTCCTCCATGAATGGGAGGTGTGCACGGTCAAGAACTTCAAGATCGAACACCTGTGGGAACCGACCCCGTTTCCGCTGGAGTGCGGGGCGTGACGCGGTCGATGTGCCGCGCGGCGCCGGTCACCGATCGCGTCACCGAGGTGAGGCCGCGCCGATGACCACGGCCGCGCAAGTCAAGAAGCTGGTCCGCCCATTGCTTGAACGGCGCGCCGATCTCACCCTGGTCGGCCGGTGGATTTTCGTTAAGCCGGTGCATCATTTCGCGCGCGCCGTTCTCATCGATCGCATGCTCAATCCTGACAAGTTCAGGCCGCAATGGGCGGTCAGGCACCTGTTTGAGGCTCGGAAGTCGTTCCCGCTAGATTGGGGCGAATGGCTTTACAACGAATCCTCGCCCGCTCCCGGATCCTGGAAAATCACCGACCCGGATATTTCCTCGGCGCTCATCAACGCGATCGAGCAGCAAGCCTTGCCTCGATTGCACGCGATCAAGACGCTCGACGACTATCTCGCCTTCGTCTCGCGCCACATGTTCCGGCACAAGCTGTTCGACTGGCCGCAATGCAAGATCATCGTGGACGTGGCGCTCGGCGATCTCGATGCGGCCCGCGCGCTCTGCAAAAATTATCTCCCGCGGTGGTCCGTCGACCAGCCCAATTACGACGAGGACGACAGGGCCGAAAACCGCCGCCTACGGGAACTGTGCGCGCGTCTCGCCGAAAACGACCGCGCGGGCCTCGCGCAGCTCTTGCACGAATGGGAGGCCTACACGGTCAAGAACTTCAAGATCGAACACCTGTGGGAACCGTCCCCGTTTCCGCTGGAGCGGGCGGCGTGACGCGGGCGATATGCAACGCGGCGCCGGTCACCGAGCGCGTCACCCATGTTTGGGCGTTGCTCCACCGCTATGCCACCGCGCGGACCCAGGAGATATGCTTGCTGGCAAACTTGCCGCGCCGGGGTGCGCCGCTGCAACTGCCGCGGCGCGCCACCGGCTACGAGACAATTTTGGGGATACTCAGGGAGGTTTTCGTGGACGCTCAGGGAGCTCGCACGCGCCTCAGTCTCTTCCGCGGGGGTTCGGTCAACGCGCGGGTCGTCCGTCATCCGCCCAAGCGTTGGAGGTTCGCGAGATCGTCGTTGCGTTGCTTCACCCGGCGGTCGTAGCTCGCCTGGTTCTTTATGCAGACGAGGCTGTAAGGGCGGCCACGGCGGTCGGTCGTCATGTCGAGATCGCAAACTGCCTTGCGGATCGCATCTTCGACATGCGCCCGCAGATGTTCAGCGGCCTTCAACGTCCGGGTCTCGCGCCCGGGGTCGGCGAGAAAGTCGCTAAGCTGCAATGCGCGCACTTGCAGGTGAGCTTGCTAGACCCCAGGTTCTATGTCTACTTCCTCCAATGTGCCTTCACGCAGTTGGGCATCTTTGAGGGCGCGGGCAACAAAACGACGATCCCGAACCTGAGGCGGACGTCTGCCTCCCGTTCAGGCGTGACCTGCAGGTCGGCAACGAGGGGCCGCTCGACGACGTCGGCCGAGCGACATGGATTCGCTCCGTACCAGGCGAACGGAAAATCGCTTCTTTATCAAAGCCCAAATTGGATTCGGGGTGCCCTCGGTCTTCCCAAGCGACCTTTCGAAAAGTACGGAGATTGGGCTGACAAAAAGCGCTTTTATATCAGCCGCTTACGGAATCCGTACTAAAATGGCGAAGTCCAGAGGTTTGGAGAAGAACGGCCGGAGAGAGCGAAATTTGGGTCTCCGCCGGCTCCGCGCAGTGCAGAGCTTTGCGCGCGAAGGCCCGTGTTTATTGGGGATTTTTCCGCCCTTGCGAGCCGCCAGAGAATATTTGGCGCGTGCAACTGGCGGAGGGTGTTACCAGCGGTGTGAACTTCACCTAAAACCAGCGGATTGAATTTCTCGATTATTTTGCGAGCGCACCGCCGGCATTCTTGATGTTTGTGCGCTGCTGCTGGATTGGCGGCGTGGAGAGGCGGGAAATGAAAATGTGCGTGCTGGGTCAGGTTCCGGCAACCTCCAGCCCCGAACCGCTCGAGCCTGCCGCCGTGCTCGCAGCTGTCAAGCCGCGGCCTGGAAGCGTTGGAGCGCGCCTCTCTGGCGGAGCGGCGGCCGGGCCTTGACAGCTTCTGCGCGCGCCGGCGTCCAAAATCTACGGTCGGGGCGGAAGAAAGCCTGCGGCGCGGTCGAACCAAAGAAAGCCCGAAACAAGCAAGCAGAGAGCAAGCGCTTGCGTTTGTGGGGCGGCGACACGGAGGAATGTTCGCGGCGCGGGTGGGAACGAGAGCCGGGAAATCAGATTTTCAAAGCATTCACTTGCGGCGTTTGCAGCGGGATGTTTGCCGAACAGGTGGAGTTGCCGCGGGGCGGTGCTGCGTTTTGGCGTGGCGGCGTATTTGAGCGAAGTGGGTCGCCTCGAATTGCAAGGCGAGTTCCATCAGCGCGTCCGCGATGTAAGCGGCGGCTTCATCGGAGACGGCGTATTCGGGCGATTTGGCTGGGCGCTTGCGCGTCATCGTGGTCGCTCGGGCTAGGCGTCAATCTCATCCTTCATGCGGAAGCTGGTGCCTTCGATGATGACCGTCTCGGCGTGGTGCAGGACGCGATCGAGGATGGCGGAGGTCAACGTGCTGTCGTTGTTGAAGATCTGCGACCAATGTTTGTAGGCACGGTTGCTGGTGATCACCATCGGCGCGCGCTCGTAGCGCTGGCTGATGATCTGGAACAGCAAGTCCGCGCCGTGCTTGTCGATCGGAAGGTAACCGAGCTCATCGACGATGAGTATGGCGGGCTTCAGGTAGCGGTGGAGTTCGCGCTTGAGCCGGCCGGCGGACTGGGCCGCTGCCAAGGTGTTGATGATGTCGACTGCCGTCGTGAAGAGCACCGTGTGTCCATTCAGGCAGGCGGCATGGCCCAGAGCGATCGACAGATGCGTCTTGCCGAGGCCGACGTTGCCGATCAGGACGACGTTGGTCTGGGTTGCGATGAAGGCCAGACGAAACAGGTTCTGGATTTGCGGACGGTTGATCTTCTTGGGCCAGCTCCACTGGAACTCTTCGAGGGTCTTGAGCACGGGGAAACGTGCGTTCCTGATGCGGCGCTCGATGCTGCGGTTCTCGCGCAACGTGGTCTCGCCCTCGATGAGCTGCGCGAGGTAATCCACGTAGGAGCACTGCTCCTCGGCGGCCTTGGTGGCGGCGGCCTGGTAGTGGCTTCGGATGTGGTGCAGGTGCAACCGCTGCAGTTGCGTATCCAATCGCGTCTGGTCACTCGGAGTCATGATCGTTTACCTCGTAGGCGTTGAGGTCCGGCGGAGCGATATCGATGTCGAGCAGGTCGTGGCGACGGGTGAGCTGCAAGGGTGCAGGTTCCGGCAGCGCCCGGGCGCGGGCCTCCAGGATGTTGGTGATGTACTCGGCGCTGAAGGCCTGGAAGGCGA
>JBAPYK010000081.1:0-9725 GCA_049284695.1 Rhodoplanes sp. | reverse complement strand
TAGAACCGCGCCATCTGCTCGTGGATCATGGTGTGGCGGGTGACCGTGCGGTCGAATTCCGCCTTTTGCGCCGCGGTCGGCAGCTCGCCATAGAGCAGGAGATAGCAGGTCTCGAGGAAGTCGCCGTGCTCGGCGAGCTGTTCGATCGGATAGCCGCGATAAAGCAAAATGCCTTCGTCGCCGTCGATGAACGTGATCTTCGACTCGCAGCTTGCCGTCGAGGTGTAGCCGGGATCGTAGGTGAAGATGCCGACTTCGTCGTACAGCTTGCTGATGTCGATGACATCAGGACCCGTCGTTCCTTCGTACATCGGCAGATCGTAGTTCTTGTTGCCGACGGTCAGGGTCCCCGCCTTCGCACCCGTCTTAACGTCCATGGAATCCTCGATTGGTAGGGGTCAAACGAGCCCGCAGCTGCTCGCCGGCTCTCTCCGGTATCGATCGACGAGGTTTGCCGCCTCGCCTAGCGCATCTCCTCGCGGGTCACAAGACGGCGGTTGGTCTAGGTCGCCCGCCGGGACCGAGGCGTCACCGCTCCGATATGGTGTCGGCCGATGCCGGGCGGGAGGGGGCAACCGCCGCAGTGGTCCCCTCCGCCTGATCGGCGATCCGCGCGAGACACTCGCTCTTTCCGAGCACCGCCAGCACGTCAAAAATGCCGGGTGATGTCGTCCGGCCCGTGAGCGCCGCTCGGAGCGGCTGGGCGACGGCGCCGAGCTTCAAGGCGCGGTGTTCGGAAAAGCTCCTGATCGCCGCTTCCGTCGTCGCCGCCGTCCATGGATCGACCCCGCTCAACGCGCTCCCGAGCTCGCGCAACATCAGCCGCGCCTCCGAGGTGAGCAGCGCCTGCGCCTTGTCCTCGAGCGGAAGCGGTCGCGCGGCATAGAGGTACCGCGCCTGATCGATTAATTCGATCAAGGTCTTGGCGCGCTCCTTCAAGCCCGGCATCGCCGCGATCAGCTTTTCCTTCAGCGCCGCATCGAGCTTGGCCGCAAGCTCGGCCCCATTCGCGATATGGGGAAGCAGGCCTTCGATCGCGGCGAGCAATTCGCGGTCGCTCGCGGCGCGCAGATAATAACCATTGAGGTTCTCCAACTTGGCAAAGTCGAAGCGGGCAGGGGAGCGGCCGATCTGCGGAAGGTCGAAGGCGGCGATCATTTCCTCGGTGGAAAAGATCTCCTGGTCGCCATGGCTCCAGCCGAGCCGAACGAGGTAGTTCCGCACCGCCGCCGGCAAAAAGCCCATCGCCCGGTAGGCGTCGACGCCGAGCGCGCCGTGCCGCTTGGACAGCTTCGAGCCGTCGGGTCCGTGGATCAGCGGGATATGCGCCATGACCGGCGTCTCCCAGCCGAGCGCGTCATAAATCTGTTTCTGCCGCGCCGCGTTGGTGAGGTGATCGTCGCCGCGAATGATGTGGGTGACGCCCATGTCGTGATCATCGACCACAACGGCGAGCATGTATGTGGGCGTGCCGTCGGAGCGCAGGAGCACGAGATCATCGAGGTGTTCGTTCTGCCAGGCGACGCGGCCCTGGACCTGATCATCGATCACGGTCTCTCCCGTCAGCGGAGACTTGAGGCGGATCACCGGAGCGACGCCTTCGGGAGCCTCGGACCGGTCGCGATCGCGCCAGCCGCCGTCATAAAGCCGCGTCCGGCCCTCCTGGCGCGCCTTCTCGCGCATCTCGTCGAGCTCGGCCTGGGAGGCGTAGCAGAGATAGGCGCCGCCGGAGGCGAGCAGCCCCTCGGCGACCTCCCGGTGCCGCGCCGCGCGCGAAAACTGGTAGATGGCGTCGCCGTCCCAGTCGATTCCGAGCCAGCTCAGTCCGTCGAGGATGGCGTCGATCGCCGCCTGCGTCGAGCGCTCGCGGTCGGTGTCCTCGATGCGCAATAGCATCTTGCCGCCCCTGCCGCGGGCGTACAGCCAGTTGAACAGCGCGGTCCGCGCCCCGCCGATATGCAGGAATCCGGTCGGCGACGGAGCGAAGCGAGTGACGACGGTCTTGGTCATGGCGCCTTGATGGAGAGCCCGAGGGCGGCGGACGCTCCTCGTAGCACAGGTAGGATCGAGAGTAATTGGGCGGTGTCCCCGCGCGGTTCAACAACCGATCATGTGGGGAGGCGATACGGCGCTGTTAGGGGGGCGGATTGGCGCTTGGCGCATTGTCGTGAATTTGGCACAAACCCTCACCCGCGGCACATATGCCGCATCATGAACCATCCGGACTATGAAGCATGACGGCAGCCGAAACGATAACCAATGAAGCGGGACGCGATTTCATCCGCGATATCATCCAGGCGGATATCGACGCCGGCCGCCACAAGGACATTGTGACGCGCTTTCCGCCGGAGCCGAACGGCTACCTGCATATCGGTCACGCCAAGTCGATCTGCCTGAATTTCGGGGTCGCGGCGGAGTTCGGCGGACGCTGCCATCTGCGCTTCGACGACACCAACCCGGTCAAGGAGGAGCAGGAATATATCGACGCGATCGAGTGCGACGTCCGCTGGCTCGGCTTCGACTGGGGTCGGCACCTTTATTACGCATCCGACTATTTCGAGCAGCTCTATGCCTGGGCCGAGCATCTGATCCTGGCCGGCAAGGCCTTTGTGGACGATCAGACACAGGACGAAATTCGCGCCACCCGCGGCACGCTCACCGAGCCGGGCCAGAACAGCCCGTTCCGCGAGCGCTCGATCGAGGAGAACCTCGACTTGTTCCGCCGCATGCGCGCCGGCGAGGTTCCCAACGGCGCCCGCGTGCTGCGCGCCAAGATCGACATGGCGGCCGGCAACATCAATCTGCGCGACCCGGTGCTCTATCGCATTCTGCATGCGAGTCATCCGCGCACCGGCGACGCGTGGTGCATCTATCCGAGCTACGATTTCGCGCACGGCCAGTCGGACGCGATCGAAGGCATCACGCATTCGATCTGCACGCTCGAGTTCGAGGACCATCGTCCCCTTTATGACTGGTTTATCGACAATCTCCCGGTGCCCTCGCGGCCGCACCAGTACGAGTTTGCGCGCCTGAATCTGACCTACACGGTGCTCTCCAAGCGCGTCCTGACGCTACTGGTGCGCGAGGGGCTGGTCTCGGGTTGGGACGATCCGCGCATGCCGACGCTCGCCGGCCTGCGCCGCCGCGGCGTGCCGCCGGAAGCGCTGCGCGACTTCGCGAAAAGAATCGGCGTCGCCAAGGCGAACAGCATGGTCGACGTTGCGATGTTCGATTTCTCGGTCCGCGAGGTTCTCAACCGCACGGCCGCGCGTCGGATGGCGGTGCTGAAGCCGCTGAAGGTCGTGATCGAGAACTATCCGGAAGGGAAGACCGAGGAGCTCGATGCGCTCAACCATCCGGACGATCCG
The DNA here is from genome assembly GCA_049284695.1 of Rhodoplanes sp. GTDB lineage: Bacteria > Pseudomonadota > Alphaproteobacteria > Rhizobiales > Xanthobacteraceae > Rhodoplanes. The sequence continues at coordinate 6,357 of JBAPYK010000081.1, read as the reverse complement.
GCGAAAGCGCGCAAGGTCGCGTTCGGCCGCGAACTCTATGTCGAGCGCGACGACTTCATGGAGAATCCGCCGAAGAAGTTTCACCGCCTGTCGGTCGGCCGCGAGGTGCGGCTGCGCTATGCCTACTTCATCACCTGCCGTGAGGTCGTCAAGGACGCGGCCGGCGAGGTGATCGAGCTGCGTTGCACCTACGATTCGGCGACCAAAGGCGGCAACGCGCCCGACGGCCGCAAGGTGCAGGGGACGATCCACTGGGTGTCGGCTGCCGCGGCGGTGCCTGCCGAGGTCCGGCTTTACAATCATCTCTTCCTGAATGCGGCGCCGAACGTCGCGGACTTCGCCTCCGAGATAAACCCGCAGTCCCTCGAAGTGCTGACGGACTGCAAGCTCGAGCCGTCGCTTACGGCCGTTCCGGTCGGAGAGGCGGTGCAGTTCGAACGGCAGGGCTACTTCTGCCCGGATCCGGACTCGCGGCCCGATCGCCTGGTGTTCAACCGCACCATCGGGCTGCGCGACACCTGGGCCAAGGTGAAGGGCGGGGGGTAGCGCTACCCGCTCAGATGAATGAGCGGACGCCCGCGCTTTTCCGCCATTCACGCAAGACCGCTGATCCCGCTGCCCCCTCCACCATGCTGCGCATGGTTCTCCTCCCCCGTTTCACGGGGGAGGATTCTGCGCGCGTCAATTTTCATCAGCGCGTGTTGAATTCTGCCAAGCACGCGCTGCCGGATGAGCTCATCCTCCCCCGTGAAACGGGGGAGGAGGACCGCCCGCAGAGCGGGCAAGCGCCCCGGGCAGACATAATTGTTTCCGTTGTGTTCATCGTGAACTTCGCGCAGCGATAGAATAGCCTTACGGCTGACGCCGGCGCCGCTATTTGAATTCGCGTCAATTGCCCCCTCCCGTCGCGCTAATGCGCGACTCCCTCCCCCGCATGCGGGGGAGGGTTGGGGAGGGGGTGGGCGGCCGAACCAAGACGATCGCGCCGGCCTCGCACCTTGGGTGGGGCCTCGCATGGCGGAGCCTTGGCGGCCGCGCGACCGCGCCGGAACCTGGCCTGTCGACCGGCGGACAGGGCGTCGTGCGCTGCCTTTTCCGGGCGGCGCCAACGCACTCGCCGATGCGGCGGTGGCGCGGCTGCGCGAATGGGCGGTGGCGGAAACGTCCCCCGGACGGTTTTTCCCCTGGCTCGCGGTCGCGTTCGCGTTCGGGATCGTGCTTTACTTCGCCGCCGAGCGGGAGCCCGCACTGTGGGCTGCCGGCGCGGCGGCGGTGCTGTCGGCTTTCATTGTCGCAGCGACCAGGGGGCGCGGCTATTCAGCGTTGATCGCCCTCGGCTTTGCCGCGCTCGCGGCCGGCTTTTTCCTAGCGACGCTGCGCGCCCATCGCATTGATCACCCGATCTTGCGGCAAACGGTCTTCGGCGCGGCGCTGTCCGGCTATGTCGAGCTGCGTGAAGAGCGCGAGCGCAGCGACCGCGTCGTCCTGCGCGTCCACTCCTTCGTCGAAGGCGCGCGCACCGCCGAGAAGCCCGAGCGCGTGCGCGTCGCCGTGCGTAAAGGAACGGCGCCGCCGGTGGGCGCATTCGTGACCTTGAAGGCGCGGCTCAGCCCGCCGCTCGCCCCGCTACGGCCCGGCGGCTACGATTTCGCCCGCGACCTTTATTTCCACGGCATCGGCGCAGTCGGCTTTGCGCTCGGCGCGATCCGGCCCGCGCCTGCGCCCGCTCCGCCGGACCTGTGGGTGCGCGGCGCAGCGGTCATCGATCAGATGCGCGAGGCGATCGATCAGCGCATCCGCGCCGTGCTTTCGGGCGACGCCCGCGCCATCGCTTCGGCGCTCATTACCGGCAAGCGCGACGCGATCTCCTCGACCGTCAACGACGCGATGTATGTGTCGAGCCTCGCACATGTGCTGTCGATCTCCGGTTATCACATGGCGGTGGTCGCGGGCGTCGTGTTTATCGTCGTGCGCGCTTTTCTTGCGCTTGCGCCGGCGCTGGCCGAGCGCCGCCCGATCAAGAAATGGGCCGCCGTCGCGGCGCTGCTTGCCGCGGCGTCCTATCTCGTCCTGTCGGGCGCAGAGGTCGCGACCCAGCGCGCCTTCATCATGACCGCAATCGTGCTCCTCGGCGTGATGCTCGACCGCCAGGCGCTCACGCTGCGCACGCTTGCCGTCGCCGCGCTCGCCGTCATGGTCGTGACGCCGGAAGCGGTGGTGCATCCAAGCTTCCAGATGTCGTTTGCGGCGACGCTGGCGCTCGTCGCCGCTTATGAGCGCGGCATTCCCTGGATTGCGGCGGGGGGAAAAACCTCGCTCGGCGCGCGGCTTGCGCTTTGGGGCGGGCGCGAGCTTATCGCGCTCGTGTTCGCGTCGCTGGTCGCCGGCCTCGCAACGACGCTGTTCGCCGCCTACCATTTCCACCGGCTCGCGCCCTACGGCGTGCTCGCCAATCTGCTGGCCATGCCGGTCGTCTCCGGCTTCGTCATGCCGGCCGGTCTTCTCGCCCTCATCGCCATGCCGTTCGGCTTCGACGCGCCGGTGTGGCGGCTGATGGGGTACGGCATCGACTGGATGACGGCGGTCGCATTGTGGGTCGCTAGCCTGCCGGGCGCCGTCGGCCGAATACCCGCCTTCGGAATCGCTCCAATGCTGATCGGGACGTTGGGGCTTATCGTGATCTGTCTCCTGCGCACGCCGTTGCGCTGGAGCGGCGTAGCGCTTCTCGCGCTTGCCGCGGCGTTCGCGGCAGCCGCCCCGCGGCCCGATGTGTTCGTCTCCGGCGATGGGGAAGCGGTAGCGGTCCGGCGCGCGGACGGCCGCTTCGCGGTGCTGAAGTCGGCAAGCCAATCATTTGCCCCGCGCGACTGGCTGGGCGCGGACGGCGACGCACGCGGAGAAAAAGACCCGGACCTCGCCAGCGGTCTTAGCTGCGATCCGGTGGGCTGCATCGCACGCCTCGCCGACGGGACGATCGTCGCGGTCGCGCTGACGGCCGAGGCGTTCGCCGACGATTGCGTGCGCGCCGCGCTGGTCGTCGCCCGACGCGACCCGCCCGCCGATTGCGCCGCCACCGTTGTCGATCGCGAGCGTCTCCGCACTTCGGGCGCGCTTGCGCTCCGGCGGTTAGGACAAGGCTGGGAGATTACACCGACGCGCCCGCCCGGCTATGACCGGCCGTGGGCGAAGGCGGCGACGGAGACCCGCACGCAAACACCCGCGACGCACGGCCCGCGGCCTACGCCGCGCGATGCAACGCCGGCCGTCGAGGATTTGGAGCCGGGCGATGCAAACGCGCCGACCAGGGAGTGATCCTGAGCGCCAAAGCGCTAACCAGAAAGACCAGAAAAGGCGAGCGCCCCGACGGTCGAAGCGATTTAGATTTCGCGACGACCGTACGACGCTTCGTTCAATAGCGCCGCATGAGCCCGACCAGCTTGCCTTGAATGCGCACGCGGTTGGGCGGAAGGATGCGCACTTCATGCGCGCTGTTGGCGGGTTCGAGCGCGATCGACGCGCCGCGCCGGCGGAAGCGTTTCAGAGTCGCTTCCTCATCGTCGACCAGCGCCACGACGATGTCGCCTGTGTCCGCGTTCTCGACGCGCCTGATCAATGCGATATCGCCGTCGAGAATGCCGGCTTCGATCATCGAATCGCCGCGCACTTCAAGCGCGAAATGCTCGCCCGTGGTCAACAGCTCGGGCGGCACGTTGATGATTCCGCTCTTGTGTTGGATCGCTTCGATCGGCGTGCCGGCAGCGATACGGCCCATCAGCGGCACCGGAACCGGCCGCCCGGCGTCTTCCTCCGGTCCGGGAGCGCGCACGCGGCCGAGATCGCCCTCGATCACGCTCGGCGTAAAACCGCGAGCGCGTCCGCCCCCGAGGCCGTGCCCCACCGATTCGGGCAGTTTGATCACTTCGATGGCGCGCGCGCGATTCGGCAGGCGGCGGATGAAGCCGCGCTCTTCAAGCGCCGTGATCAGGCGATGAATGCCGGACTTGGAGCGGAGATCGAGCGCATCCTTCATCTCGTCGAAGGACGGCGGAACGCCGGCTTCCTTCAGGCGCTCGTGGATGAAGCGCAGCAGTTCAAATTGTTTGCGGGTCAACATATCTCGCAGCCCCCTGGTCGATATCCACCTCGGCCCCAAAACAAAGGGTGAACATAACCTATCCGTTCGATATGTGTTCTGCAACCCCTTAATTTCAGGTGAACGCCCCGAAGCAGCGCCCCGCCGAAGGCTAGGCGGGATGGCGAAGGCGGATGATGTTGCAGGCGTTTCCGGCCGCGGCCGCAGGCGCATGCGGCGGGCGGATAAGGAGGCAATCGGCCTTGGCGAGCGGCGCGAGCAGCGAACTGTCCTGATTCGGAAACGGAGTCGCGATCAGACGTCCGTCCGAATCGGTGGACAGGCTTGCGCGCATATATTCCTCGCGCTCGTCGTTTTGGGGAAGGTCGCGGCCGAGCACCGCCTGCTCAATCGTATAAGCGGCGTCGCTTCTGCCCGCGAGCCGGCGCAATAGCGGCACGACGAACAGAATCGCGCAGACATAGGAGGAGACCGGATTGCCCGGCAGCCCGAGCACATGAATCGCGCCCAGACGTCCATGCATCATCGGACGCCCCGGCCGCATGGCGATCTTCCAGAACGACAGCGCCATGCCCTCGGCGGCGAGCGCGCGTTGCACGAGATCATATTCGCCGACCGAAATCCCGCCGGTCGTAACCAGCACATCGACCTCGAGCGCGCGCGCGCGACGCACCGCCTCGATGGTTGCGTCGAGCCGGTCGCGAGCGACGCCGAGATCGATAGCCTGCGCGCCTTCCCCGCGCGCGAGCGCGATCAGCGCGAATCCGTTGGAATAGACGATCTGACCGGGCGCGGGCGGCGTGCCGGGCGGCACCAGTTCGTCGCCAGTCGCAAGCATGCCGAGGCGCGGACGGCGATGCACCGGCACGGCGGCGTGGTTCATCGCGGCGGCGAGCGCAAGGTCGCGCGCGGACAGGCAATGGCCGCGCTTGAGCAATGATTCGCCGGCTGTGAAATCGACGCCCCGCGGGCGCACATGTCGGCCCTTGGCCGCGCCTTGGGCGATTACGACATCGTCGCCGTCGCGCGATGCGACCTCCTGGATGACGATCGCGTCCGCGCCTTGCGGAACGACGCCGCCGGTGAAGATGCGGACGGCTTCGCCCGGGCCGACCACGCGGTCGAACGGCCGGCCGGCGGGCACTTCGCCGATCACCCTCAGGCGAACGGGGGGCTGCGTGACATCCGCCGCCCGCACGGCATAGCCGTCCATCGCCGAGAGATCGGACGGAGGCTGGGTGCGCTGCGCCGCTAGGTCCTGGGTCAGCACGCGCCCATGGGCTTCTGCGAGCGGCGCTTGCTCGGACGGCAGCGGCACGGCGTCGGCGAGCACGCGGGCAAGTGCGTCAGCGACCGACAACTGCGCCACGATCAGGCCTCCGCCATCAAATCACTGCTCCGCCTCTGGGGAAGGTCAACGCGCCGCAAGAACGCTAGCCGGCCGATCTCGGTCACCGCTCAGCTTTCCTTGGCGCGATAACGGCCCGACTTGCCGCCGCGCTTTTCAAGCAAGCGGATGCCCTCGATCCGCATGCCGCGTTCGACCGCCTTCACCATGTCATAGATGGTGAGGCAGGCGACGGCCACAGCGGTGAGCGCTTCCATTTCGACTCCCGTCTTTCCTGCGAGCTTGACCGTGGCGCGCACGCGCAGGCCGGAGGAGTCAGGCTCGGGCGCGATGTCGACTTCGATTTTGGACAGCGCGAGCGGGTGGCACAACGGGATCAGCTCGTGCGTTTTCTTCGCCGCCATGATGCCGGCGATGCGCGCGGCACCGAGCACGTCGCCCTTCTTGGCGTTTCCGGCGCGTACGAGATCGAGCGTCGCGCGCGCCATCACAACGCGTCCTTCGGCGACCGCGACCCGTTCTGTCACCGCCTTGCCGGAGACATCGACCATCCGCGCCTCGCCGCGGCGGCCGAGATGGGTGAGTTGTTTGCGGGCCGCCATCATCATTCCGCGGCCGGAGCGGCGCGCTTGGGCTCTACTTCGAGCAATGCGCGCGTCGCCGCTGCGACATCGGGCTGCCGCATCAGGCTTTCGCCGACCAGGAAGGTCGAGATCCCGACTTTGGCGAGGCGGGCGAGATCGCTGGGCGTGAATATTCCACTCTCGCCCACGATCACGCGGTCGGAAGGAATGAGCGGCGCAAGGCGTTCGCTGACCGCGAGCGTCGTCTCGAAGGTCTTGAGATTGCGGTTGTTGACGCCGATCAGCCGCGACGACAGCCGCAGCGCGCGTTCGAGTTCGGGCTCGTCATGCAC
>JBAPYK010000080.1:0-4880 GCA_049284695.1 Rhodoplanes sp. | reverse complement strand
TGCAAATCCATGGCGATGGCTCGAAGGACGTCGTGTTTCACGTGAAACAAATAGGCGCGACTCTCCGCGCCATCTATCACTTGCCGATGCAGAAATCACGAAAGATGACGTCGAGAATGTCCTCGACGTCGACGCGGCCCACCAGCCGCCCGAGCGCGCGGGCCGCCAGCCGCAATTCCTCCGCGACAATCTCCTCGCGATCTGCGGGCGGTTCCGCGAGCGCGCGGTTGAGCGCCGCTAACGCTTCTTGCAGCGCTAGCCGGTGACGCTCCCGGGTGATCAGGACGGGCTCGCCGCCCCCGAGGAAATCGCTGGCGAAGCGCTCCAACGCCTCCAGCAGTTCGGCCAAGCCTTCGCCGGTGCGCGCCGAGACGGCGAACGATCGAGAACCGTCATCCTTTGTTAGGGATGCCGGTTCGTTAATCCCGTGGTCGACCAGGTCGATCTTGTTCAGGATCGTCCAGCGTGACGGCTTGCCATCGCCCTGTTTGTCGGCCGTTGGCGTCTCTCCGCCCGCTGCCCCCTCCCCGACCGCGGCTTCCTCTTTCGCCGTCGCATCCGCGACCCACAGCACCAGGTCGGCCTCCGCCGCCCGCGCCCGCGCCCGCCGCACCCCTTCCTGCTCGACGGGATCGTCGCTTTCGCGAATGCCGGCGGTGTCCAGCAGCGTGACGGGCGCGCCGCCGAGGTCGAGATGCACCTCGATGACGTCGCGCGTCGTGCCGGCGTAGGGCGAGACGATCGCCGCCTCCCGCCGGGCTATTCTGTTGATAAGACTTGACTTCCCGGCATTAGGGGGACCCGCGATGGCGACCACCAGACCTTCGCGCAAGCGCTCTCCGCGCCGCTGGTCCGCGAGCGCGGCGGCGATCTCGTCGCGCAAGGCGCGCGCGCCCTCGAGCGCCGGCGTCATAAGGTCCTCGGGCACATCGCTTTCGTCGGCAAAGTCGATGCGCGCCTCGATGAGCGCGAGCGCCGCGATCAGCGCGGTGCGCCACGCTTCCGCCCGATCGGACAGCCATCCGCGCAATTGGCGCAGGGCCTGCCGCCGCTGCGCTTCGGCGTCGGCCGTGATCAGGTCGGCGAGCCCCTCAACCCGCGTCAGGTCGAGCTTGCCGTTGTCGAACGCCCGCCGGGTGAATTCCCCCGCCTCCGCCGGCCGGCAATGCGCAAGCCGGCCGAGGGCTGCGAGCACCGCGGCGACCACCGCGCGCCCGCCGTGAACATGCAGTTCCGCGACATCCTCGCCCGTCACGCTCTTCGGCGCGGGAAACCACAAAGCCAGCGCGTCGTCGATGATCTCGCCGGAATCCGGATCGCGCACGCGCGCGAGCACGGCTTCGCGCGGTCTTGGCAAGCGGCCGATCAGCGCCGTGAGCGCGGCGCTCGCCTGCGGGCCCGATATCCGCAGTACCGCGATTGCCGCCGGCGGCCGGCCGGAGGAAAGAGCGAATATCGTGTCGCCACTATTCATTATCGTCAGCATCACGATTGCGAACGTCCTGGCGTCAGTAGTGAAAGCTCAGCGCGTTGTATTGCGTAACTGCCATCTCTGTAATACATTTCTCCGTATGAAAACTCTGACTGTACGACTGCCCGACGATTTGGCGTCTCAGATCGAGGCCGAATCGCGACACCGCAAGATGTCGAAATCCGACGTCATTCGCGAACGGCTGACCCTGGCCGCACCACCGCGACGCCGCGGCGCGGCGCGAGAGGCCATCGCAGACCTTATCGGGTCGGTCAAAGGCCTTCCGACAGACTTGAGCGTTCGAACGAAAGATTATCTGCGAGCGACCGGCTATGGCCGCAAGCGTCCTCGTTGACGCGAGTTTTCTCGTCGCCCTCCTCAGCCGCGACGACACCCATCACGGATGGGCGGCCGCTTTGTCGGAGCGATTCCCGCCGACCTGGAAAACCTGCGAAGCGGCGCTCTCGGAGGCTTTCCATCTGCTCGGGATGCGCGGCGCCGGCGCGCTTGCCGCATTGCTCCATCGTCGCGCCGTGACCGTTCCCTTCCATCTCAGCGAAGACGTCCCGGGCGTTTTGCGCCTCATGCACAAGTACTCGAATGTGCCGATGAGCTTCGCCGACGCCTGCCTCGTCCGTATGACCGAAATGGTGGCCGATCCCGTGCTTCTGACCACTGATGCCGATTTCCGCATCTATCGGCGGCATAGCCGACGAGCCATTCCTTGCGAAATGCCCGGTTGACTTTGTCCGAGCGCGCGTCAATTCGCCGATCCGTTTGCGTGCCGTTCCGCGTTTAGACTCTGCCGCCAACCAAAGGCGCAGCCCATGACCCCCGTTACGCCCCACGAAAACCGCCTCGCCCGCGAGACAAGCCCCTACCTCCTGCAGCACAAACACAATCCGGTGGACTGGTGGCCGTGGGGGCCGGATGCGCTCGCCGAGGCCAAGCGCACCAATAAGCCGATCCTGCTGTCGGTCGGCTATGCGGCTTGCCATTGGTGTCATGTGATGGCGCACGAGAGCTTCGAGGATCCCGCGACGGCTGCGGTGATGAACGACCTGTTCGTGAACATCAAGGTCGATCGCGAGGAGCGTCCGGACATCGACCAAATCTACATGACGGCGCTGCATCTTCTCGGCCAGCAGGGCGGCTGGCCGCTCACCATGATCCTCACGCCCGAGGGCGAGCCGGTGTGGGGCGGCACTTATTTCCCTAACACCTCCCGGTATGGCCGCCCGTCATTCGTCGACGTGCTGCAGGAGATCGCCCGCCTGTTCCGCGAAGAACCGCATCGCGTCGAGCATAACCGCCAGGCTTTGATGGCCCGGCTTGCGGACAGGGCGCAGCCCGAAGGCCGCATATCAATGGGCCTCGCCCAGCTCGACCACGTCGCCGAGCAACTGATGAGCGCCATGGACCCGCTGCAGGGCGGGCTGCGGGGCGCGCCGAAATTTCCCCAATGCTCGATGCTCGAATTTCTCTGGCGGGCGGCCCAGCGGGCGGACGCCCATCGCACCGATTTCTCGAAACTGGCGGATAGCCCCCTCCCTAACCCTCCCCCGCACGCGGGGGAGGGAGCAAAGCGCAGCGACGCGGGAGGGAGCGATGCCTCGGCCTCTCTACCCGCCGCGATGGACCCCGCAACTGCCCAACCGTCGAACATTTATCTCGATCTCGTCGCGCTTTCGCTCGAACGGATGTGCGAGGGCGGCATTTACGACCATCTCGGCGGCGGCTTCTCGCGTTATTCAGTCGATGAGCGCTGGCTGGTCCCGCATTTCGAGAAGATGCTTTACGACAACGCCCAGCTTCTCGAACTCCTGGCGCTCGCCCACGCGCGCACCGGCCACCCGCTGTTTCGCCAGCGGGCCGCCGAAACCGTCGGCTGGCTCGAACGCGAAATGCTCACGGCGGGGGGCGCATTCTGCGCATCCCTCGACGCGGATTCCGAGGGCGAAGAGGGCAAATTCTATGTCTGGTCGCTGGCGGAGATCAAAAGCCCCCTGCCGTCTGACGAAGCCGCGTTTTTCACCCAGCGCTACGACGTGACGGCCGAAGGCAATTTCGAAAGCCACAATATCCTTAACCGCTTGCAACGCCTCGATACTTTTGCCCGCGCCCGGGCGGGCCAGAGCTTCGCGCTGGCGTCGATGGACGCGGCCGAAGAGCAGAGACTGGCCGCACTCCGGCAGGTCCTATTGGACGCGCGGGCGCGTCGGGTCCGGCCGGGGCTCGACGACAAAGTGCTGGCCGACTGGAACGGGCTGATGATCGCGGCGCTGGCCAATGCCGGCTCCCTCCTCGACGAGCCCGGATGGCTGGGGCTCGCCCGCCGCGCGTTCGATTTCATCGCGCGCGAGATGACCCGCGGCGACCGGCTCGGCCATTCCTGGCGCGACGGCCGGCTCCTGTTTCCGGGACTTGCGTCCGACTTCGCCGCCATGATCCGCGCCGCGCTCGCCTTATTCGAGGCGACGGGCGAGGCCCCCTTCCTCGACCGGGCGGTCGCCTGGCAGCATGCGTTCGACCGCCATTACGCCAATCGCGACAATGGCGGCTATTTCCTCACCGCCGACGACGCCGAGGGTTTGATCGTCCGGCCCGCCTCCACCTACGACGACGCAATCCCCAACCCGAACGGCTTGGCCGCGCAAAATCTCATCCGGCTCGCGGTGCTCGCCGGCGACGATGCCTGGCGCGAGCGGGCGGATATCTTGTTTGACGGCCTGATTCCCCTCGCAGGCGCTAATCTGTTCGGACATTTGAGCCTGCTGAACGCCCTCGACCTTCGTCTTCGCGCAGCAGAGATTGTCATTGTGCGCGAAGAGCCGCACAATGACCCCCTTGTTGTTGCAGCGCAGCATGTCCCCTTCGACGAGCGCATCCTTCTTCGCGCCACTTCCGCGGAAGCGCTTACCCCGTCACACCCTGTCCGCGAGAAGATCGCATCGGCCCCCGGCAAAGCCGCCTTCGTTTGCGTCGGCGAACGTTGCTCGTTGCCCGTCGCCGAACCGGAGGGGCTTGTCAGAACCGTCCAGGCAATGCGCGGCTATATCCCCCAAGCCCGTCTTCGCCCGCGAAAGCGGGCGATCCAGTAAGCACAAACGCTCGTTTTGATTACTGGATGCCCCGCCTCCGCGGGGCATGACCACTGCGAGGGCGGCGGAACGAACCAAGCCCGCATCGTCATGCTCAAATCCCTGCAAACCGGCGACCCTGCAGATTCATCCATTGAGATCGAGGCCGAGATAGACGACGTCCGGCAACGGATTCTCGTAATAAGGTGGGATCGGCCGAAATCCGAGACCGACGTAAAGCGCACGGGCGGCGTGCATCGAGCCGAGCGTATCGAGCACGATCCTGCTGATCCCGGCCTTCCGAGCGTCGGTGATCACCAAGCTCGCGA
>JBAPYK010000079.1:0-5589 GCA_049284695.1 Rhodoplanes sp. | reverse complement strand
GGCGGCTATGGCGGTGGTCCTCCCGGAGGCGGCGGTCCTCCGAGGGGAGGCATTGCCGTCGGCTATTCCAGAGGCGGGCACGGCGGCGGTGCCGGGAGCGATGCGGGCCGTATTCGCTGATCGCTGCTTCGCTCCGCCGCGCCTCGTAGCTAGCCTATGACCTCGTTTGGCGGCGGAGTTGCTCCTCTGATTGGCCCCACCCCAACCAATCATCGCGTCCTACGCGAAAACGCACCGCCGCGCCGTGCACAGTTCCCATAGCCTGACACAGACTGTGGGGGCTGGAAGTCGGTAGTCGAGGTCCACCCAACCGCACCAATCAATTTCTTAGACACGTCGAGCTAGCAAGCGCGCCCGGCGGCGCTCGGCGGCGCAGCCGACACGCCGCGCGCCTTCCGCGCTGCCGGCCCCGCGTTTGCCTTCCTTCCGCGTTTTCGGCAGAACCGCGCGAGAGAACCAGCGTTCTTGCGCCCGGAAGGAGGCTGCGGTGAAAACCATCGTCGTCCGCAACATCGCGCGCACCGAAGCCGCGGTCGCGCAGCGCCTCGGCGCGCTCGGTGTGTCGACCGTGCACGAGGCCTATGGCCGCGCGGGGCTGATGAAGCCCTATATGCGCCCGATCTGGCCGGGCGGCGCCGCCGGAGGCCCGGCCGTCACCGTGCTGGCCCAGCCGGGCGACAACTGGATGATCCACGTCGCGGTTGAGCAATGCCAGCCGGGCGACATGCTGGTCGTCGGTTGCACCACCGACAATTACGACGGCATGTTCGGCGAACTGCTCGCGACCTCGCTGAAGGCGCGCGGCGTCGTCGGGCTCGTGCTCGACGCCGGCTGCCGCGACGTGAAGGTCTTGCGCGAGATGGGCTTCCCCGTCTGGTCGCGGGCGATCTCGGCGCGCGGCACGGTCAAGGCGACGCTCGGCGCGGTGAACGTGCCGGTCGTCTGCGCGGGCGTCAGCGTCGCGCCCGGCGATGCGGTGGTGGCCGACGATGACGGCGTCGTCGTGGTGGCGCGCACCGCCGCAGCCGACGTCGCCGCCAAAGGCGAGGCGCGGAAGGCCGACGAGGAGCGCAAGCGCCAAAGGCTTGCCGCAGGCGAACTCGGCCTCGACATGTACAATATGCGCGATCCGCTCGCGCGCGCGGGCCTCGTCTATGTCGATCGCCCCGAGGATGCGTGAGCGGCTTCAGGCACCAGAACAATGATCATCGATTGTCACGGCCATTACACCACCGAGCCGCGTCAGCTGCTCGATTTTCGCCAGCGCCAAATCGCGGCGCTGAAGGATCGTGCGGAGAAGCCGAGCAGAACCGCGCTCGCCATCAGCGACGACGAAATCCGCGCGAGCCTCGAAGGCGCGCAACTGCGGCTGCAGCGCGAGCGCGGCACCGATCTGACCCTGTTCTCGCCGCGCGCGTCGGGCATGGGCCACCATATCGGCGACGCCGGCACCAGCCTGGAATGGTCGCAGGCGTGCAACGAGCTGATCCATCGCGTGTGCACGCTCTTTCCGCGCAACTTCGTCGGCGTGTGTCAGCTCCCGCAGTCGCCCGGTGTCAACCCGGCGAACTGCGTCGGCGAACTCGAACGCTGCGTGCGCGAGTTCGGCTTTGTCGGCTGCAACCTCAATCCCGATCCGTCCGGCGGCCACTGGACCGCGCCGCCTTTGACCGACCGTTTCTGGTATCCGCTCTACGAAAAAATTGTCGAGCTCGACGTGCCGGCGATGGTCCATGTGAGCGCCTCGTGCAACGAGAATTTTCACACTACCGGCGCGCATTACATCAATGCCGACACCACCGCCTTCATGCAGTTCATCACCGCCGACCTGTTCGTGGATTTTCCCACGCTGAAATTCATCATTCCGCACGGCGGCGGGGCTGTGCCCTATCACTGGGGCCGCTATCGCGGGCTTGCCATCAATCTGAAACGTCCGCCGCTCGATGAGCTGTTGAAGAACGTCTATTTCGACACTTGCGTCTACCACCTGCCCGGCATCGAGCTGCTGACCAAGGTGGTGCCCGCCGACAACATTTTGTTCGCCTCGGAGATGGTCGGCGCGGTCAAAGGCGTCGACCCGCAGACCGGACACGATTTCGACGACACCAAGCGCTATCTCGACCAGGTGAGCTGGCTGACCGCCGAAGACAAGCACAAGATCTTCGAGGGCAATGCGCGCAAGGTCTATAGCCGCCTCAGCGCGCGCCTGGCGCGGGCCTCCGCTGCCGCCGCCGAATAGGGCGCGCCATGCCGGAACGAGGCGAAAGGACGAAGCTCTACACGCTACTCGGCGACTATCCGCAGACCCGCGCCCTGCGCAGCGGCGCGCTCCGCTCCGAGCTGGTCGAATTCGCCTTCGCCGACATCGCGCCCGCCAACCGCGGCTTCAAACCGCTGGTGCGCGAGCACGTCTTCGACCTCGGCGAACTCGCCATCGTGACGTTCCTGATGGCGCAGGCGCAGGGCGCGCCTTATGCGCTGATTCCCGTGACGGTGATGGGGCGCGGGCAGCTTCACACGATTTTCTACAATCCGGCGCGCGGGCGGCTTGCGCCCGCCGATCTGCCGGGACGGCGGGTCGGCGTGCGCGCCTACAGCGTGACCACCGGCGTGTGGCTGCGCGGCATGCTGGAGGAATTGTACGGCGTCGATCCCGCGCGCATTCGCTGGGTGACATTCGAGGACGCGCATGTGGCCGGTTACACCGACCCGCCGCATGTGGAGCGCGCGCCTGCCGGCAAGGAACTCGTCGCAATGCTGCTTGCCGGCGAACTCGACGCCGCGATCGTTGGCGATACGCCTCCCGATCCGCTGCTCGCGCCGCTCATCCCCGACGCCGAGGCGCAGAACCTCGCGTTCGCGCGATCGCACGGCGGCATCCCCGTCAACCACATGCTGGTCATCAGGCAAGAGATCGCCGCCGCGCGCCCCGACCTCGTGCAGGAGGTGTTTTGCCTGTTTCGCGCCAGCAAAGAGGCGGCCAATCTTCCGCCCCCCGCGGAAGGACTCGATCCGTTGCGCTTCGGCGTCGAAGCCGTCAGTCGCTCGCTCGAAGTCGTCATCGGCTACGCCGCGAAACAGACGCTCATCCCGCGCGCGGTCGCGGTGGACGAACTGTTCAGCGGCGCGACGCGAGGGCTTGCGTGACCACACTTCCTGCGCGCTTCCGTCGCAGGCTCGGCCGCGCCACGCCGTTAACTTTGCGTTAAGCAAAAGATGAAACGATTCCTGGTAGCCCAGGAACCCGGACGTTCGCCGACGGCTTTGCAGATCGGGGTGAAACCGGGCGGCGAATGCACCGTAAGGAATGGAAGATCATCAATGCCGATCCGCCGGCACGCCGGCCGATCGCAGACGACGCGGCGACGCTTTCCGGGGGACGAGCCTCGCCGCGAGATGGAGCTGAACGATGCAAGACTCCCTCACGCCGCACACTGCGACGAATGACGCGCCGGCGAATCCGCGCGAGTTCGAGGCGGCCATTCTGATCGAGGGCGCGCTGCGGCTGCAGGACGTGCAACGCCGCTGGGACAGCGCCCGCCACGAGGTCGCTGAGGCTCTGATATATAATCGGAATTTGTGGAGCCTCTTGCTCGCTTCGATCAGCGATTCCGCCCATCCGCTGCCGGTCGAAATCCGCCAGAACATCGCCAATCTCGGATTGTTTGTGACCCATCAAACGATGGCGATCACCTCCGATCCGCGACCCGAGCCGCTGACGTCGCTGATCGGCATCAACCGCGAACTCGCCGCCGGCCTGCTCGGCCGCGCCTGAGGACGAGCTGCGCGCTATTTTCATTTGCGACTGTCGCGCATCGCGCCGGCGTGTTCGGCGAATGCGTGGTCACGTGTTGCGCGCGGCGGGGGATTCCGGACGACTGAGCCGGAACGGACTTTCCGCCCTGAGCGCGATCCGAAACAGTTAGATCACAAACAATTGATGGAGTAGCGGGCCAGCTCGGAGAGCTTGAAGCGGGGTCGCAGCGCCTCGGCGAGCGCGCGCAAGCGGAGTCCGTTCCGGTAGAATTCTGACCTGCTCTCGCGTTTTGCCTGTCGCCGCATTGTTATGCAGCTCGCCGAGTCCCACTTCCGCGGAAAATGCTCTAAGGTCGCCTTCGCCCCCGTACGAAGGTCGGACACCCATGCGTTTTGAAGGCACTAGCGCTTACGTCGCCACCAACGACCTCAAGGTCGCCGTCAATGCAGCGATTTCGCTCGAACGCCCGCTGCTCGTCAAAGGCGAGCCCGGCACCGGCAAGACCGTGCTCGCGATCGAGATCGCCAAGGCGCTCGGCGCGCCGCTGATCGAGTGGCACATCAAGTCGACCACCAAGGCGCTGCAAGGCTTGTACGAATATGACGCGGTCTCGCGCCTGCGCGACAGCCAGCTCGGCGACGAGCGGGTCAAGGACATCCGCAACTACATCAAGCGCGGCAAGCTGTGGGACGCCTTCGTTGCCGACGAGCGGCCGGTGCTGCTGATCGACGAGATCGACAAGGCCGACATCGAGTTTCCCAACGACCTGTTGCAGGAACTCGACCGCATGGAGTTCTTCGTCTACGAGACCAGCGAAACGGTGCATGCGCGGCGCCGCCCCATCGTCGTCATCACCTCCAACAACGAGAAGGAACTGCCGGACGCTTTCCTGCGCCGCTGCTTCTTCCACTATATCCGCTTCCCCGATCCCGACACGATGCGGGCGATCATCGAAGTGCATTTCCCCGGCATCAAGCAGCGGCTCGTCGCCGAAGCGCTCAAGCTGTTCTACGAAATCCGCGAAGTGCCCGGGCTGAAAAAGAAACCCTCGACCTCCGAGCTATTGGACTGGCTCAAGCTGTTGATGGTCGAGGACATCGGCCCCGAATTGCTGCGCGAGCGCGACCCGAAGAAATTAATCCCGCCGCTGCACGGCGCGCTCCTGAAAAACGAGCAGGACGTGCACCTGTTCGAGCGCCTCGCCTTCATGGCAAGACGCGAGGGGCGGTGAACGATCCCCGCATAGGCAGAAAGTAAGGAACAGGGGCCTCACGGCGAGGTGTGGTAATATCTACGGTCGATAACATTCGATCGATTTGGAGTTCGTTATGGCCGGATTTACAGTCGTAATTCCGTGGCTATTGACCTTGCTCACCGCGATGGTGGGAATATGGCAGTTCACAGCTCAACAGCAGCAGGCGAACCGTCAACCCTTCTTGCAGAAGCAGTTGGAATTGTGTTTCCAAGCGACCGAGACGGCAGGGCGTTTGGCTTCTGAAACGGACCCAATAGAGTGGGAGAAGGCGCGAGTCACGTTCTGGCGGCTGTACTGGGGACCGCTTAGCATCGTGGAGGATCGCGCAGTTGAAACCGCGATGGTAAAGTTGGGGCAACTCGTCCCGAAAGAGAAAGCATCTGCGCCAAAGCTACCCATGCATTCGCTTGGCGTACCGTCCTACCAATTGGCGCATGCAGTGCGCCAATTGGTCTTGGCGAGCTGGAATGTGGATTTGCCACCGCTTCACGAACAGCGGCAAGGGCAGCAGTAGCCAAGCTCAGACGGGTTGAGCAACAACCCTGCATCTTATTTCGGGATTGCCGCCGCTGCACGG
>JBAPYK010000078.1:0-5507 GCA_049284695.1 Rhodoplanes sp. | reverse complement strand
ACGAGCGCGCTCGTTCAAATCGTATCGAGCGCAGGCGTGTCGCTTACGACGACTTCGCTTCGTCGAGCGCGTCCTTCCATTTCGACATGCTGTCGGAAATGATTCGCGTCGACGTCAAAGCGGCGTGATTGAGCTGCGCATAGCCGGTGATTTCACGCTGCACGCGCTCGCCTTCGTTGGCGATATAGTCGCGCAGATTCTGCAGTTCGCCGATCAGATTGTCGATTTCCTGCAGGGATGTGCCGGCGACGCGTTGCACCAATGATCGGATATTGCTGGCCGCGAACTCGCCGCTGCCGGCGTCCGTCCGCTTGAGCGGAGTGAAGTCGCGCCGGACAAACTCGCGGATCTCTCCTTCGAACGTGGTCGCGGCGTCCTCGCCAGCATCGTCTTGGGCCTGAGCCGTGGTCAGGGTCATGAATCGCTCCTCTCGACGCAAACACGAACACCCGCGCATGCTCAATGCAACGCAGGCAAACGCTACACCAGGTCCATTAGGCCAGTTCAATTTGTCGCTGTCGCGGCGATTATGGGGCGGCCAACACTCTGCAATGCCGTAATTATTGACGATTTGTTAACGCCATAGGCCGAAATAGGCCGGCGACCCCGCGGAACGGACCATCGGCCGCCCGCGTTGATTGTATCGCGTTACCCTAACTGGAAGAGGCCGTCATGCCTGTGACCCGATTATTTGCGTTCGGACTGGCAATGATGTCGGGCGTCGCCGCCGCCCATGCACAGACCGTAATCACGCGCCAGATCAGCGAGGAGCCGGTCGAAACCACCATCACTCAGAGTCCATATGGGACTGTGATCACCCGTCGCCCGCTCGATACTCCCTACCAGCGGGTCATTGTCCCCGGCTACGGCGTTCCCGGTTACGTCAATTCCGGCTATGGGACCGTTCGGGTGCGCTCCTTGAGCGCCCCGGCGATCGTGATCGAGGAAGCGGACACGGACGAGGACGTCGTCGAACCCGTCCGGGTGCGCAGGACCCAGGCGGCGCGATCCGCCGCCCCGGCTGCGCAAAGGCGCGCCTCGGCGCGACGTGGCAATCCGCCGGTCATGGCGCGCGCCGTCGAGCCCGAGCCTCGCTCCGCCGCGCGGGTGCGGCCCGCAGGCGCGCCGTTGGAGCTGCGACCAGCGCAGCGCGAAATCATCTATCGGACCATCGTGAGCGAGCGCGTCTACGGACAGCCGCAGGCGGTGAGCACAGGGTACTATGGCGCAGCGCCGGTCAGCCCGCAGGTCGTGGGCTATGTCGCCTGGCCCTTTGGCGTGGTGGCCAACCTGCTGACCTATGCGCTCGGCGCGCCGGTCCCCCAAACGGTTGCCTTGGCGGTGGTTCCGCCGACCGTCGCCGTGCAGGTGCCGGTGATCCGCGGCTATCGATACGTCGTGGTCAATAACCGCGTGCTGCTCGTTGATCCGGCGACCAACATTATCGTCGCCGAGGTGACGCCATAAGCGAAACGGCGGCGCTGGCGCCGGCTCGGATCCGGCGTCGGCGCGCTCGCGGCGACGGCTACTGCGAGTAGCCGAACAGGATTTCCGTGACGACGGGCTTCACGGCGCGGATGGCGGCGTCGCTTGATGTAAATTCCTGGTCGGTCGCGGCCTCCTCGCGGGCGGATTGCGGGCTCTTCGGATCGGCCGCGAAGAACACGCCGATATCGCAGCCGCCGGGCAGGGAGGCGAGCGCGCCGTCCTGCCAATCGATGGTCGCGGACGAATTGCTCTGGTCGAATCCCTTCAGCTTGAAGGGCTTGCCATTGATTTTTTCGACCGCCGCAAGCGGCATTCCGAGGCGCAGGCCTTTCGGGCCGGTCCAGGTCGAGCGGCCGGTTATGGCAATCCGGTAGATGTCGGTGCGCGCGTCCTCATTCCGCCACAGCACTTCAAGACGGCGCTTCGGATCGCTCGGAAAAATCACGGACCCCATCAGTTTGCTGCCCGCTGGGCCACCGTCGACCTCGGTGAAAGTCACGTTCTTCGCGTTGTAAGCGGACTCCAGGGCCTCGTGGCTCGAATCAGCGGCAAAAACGCCGCTGCAGGCGACGGTGGTGGGTTTGGCGGCAGGCGGCTTCTTGGTCGTCTGGGCCCGCTCGCGGCGAGACGCCGGCTTGGCGGCAGGCGCTTCCGCACCAGGCTTAGGCGCTTCCGCACTAGGCGCTGTCGCCGGGGTTGGCGCCTGGGCAGGTTGGGTTGCGGGGCCGGGGGCAGCGGGGGGCGTCTGCTGCTCGCGTTGCTGACTCGGGGCTGGCCAACGATCTTCCAGCGGCGGTTGTGCGGATTGCGCCCACGCGGGGGTGGACGCTGTCACGGCAATACCGGCAACAATCAGGGCGACGAAGGATCGGTCAATCATGGGGTGTGGCCTCGGAGGCTTATACGAGTATGGTCAAACGAGAGTGCCACTGCATTACCGGCAACTCGGGCACGATCGTGGCAGAACGCCGAGACAGCCACAACAGGTTGGGCGGCTGAATGCTATGATCGCTTACGGAGCGAGGGGGCGGAGGGCCGGATGATCGTAACCATCGTGACCTTCGAGCTTGCTGCGCCGGCGACCCTTTCCGAGATCACCAAGACGTTTCAAGCGACTGCGCCCAAGTATCGCGAGATTCCCGGCCTCTTGCGCAAAAATTATTGGCTGAGCGAGGACGGGCGGCGCGCCGGCGGCATCTATGTGTGGGCGGCGCGCGCCGACGCCGACCGGCTCTACACCGACGAGTGGAAGGCCTTTGTCACCGAGAAATACGGCAAGCCGCCGAAAATCGAATACCTGCATTCGCCGGTGATGGTCGACAACCGCGAAGGATCAATCTTGGTCGACACCTGAGAAGACCAGTCACGCGGGCGTGCTTGTCCCTCACGATGCCGGCGGTTGCATCCTCACCAGCTCGGTCACGAGCTGCGCGGAAATCAGGCCGGCGATGTTTTCGGCGAGGTCGAAGGCGGCGCTGTCCTGCATCGCGGCCGAGGCCGCGTCGGCAAGGGTCGCATTGGCGAGCAGACGCGAGAGAAAGACCGCGCCGCCGGGCGGCAGCCGCCGGACCACGACGTCGAAGCCTTCACGGGATATAAGCGCGTCCTCACCGCGCCAATCCTCGATCGGCGCGGGTTCGGCCTCGTCCGCATTCATTGCCCAGATCGTGACGATCGGATGAGACGAGCGCACGATCGCGGTGCTGGGGGAAAACCGTATCCGCAATGTTTCAAGGTCTGTCGGCTCGAGGTCGGAGAACGCCTCGGCGGGCAGAGGAGTGGCGTCGGCGGCATGAAAGGCGCGAGTCCGCGCCGCTTCCAGCCGGGCCACGTCGGCGAGATAGGGCAACTCGGCGGCAGGGGCGAATGTCTCGACGAAGGCGGGAAGGTCTTCGCCATAGGTCATCATCAAAGGCGAGCGCGGCGGATGCGCCCGCACGAAGACGCCGGCCATGGCGCGGAAGAATTCTTCGCCGACGATCCGCTGCAGGGCGGGAAACCGCGTCGCCAACGCATCGATCAGGCTGACCACGACGTTGTTGCGGTAGACCGCGAAGCGTTTCGCCGGCGCAGGATGCGTATGCGAGGTGACGCCGTCCGGCACCCGGCGCTCAGGATCGAGCAGCGCTTCGGCAAAGCTTGCCTGGTCGGAACTCATGATCCGCTCGTCACGCCGCATGCATCGCGGCGAAGCGCGTCAGCACGGCGTCGGCTGCGATCGCCTCGCCGCGCAGCACCGGCCACGCCGGCACGTCGTTGTCCCACTCGATCAGGGTCGGGAGCGGACCGGTGCCGGCGATCACCCGCTCGAACAGCGCCCACACGGGGTCCGCCACCGGCGATCCATGCGCGTCGATCAGGAGCGGCGCGCCGGCGTCGTCGACGCTTACATCGTGGCCGGCAAGATGGATCTCGCCGACATGTTCGAGCGGGAAGGCGGCGAGATAATCGTCGGCGCTCCGGCCGTGATTGGTGGCGGAGACGTAGACATTGTTGATGTCGAGCAGGAGGCCGCAGCCGGTGCGGCGGACGATGCCGGCGAGAAAGTCGGTCTCCGCAATCGTGCTTTCCGCGAACAGCACATAGGTCGCCGGGTTTTCCAACAGCATCCGCCGGCCGAGCGCGTCCTGCACTTCGGCGATGTGATCGGCGACGCGGGACAGCGTGTCGGCGGTGTAGGGCAGCGGGAGAAGGTCGTTGAGATAGACGTCGCCGTGGCTTGACCAGGCTAGATGCTCGGAAAAACTTTCGGGTCGGTAGCGGTCGCACAGGCGACGCAAGCGCTGCAAGTGCGCGCAGTCGAGCGGCGCGTCGGCGCCGATCGACAGGCCGACGCCATGCACCGACAAGGCGAAGCGCTCGTGCAGGCGCGCGAGCTGGGCATGCGGAAGGCCGCCGTCGCCCATATAGTTTTCCGCATGCACCTCGACGAAACCGATGGGACCGGGATCGGCGATGAGGCCGTCGAAATGCTCGGGCTTGAACCCAACGCCGGTGCGCGGCGGCAGCGTGGGTTGGATCATGGCGGCGCTCCGTCGGAGGAAGCGGGCGCGATCAGGCCGCGCCCTTCCTCGCCTCAGGTGACGGGCGTGAGCGAGCCCGTGCCCTTCGGGGTCTTCATCGTCGTGCACGTGCCTTTCGCGACATACTTCCAGGCATTGCCCTGGTAGTCTACCTTCGAGGTGCCGGCGCAGGTGGTGCCCGGGCCGGCGGCGCAGTCGTTTTGGCCCTTCAGCGCGACACCATAGCACTTGTCCATGCTGGGCTGCGCGGGCTTCGGCTGGGCAAAGGCGTTGGCGCCGAGCAGCGACAGCGCAGCGGCCACCGAGCCGGCGAGAGCAACGGTTTGAGAGCGGCGGGTCATGGTGATTATCCCCTGTCTGGAAATGGCCATTGGCCTCGAACATCACCGGATTCGCCAGGGCCGGGTCCCGCGTTACACGAATCACCTCTTCGTGTCCGCCGGCGTTATTTTGGTCACGCCGACGCGACTGCCGGGCGCACCCTTGTAACAAATCCATCGCACAGGCGAAGAGACAGCAGATGGCGTTGGGAGGCCGCGAACGGATTTGGGCCGAGTGGATGACCGCCGCCCTCGCCGGAGACGAGGCCGCCTATCACCGGTTGCTCGCGGCATTGGCGCCGGTGCTGCGGGCGAATGCACGGCGGACGCTGAGCCAAATGGGCGCGCCCGTGGGCGATGCGGAGGACATAGTGCAGGAGACGCTGCTCGCGATCCATCTGCACCGCAACACGTGGCGGCAAACCGATCCGCTCGGGCCGTGGGTGGCGGCGATCGCGCGCTACAAGCTTATCGATTCGCTGCGCCGGCGCGGCCGGCGGACGGAAGTCGCAATCGATGAGTTGGCCGACGCGCTGCCCGATGGCGGCGCCGATCAGGAGGAGGAACTCGGGCGGCGTCAGGTGGTGCAGCTGGTTGATCGGCTGCAAGGCCGTCAGGGAGCGATCGTTCGCGCGATTTCGCTCGAAGGCGCCGGCATCAGGGACGTCGCGGCGAA
>JBAPYK010000077.1:0-10546 GCA_049284695.1 Rhodoplanes sp. | reverse complement strand
ACCGACGAATATTCCGGCGACCTGCGCGCATACGATCCGGAGTGGAGCGTTCATCGGGAGTTCTTTGCCACCGTCAAGACCTTCCTCGCCCCCGGCGGAGTGATCATTCTACAGGAAAACGGGGCTGGCTCCACGGCGGACACATTTAGGGGAATGATCGAGCAGGCGGGGCTCGAGGTCATCTTTGTGCAGGGCGGCGCCCCGCAACGCATGTCGATCGGCCGTATTTATTATATCGGGATCAAGCGGGCGGGAGACGTCGCGCCCGAATGGGCGAGGCAGTTCTGACGGCCATCGGAAACGCAGCGGATCGGTCGGCAGCGACGCCTTTACCGAAATTAGCGCTTTGTCATCGCGTGGAACGTGCGCCCCGCAAATCGTTCGAAAAACTTGCTTCCGCCGGCTTTGCCGCAGCGTGGCGCGGTGCTATACGACCCCGCCCGGCCGCCGGACCTCCCAGACATCGGTTTTGTTCCACCCAAACGCAAGCGGAGCTTTCATCTCATGGCGAAGATCAAGGTCAAGAACCCGGTCGTCGAGCTCGACGGCGACGAGATGACCCGCATTATCTGGAGACTGATCAAGGACAAGCTGATCTACCCTTATCTCGATATCGAGCTGCTCTACTACGATCTCGGCATCGAGCACCGTGACGCCACCAATGATCAGGTGACCATCGACGCCGCCGAGATGATCAAGAGAGTCGGCGTCGGGGTCAAATGCGCGACCATCACGCCCGACGAAGCCCGCGTGAAGGAATTCAAGCTCAAGGCGATGTACCGCTCGCCCAACGGCACCATCCGCAACATCTTGGGCGGCGTGATCTTCCGCGAGCCGATCATCTGCAAAAACGTGCCGCGGCTGGTGCCGAGCTGGACGCAGCCGATCATCATCGGCCGCCACGCCTTCGGCGACCAGTATCGCGCGACCGACATCAAGGTGCCGGCCGGCGCCAAGCTCAAGCTGTGCTACGTGGTGAACGGCAAGGAGACGGAATACGAGGTGTTCGAGTTCCCGGATTCGGGCGTCGCCATGGCGATGTACAATCTGGACGATTCGATCCGCGACTTCGCCCGCGCCTCGTTCAACTACGGGCTTTCGCGCAACTATCCCGTCTACCTCTCGACCAAGAACACGATCCTCAAGGTCTATGACGGCCGCTTCAAGGATATTTTCCAGGAGGTGTTCGACCAGGAGTTCAAGGCGGCGTTCGACAAGCAGAAGCTCACCTATGAGCATCGGCTGATCGACGACATGGTCGCGAGCGCGCTGAAATGGTCCGGCGGCTATGTGTGGGCGTGCAAGAACTACGACGGCGACGTCCAGTCCGACACGGTGGCGCAGGGTTTTGGCTCGCTCGGCCTGATGACCTCGGTGCTGATGACGCCGGACGGCAAGATCGTCGAGGCGGAGGCTGCGCACGGCACGGTGACGCGCCACTATCGCCAACACCAGAAAGGGCAGGAGACCTCGACCAATTCGATCGCTTCGATCTTCGCCTGGACGCGCGGGCTCGCCCACCGCGCCAAGCTCGACGACAATGCCGAACTTGCGCGCTTCGCCGCTACGCTGGAGAAGGTCTGCGTCGACACGGTCGAAGCGGGCGACATGACGAAGGACCTCGCCTTGCTGATCGGGCCCGAGCAGAAATGGCTTTCGACCACGCGCTTTCTCGACAAGATCGATGAGAATCTGAAGAAAGCGATGGCGGTGTGATTATCTTCCTCGCCCGACGGAACCAGGCGGCGGCGCTTCAGCCAACCGCTCGTTCTTGACGCGCCGCACGGTCGTAATCGATCGAGCCGCGTAAGCGGGCGTCCTGTCTGCGCAAGATCGTCAACAAAATTTTGCTGTTGCGATCAATGCGCTTTCGTTCCAGCCTCAGGTGCTGTTCGCGTACTCGGTGACGCACGGTTCATATTGTGCGCCCATACCTTCTTCCCCTCTCATTGCAAGGAAGTTGGGATGATCGATCAATCCAAGCTCGAACCGATCCCGCAGCCGCCGGGCCACCCGATCATCGGCAATCTGCTCGATATCCGCAGCGAGACGCCCATTCTCAACATGATGAAGCTTGCGGAGATCTATGGCCCGATCTATCGCCTCCGCCTCGGCCCTCGCTCGATCTTGATCCTCTCCAGCTTCGAATTGGTCGACGAAGTCTGCGACAACACGCGGTTCGACAAATTTCTCGGTCCGGGGCTGGCGCAAGCGCGCATGATCGCCGGGGACGGTTTGTTCACGGCGTGGACGCCGGAGCCAAACTGGAAAAAGGCGCACAACATCCTGACGCCGTCGTTCGGATCGATGGCGGTTCGCAGCTATTTGCCGGAGATGGTGGATATCGCGACGCAGCTTGTCGAGAAATGGTCCCGCCTCAATCCCAACGATGACATCGACGTTCCCGGGGACATGACGCGGCTCACGCTCGACACGATCGGGCTCTGTGCGTTCAGCTACCGCTTCAACTCCTTCTACAGCGAAAAGCCGCAGCCATTCATTGCAGCGATGCAGGACGCACTGAGCAGTGCGACGAGCAATCTGAGCAAATTGCCGATCCAGCGCCGATTGATGTTCCGCCAAATGCGGCGGGTCCAAGAGGATATATCGACGATGAACGGCCTCGTCGACCGGCTGATCGCCGAGCGACAGGCCGATCCCAATCAAGGCAAATACACCGACCTGTTGCAGGCGATGCTGACCGGCGTCGATCGCGAGTCGGGCCAGTCGCTCGACATGGTCAATATCCGCTACCAGATTCTCACGTTCCTGATTGCCGGCCACGAGACCACGAGCGGCCTGCTCTCGTTTGCGCTCTACTATCTGCTCCACAATCCGGACGTGCTGGCGAAGGCCTACGCCGAAGTGGATACGGTGCTCGGCGGCGATTTGTCGGCGCCGCCGGATGAAGACCAGGTCCGGGCGCTGCACTATATCGCTCAAATCCTCAACGAGACGCTGCGCCTTTGGCCGACGGCGCCCGCTTTCAACCGGCATGCCTTCGAAAATACCGTTCTCGCGGGCAAGTACGCGGTGGCGCCGGACAATTCTCTCTTGGTCCTGACGCCGATGCTCCACCGCGACAAGGCGATCTGGGGTCCCGATCCGGAGAAATTCGATCCGTCGCACTTCGAGCCGGAAGCGGTCAAGAACCGACCGGCCAATGCCTACAAGCCTTTCGGCACCGGCTTTCGCTCCTGCATCGGACGCTATTTCGCGCTCCAGGAGGCGGCCGTCGCTTTGGCGATGATCCTTCAGCGTTTCGAGCTGGCGGACCCTGCCGGCTATGAATTGAAGGTGAAGCAGACGCTGACCATCAAGCCCGAAGGCTTTCGGATCAAAGTGCGACCGCGCCGCGACCGGCCCACGACCGCCGCCCGGCCGGCCGCGCGGAAGGGGGAACAAGCGGCGTCCGAACCCGAGGTGACGGCTGCTTCGGTGGTGCGGACGCGGATGCCGCTTCTGGTGCTTTACGGGTCAAACACCGGCACTTGCGAGACGATCGCCCATCGCATCGGCGAGGACGCGACGGTCCGCGGCTTCTCCGCAACCGTGGCCGAGTTGGATGCCTTCGCCGGCAAGCTGCCGACCGAAGGCGCGGTCGTCATCGCGACGGCGTCATACAACGGCACGCCGCCCGACAACGCCGCCAAGTTTGTCGAATGGCTGAGCGGCGCGTCTCTCGCGTCCAAGGCGCTTGCAGGCGTCCGCTACACCGTCTTCGGTTGCGGCGATCACGATTGGGCCGACACCTTCCAACGCATCCCGCGGCTGATCGACGCGAAGCTGGAAGAGCACGGAGCCGAGCGCATCTACCCGCGCGGCGAGGGCGACCAGAGCGACGACATCGATAGTCAGTTCCGCAACTGGTATGGCGACCTGTTCGGTTCGCTCGCGAAAACGCTCAACGTCGCCGCGGTCGATCTTGATGAGGCGGCGAGAGGACCCCGCTACGAGGTCGAGATTCTCGAAGGCGCGGAGGCGGTGGGCACACTCGTAACGGAGTTCGGCGCCCAGCCGTTGACCGTTGCCCAAAACCGCGAACTACAAAGAAAAGATGGACCCAAGCCGTCGGAACGATCCACGCGTCATGTTGAGTTTCGCGTGCCCGCGGGGATGTCGTACCGCGAAGGCGACCACCTGGGCGTTCTGCCGCGCAATTCCGACTCGCAGGTGCACCGGGTGCTGGCCTATTTCGGGCTGCCCGAAGACGCGCAGATGCGTATCCGCTTCAACGGGGTCGGCAAATCGTTTCTGCCGGTCGACCGGCCCATCCCCGTGATGCTGCTGCTGTCCGGCTATCTGGCGCTTCAGGACGTGGCGACGCGCTCCGATGTCGAAGTCCTCGCCGAATATGCCGAGGCGCCCTCCGACAAGGCGGCGTTGGCGGCGCTTTGCGGCGAGGACGCGGACAGCGTCGCTCGCTATCGCGATCAGGTGTTCTCGCGGAACCGCTCGCTGATCGACCTGCTCGAAGACCTTCCCTCCTGCAAGCTTCCGCTCAATATCTTTGTCGAACACGTCCCGATCTTGAAGCCGCGCTATTACTCGATTTCATCGTCGCCGCTCGTCTCGCCATCGCAATTGAGCGTTACTGTCGCCGTGGTCGAGGGCCCGGCGCGCTCGGGGCATGGCGACTATCGGGGGGTCGCTTCGGGTTATCTTGCCGGCCTTGCCGCGGGCGGCGAGGCGGAGTGTTTCGTTCGACCGCCGAGCATACCGTTCTTTCCGCCGGCCGACCCGGCGACGCCGATGATCATGGTCGGCGCAGGCACGGGCGTCGCGCCCTATCGCGGTTTTCTGCAGGCGCGCGCCGCGATGAAAGCGCGCGGGGACCGCGTCGGTCCGGCGCTCCTGTTCCAAGGCTGCCGCAACGCGGCGCAGGACCAGATCTACGCCGATGAATTCGCCGCCTTGGAGCGGGACGGCGTCGTCGCGCTGGAAATGGCCTATTCGCGGCCCGATACCGGAGAGAAGTGCTACGTGCAACACCGCCTCGCGGCCGGTCGCGACCGCGTATGGGAGCTGATCGAGCAGGGGGGCGTCGTCTATGTCTGCGGCGACGCCGCGACGATGGCGCCGGCGGTCGAGCAGGCTTTCCTCGCGATTTGCCGCGACAAGCGCGGCATAGGCGATGAAGAGGCCAAGGCCTGGCTTGCCTCGATGAAGGCGGGCAAACGATATCTCGTCGATATCTGGCCGAAAGGCTGAGGGTCTTGCGGCGCGGCGGTGGAACGCGCCTGGGCGTTGCGCGACATGGATGCCGACACTGGAACCCGCGGGCGATTTCTCAAAAAAACGTTGTATGGCTACAAAAGGCGCAGGCGGTACGACTTGCCGCCGTCATGCGAACATGGTTCGTATCCCCAACAATCCAGGGAGGACACCATGCAAACTTCAATTCGGCGGGCTTTTGCGCTCCCTGCGCTAGCGTCCGCACTGCTCGCCACTTCGGCCTTGGCCCAGCTTCCGGCCGAGGTCGATGCGCCGGAAGAGGCGCTCGTATTGAAATTGCACGGTGTGGGCGCGCAGCTCTACGAATGCAGGGCCGGGCCCGACGGCAAGCTCGTCTGGACGTTTCGGGAGCCGGTCGCGACATTGATGCTCGACGGACACTCGATCGGTCAACACTACCGCGGTCCGACTTTCGAGCATATTGACGGCAGCGCCATTGTGATCAAGCCGACCGCGAGCGCGCCGTCGCCGGACGGCAAGAGCATTCCGTGGCTGAGAGCCGACGTGGTCGACAGGCGCGGCACGGGGGCGCTTTCGGCGGCGACGACGGTCCAGCGCATCAATACCCAGGGGGGCGTCATGGTCGGGCCGTGCGACGAAGCGGGCGTGGTGCAGGGGGCGCCTTACGCGGCCGATTATATTTTTCTGCGAAAAGGGTCGTAACGCACACGAACAATCCAGCTCCGCCCCGATATTTTACGGCCAGCTTTGCTCTCTCGCCTGTTCGATCTCTTCCGTAACGATGTCGCCCTTGCGTGAAACGATGTCTGCGCCGATGCGCTCGCGCACGACGGCATGAATGCGCTCGGCCACCAGTGGTTCCTGCTCCATCAAGCGATGCAGGTCGGCGCCGTCGAGCACCAGCAGATCGGCGCGGGTCAGCGCGGTCGCTGTGGCGGAGCGGCGCGAGCGGCGCAGGACCGCGATCTCGCCGAAAAAATGCCCGACGCCGAGCTTGATGTGGCGGCCCTTCAAGGCGATGTCGATCTCACCGCGCGCGATGAAGTACATCGAATGGGCGGGTTCGCCGACGCGAACGATCACTTCTCCCGCGTCGACCGTCTGTGAGCGCAGCAGGCGCATGATGTCGGCGATATGCGCGGCGTCCAGCTCGGCAAAGAGCGGGACGCGCGCGACCATGCCGAAGGTTACGATGAAGGCGCGGCGATGCACCTGCTCGGAAAACGCGGTGGCGACAATGCCGATCGGCAGCGCGATCATGACGAGCCCGACAAAGATCGTCATGACGCCGACCAGCCTGCCTAGAGTTGTGGTGGGGACGGCATCGCCATAGCCGACCTGGCCCAGCGTCACGATCGCCCACCACATGGAATCGGGGATCGTTCCGAATTTCTCCGGCTGCACGGAGCGCTCGGCGACGTGGATGAGCGCGGCGGCGATGAACGCCATGCCCACCATGATCACGAGACAGCCGAACAGCGCGCGCCGTTCGCCCGCGAGCGCATCGAGCAGGGAGCGCAGCGCGGGGGAATAGCGCGCGAGCTTGAGAAAACGCACGATGCGGAAAACGAGGATCACACGGAATTCGGCAGGCGTGAAAAAGGCGAGCCAGAAGGGCAGGACCGAAACAAGGTCGATCAGCCCGGCTGGACTTTTGATGAACTCCCACCGGGCGCGTCTCGCCGACAGATGACGTCGCGGGGCGTGCTCGACCGCGACCCAAATGCGCAGCAGATATTCGACGGTGAACACGATCAAGGAAAAAATCTCGATCGCGATGAACTCAGTTCGATAGGCCGTTTCCAGCCTGGGCACCGTCTCCAGCGCGACCGCCACCAGATTGACGACGATGAGAAGGATCAGCAGCCAGTTTGTTAAGCGGACGCGGAAATCGCCGATCGGCCCGTGTTCGAGGAGCTCGTAGACGCGCCGCCGCAATTCAAGAGCGCGCTTGGCGTGCGCTCGCATGTTTTCGGTACCTCCGTCCCGCCCCAGACCCTCGCGCGGCATCCGCAAGCCGCCTTCGCGTGCGCGGCGTGCCAGCCAACATCAAATTCGTCGAGAACGCCCCGACCATCAAGATCAAATAAGGATCGAGCATCGCGCGGCCACGCAGGGCGCGGGAGCGCGGGCGATCCCGCAATCCTCACCCGCCGCCGATTGCGGTCGCCACGGCCTCGAGCGCTGCGTCCGCCTTGGTTCCGTCCGGACCGCCCGCCTGGGCCAAGTCCGGCCGGCCGCCGCCGCCCTTGCCGCCGAGCAGGGGTGCGGCCTTGCGCACCAGGTCGACGGCGTTGAACCGCCCGGTGAGATCGTCGGTGACCCCGACCACGATGCCGGCCTTGCCTTCGTCGGTGACGCCGACGATGGCGACCACGCCGGAGCCCACCTGCTTCTTGCCTTCGTCGACGAGGCTCTTCAGGTCCTTGATGTCGATTCCCGACACCGCGCGGGCGAACAGCTTGACGTCGCCGACCGTGCGCACCCCGTCGGCCGCGCCGGCGCTCGCGCCGCCGCCCATGGCGAGCCGGCGCTTGGCGTCCGACAGCTCCCGCTCGAGCCGCTTGCGGTCCTCGATGAGGGCGCCGACCCGCTCCGGCGCCTCCTCGATCGGCGCCCGGAGCTCGGCGGACACCGCCCTGGCGAGTTGGGCGACGGCGTTCGCGTGCTTGCGCGCGCCGCGCCCGGTCAGCGCCTCGATCCGCCGCACGCCGGCCGCGACCGCGCTCTCGGCCACGACGGAAATGATGCCGATATCGCCGGTGCGCCGCACGTGGGTGCCGCCGCACAATTCGACCGACCAGCCCATGGCGTTGCCGCCGGTCTCGCCCATGGCGACCACGCGCACCTCGTCGCCGTATTTCTCGCCGAACAGCGCGCGCGCGCCGGAGGCGATCGCGTCGTCGACGGTCATCAGATGGGTGACGACCTTGGAGTTCTGCAGCACCCTGTCGTTGGCGATATCTTCGATCTGCTCAAGCTCGGCGCCGGAAATCGGCTTCGGGTGCGAGAAGTCGAAGCGTAGCCGGTCGGGCGCGACCAGCGAGCCCTTCTGCGCCACGTGATCGCCGAGCACCTGGCGCAGCGCCTCGTGCAGGAGATGGGTCGCCGAGTGGTTGCGGCGAATATCCGTGCGCCGGGCGTGGTCCACGTCGAGCGTGAGCGCGAGGTCACCCTTCAGCGCGCCCTCTTCGACCACGCCGGAATGCACGAAGACGTCGCCGGCCTTCTTCTGGGTGTCGGTGACGCGGAAGCGCACGCCGTCGACGCTCATGGTCCCGGTGTCGCCGACCTGGCCGCCCGACTCGCCGTAGAACGGGGTCTGGTTGAGGACGACCGCGCCGGTTTCGCCCTGCTTCAGGGTCTTGACCTCGTGGCCGTCGCGGACGAGGGCGAGCACGACCCCCTCCGCGCTTTCGGTGTCGTAGCCGAGGAACTCGGTCGGCCCGACCTTTTCGCGCAGACTGAACCACAGCGCCTCGGTCGCCGCCTCTCCCGATCCCGACCACGAGGCGCGCGCCTTCTCGCGCTGGCGCTCCATGGCCGCGTCGAAGTTGCCGACATCGACCGCGATGCCGCGCACGCGCAGCGCGTCCTGGGTGAGATCGAGGGGGAAGCCGTAGGTGTCGTATAGCGTGAAGGCGACCTCGCCCTTGAGCTTGCCGCCGCGCGTAAGCTCGCGGCTTTCCTCTTCGAGGATGGCAAGCCCGCGCTCCAGCGTCTTGCGGAAGCGCGTCTCTTCGAGCTTCAGCGTCTCGGTGATCAGCGCCTCGGCGCGCAGAAGCTCGGGATAGGCCTGGCCCATCTCGCGCGTCAGCGTCGGCACGAGCTTCCACATCAAAGGCTCGCGCGCGCCGAGCAGTTCGGCATGCCGCATCGCCCGCCGCATGATCCGCCGCAGCACATAGCCGCGCCCCTCGTTGGAGGGGAGCACGCCGTCGGCAATGAGGAAGGAGCTCGCGCGCAAATGGTCGGCGATGACGCGGTGCGAGGCCTTGAGCGGCCCGTCGGCGTCGACGCCGGTCTTGTCGACCACCGCCTGGATCAGCGCGCCGAACAGGTCGATGGCGTAATTGTCATGGGTGCCCTGGAGCACCGCGGCCATGCGCTCGAGGCCCATGCCGGTGTCGATCGATGGCCTGGGCAGTTCGAGCCTGTGCCCGTCGGCAAGCTGCTCGTACTGCATGAACACCAGGTTCCAGATCTCGATGAAGCGGTCGCCTTCGGCGTCCGCCGAACCGGGCGCGCCGCCGGGGATATGCTCGCCATGGTCGTAGAAAATCTCCGAGCACGGGCCGCACGGGCCGGTGTCGCCCATCGCCCAGAAATTGTCGGAGGAGGCGATGCGGATGATGCGCTTATCGGGCAGGCGGGCGATTTTTTTCCACAGGTCGAAGGCCTGGTCGTCCTCGGCGAACACGGTGATGACCAGCCGTTCCTCCGGCAGGCCGAACTCCTTGGTGATCAGGTTCCAGGCAAGCTCGATCGCGCGCTCCTTGAAATAGTCGCCGAAGGAGAAGTTTCCTAGCATTTCGAAGAAGGTGTGGTGGCGCGCGGTGTAGCCGACATTGTCGAGATCGTTGTGCTTGCCGCCGGCGCGCACGCATTTCTGCGCGGTCACGGCGCGCGCATAGGGGCGCTTCTCGATGCCGGTGAAGACGTTCTTGAACTGCACCATGCCGGCATTGGTGAACATCAGCGTCGGGTCGTTGCGCGGCACGAGCGGGGAGGAGGGCACGATCTCGTGCCCGTTCTTATGAAAGTAGTTCAGAAATGCCGACCTGATGTCGTTGACGCCGCTCATCGCCTCTCGCTTGGCCTGGAAGCTCGCCGGCGGCGGGGTTTTCCGCGCCGCAGAATGATCTCTCTCGGCCTATGTAGCGACGGGCCTTGATGCTGTCCAGGAACGCGGCGGGCCGGCGCCGCACGTCGCTGCGGCACGCGCGGGCCGCACCTGCGCCTGCCCGGGCGGAACCAAGCGAGCGCTTCTTACTCCGCGGCGTCGTCCTCGTTCTCGTCCTCGGCGGCGAGAATCTGCTCGGCGATCAGCCCGGCGTTCTGGCGCACCGCCGCCTCGATCTTGGCGGCGATCTCGGGGTTGGCGCGCAGGAAGGCCTTGGCGTTTTCGCGGCCCTGGCCGATGCGCTGGCTGTCATAGGAGAACCAGGCGCCGGATTTCTCGACAATGCCCGCCTTCACCCCGAGATCGATGATCTCGCCCAGCTTGGAGACGCCCTCGCCATACATGATGTCGAACTCGACCTGCTTGAACGGCGGGGCGAGCTTGTTCTTCACCACCTTGACGCGGGTCTGGTTGCCGGTCACCTCGTCGCGCTCCTTGATCGCGCCG
>JBAPYK010000076.1:0-1913 GCA_049284695.1 Rhodoplanes sp. | reverse complement strand
GCGATCGTAATCACTGCGCTTTCGGCGATTCTGTGCGCTCTGAGCGAAATGAACATTCGTCCAGTCACACGCCCGCCGCGGTACCACCTTGACGATTTTGATCATTGGATGTCGCTAACACCGAGGGGGTAATAGCTTTCTGCCTGCCCCGCTCGCGTACGGCCGACTGCGGACTACCAGCGGCAAGCGCGGGCGGGGAACCGACGAGCCATCCGATAACCCTCCCTACCGGCCATAAGTGGTATATACCTGCGAAACCCGGCGCAAAATTGCGGACCATATGGATTTCTGTTTCGAGACGTTTCTCCATCTGAAGGAACGTCGCCGGCCACTTGCCGGCTCGCGTATCCTGCTGGTCGACGAGCCGTCCGTCGGACTAGCGCCGATCCTAGTCGCACGCATGATCGATAAGATCACCGAGCTCACGGCCGCGCTCGGTCTGACCGTGCTCATGCCGAGCAAAATTTCGAGCAGGCGACCCGCATTGCCGCGCGCGGCTACGTGCTGGTCCATGGCCGGGTGATCCTGGCGGCGGACAGCGTCGGCCGCGCTCAGAAGCAGCGAAGTCGTCCGTCGCCTTTATCTCGGAACCGGTTGAGGTTCAGGATTCACCCTCCAACACCGCAACATAGGGAAAGCCATGCAAATCAAAGTAGGCCGCGAGCCATTGCCGAAGCCCATAAGAAGCTGTCGAACGGGGGGCGCTGGGACAAGGATGACCAGATCGGCACGCTTAACCTTATCACGCCCAAGACATAGATAGAGAGTATTACGTCATAGACTGCGCCAAGCACGCTCGCCTTTCGCTGGATGCAGTTCTGCGCCCGCCAGCCATGGGGTGGGGGCGATCAGCGTGCGGATGGTCTCGGTGATAGCGGAAGGCCGATACGGCTTCTTCAGGAAAACGCTGCCCGGCACCGCCGCTTCACGATCCACGGTGTAGCCCGTCGCGTAGATCACCGATAGTTCAGGCTTTGCTTCCCGCGCTGTCGCGGCGAGCTGCCAGCCGTCCAACTCCCCCGGTAGTCTCATGTCGGTGAACAGCACGTCGACAGTCTGGCCGCTTTCGATAATGGACAAGGCCGCCTCGCCGGTCTCCGCCTCCAGCACCGCAAAGCCTTGCTCGGCCAGCTCTTGCGAGATCATGTCGAGAATAAGCGGCTCGTCCTCGACAACGAGGACCGTCGCTGCGCCGTTCGAAAATTCTAGGTTCATCGTCAGACCCCCGCTTTCGATTTCGGCGAAAACACGCCGGCCCGCGATCCGCCGTTAGCTCCTGGAACTTGCGCCTTGGAGCTACGGCGCAGGCTTGTCTTCGATCACCCATCCGACCTTCTCAATCGGCGCTTCTATCCGGTATTTCAGGCCCGAGGGCGCGTACTCGATCTGATGCTTACCGATCCGCCGCATTGTGCCCTCGACGATCTTGCATCCGTAGCCGGTCCGGGTCGGCGGAATCACGATGGGACCGCCCGTCTCCTCCCAGTACAGAACAAACTGGTCAGGATGACTTTCCCGGTCGACCTTCCAGCGCACAACGACTCGGCCGGCGGGAACCGACAGGGCGCCGTACTTGACCGCGTTAGTGGTCAGCTCGTGCAGAAGCAGTGCGAAGCTCTGCGCCGCATTCTGTCGCACCATCAGATCAATTCCGTCGATGCTGACGCGATCGGCAAAAGGCGAGATCTCAGCGGCGAGAATTTTCCGGAGCGCCGCGCCGCGCCACTCCTGCTCGGTCATCATTGAATAAGCCCGGCCGAGCGACTGGAGCCGGTCGATAAACACCTCGCGGGCGTCCATCAGCGAGCGCCTTCCGTCCAAGCTGTGCAAGGCCATCGACTGAACGACGCCAAACAGGTTCTGGACACGATGATTGAGCTCGCCGATGATCAGCCGCTGCCGCTCTTCTACGC
>JBAPYK010000075.1:0-5700 GCA_049284695.1 Rhodoplanes sp. | reverse complement strand
GTCCTCGGACCCATCGAGCTTCGAGCTCTTATAATCAGGGCAGTCCCTGCAGGCTCGACCGGAGTCCACATACACCACCGCGAATGCTCATACAGCTCGTCGGTCTGAGGCGGAGCCTCGCTAGATGAATGTTGGCTGATTGTGAAAAATGCCGACGGACGATTAGAGACTTTCAAGCCGAGCGAACTCTAATGCCCCGAGGCCCTAAAGGCGAGAAGCGGCCCGCCGACGTGATCGGCAACGCGGTCCACGTCATGCGGATAGCGACGGGGGAGGTTGAGGAAATTACACCCGAGAGACAGGGCAAAGAGTACGCCAGGAATGGCGGCGCGGGCCGCGCCTGCAACTCATTGCGGGACGACGCCCTCAGACGACGCGAGGGCGTCACTCAAGGAAGTCGATCAATCGTCAGACCATTCGTGATGTCCCACTCGGTGAATTTACCGACGGTTGAGCTATTTTGACCAGACCCCACCGTTGAGTGGCGCGCACAACGTTCCGTTAAACAAAAATGGAGGAACGCCGATGACCTTGGAGCTGGTTGCAAATAACGCCAAAAGGAAGCCCGTGACGATTGCACGGCTTGCGTCAATTGAATTCCCAGCGATCAGAGAATTACGCGGTATGACGAAAGTCAGACGGCTAAAAAAACTGCATGGCATCGCCGATGACGTCCGGGCGATGGCGGTAATCGCCAGCGAGATAGTCGCCATGGACAAGGCGGAGCTCGTGGCGAACGTTGACGACAAGCACGAGCATTTCGGACCGTTCCTTATGCAGCTCGCACGAGCGGGGGGCTGTGCTCGCCTGCTCGCGGATTTGATTGTATCGGCGGAAGTCAGGCTGGCGGTTGCCTTGGCAGTTGTTGAAGGTGACGGAGGGATTGGCGATGTCGATCGCACCTGATTGCCGGCCATCCCTGTTCTGGCGCGTGGTCTTGTACGCGAGCAGGGGGCGGCTCGCGTGGGGCCAGTCTGCCGCAGAGGTACCGGCAGCCGCGAGCGGGGAAGCGGTTCATCAACGATTGCCAACCTTGCGTTCGCTCCGCTGACCGTAAAGCTCGCGCCGCATCTTCTCGACCGCAGATGCGCAATTAGAGCCGCTCGCACCGTTTAACGCGAGAACACTGGCAAGCTCGTTGAGACCATCAATGCTGATTTCAGCCGGCCCAAGCGTCATGCCTGCGCAGTAGCGCTCGTCGAACATCCAATTCGGCAGCTCACGGCAGAGGTCAGACCGTTCGTCGCTTAATTTTGATCTTAGCTAACCGCTGACATCTTGAGTATGCGAGCATCGTCCGGATCAGTCATAGGGGCAAGCGCGTTGGAGCCAAGCGAAGGTGCCGAGCCAATCAACTTAGCAGCCCTGGAAGCGGCTTCCGTGCGGTTACGTACGCCCAGCGCCCGCAGCAGTGCAGCCATGTGGATTTTCGTCGTCGCCTCGGCGATCCGCAGTTCGCGCGCGATCTCTTTATTTGACGCTCCATGAGCCAGGAAAGACAACACGTCGCGCTGACGACGCGTCAGGTTCGGGACGTTGTCCTCGGGAAAGATCATGGGCAGCGCTCCGCCTCGCTCGCGGCTGAGGGGAGCTGGATCGTTCGCCTCGGCGAGCGGCCAGGGGATGTAAATGCGTCCCGATAATAAGTCCTTGATAGCCGCGATGACCTCGTCGTCGGACTGGTGTTTCGAAATAAACCCGTGGAAGCCGGCCGTCAGACTGGCAAGAATCTCCTCGTGACTATCCGAAACCGACGTGATCGCGCAGCGAGTCGCCGGAAAGAGCTCGCGTGCCGCTTTCAGCGCATTGAACGAACTTATCCCCCGAAGATTGAGGCCTAAGAGGACCAGGTCGAAAACCCCGTCGTATCGAATTCGGGAGAAACTGTCGGCGTGGCTGCTCGCCTCCGCCACCTTAGAACCCGGTATTCTCTTCGTAATTAAAATGCACAAGCCGGTGCTATAAACACCTTGCTCGTCCGAGATAAGAATTCGAGGCATAAACGCCGGTCCCCTTTGCTCACGTCAAACGGCAATCATCGACTTGACCGCTGGGCGGCAGGCGCACAAATATCTCTTTCCTCAGCGACATCGCCAAGCGCCTTAAGCAGCGGCACGCTGTCCTCTATCCAAGAAAGCACCTTGGAATCAAAAAAACTGTGCAAAATTGCTCACATTGAAGCGGGCTCGCGGATCATCGCGCCCCCTGCGGCCCCGGTCAGCATAGCCCCGCGTAAGTGTTTCGCCGTCTTCGATCAGCGGCGCGGTGATCCCCGCGGAGAGGACGGGACGCCGGATTGGCCGCTCACACTTACGTTTTAATGTGCGGCTGATCGTGCAGGACCACATTCAACAATGAACTATGGACACTTATGCCGCCGTTATAATCGATAAAGCCCAACTCGCGAAATTTGTTCATGAAAAAGCTGACGCGGGAGCGCGTGGTACCGATCATATCGGCAAGCGTTTCCTGGCTGATCTTGGCGATCAGCGGTTCCGGCTTTCCCTCCTTGCCGAAATTCGCCAGCAACAGAAGCAGCCGCGCGAGCCGTTTCTCACTCGAATTGAACAGTTGATCAACCAGATCAGCTTCCACGCGGATGGTCCGATCCAACAGGTGAGCAATGAACATCTCGGAAAACGCCGGCTCGGTCTGGATCAGGCGAACGATGGCAGCTTTCTCAAGTCTCATGATGACGGCGTCTGTCATTGCCGCGACCGTCGCGATGCGGGTCGCCTGTCCGGCCAGGCAGGCTTCGCCGAAGAAATCGTCGCCTCCGAGAAGCGCGACGACTGCCTCCTTGCCTTGCTCCGAAACAACGGTAACCTTGACCTTGCCCTTTCGGATGTTGAAGACTGCATCCGCCGGATCGCCTTGTGAAAAAACGATCTGATCCTTGCGGTACTTTTCGACGCTCCGTCCATCGCCGACCTTGGCGAGAAAAGATTTCGGATCGAATGATTGCCTTGTGTCGTTCACCACAACACAGCGTCCCTTTCTTGCGGGCTCACCACTCTGAGAATTGCTCCTGACACCAAGCGCATCCGAGGCGCTGAAACAAGATAACACCTCACAGCGTCATGGTGTGCCGCCTTCAATCAATCGCCACACAGTTTGCCGCATAGCTCGTTTCGCCTTAATGTTTCGGCCTGCTACATCTCGCAATTTCTGGGCAAGTAAGTGTCTTCAGTGTCTTCGATTCACTTGGCTGCCTCCCGCTGGAAAAATTCGTGCGACCTACCAACGCCATAACCGCCTCCCAATATTTCTGTATCTTATTAGAACACTGGAGTTGAGGAAATACCCCGCAGGCCGTTAACATAGCGTCCGAACGTTGGCCCGGCGTGCACACTCTGAGCCGGGTTTTTTTGTTGGCTTTCGTCCTGGCGGATGCGAAGCGCCCTCACCCCAGGCGCGCCACATTCGCGCAAGAGTTGGCACAAGCCATGCTTGTGTACCCAAAAATTCCAAGCAAGCTCGCGATGAAAGCATCCCGGATAGACATCGCCGCTGACCCCTTACCCCGGACTCCTCCGCACCCGGCGAATGCCATCGCCCGGGGTTTGTCGTTCTACCGCCGATGCTATCGGAAACGACGAAATCGAGTAAATCTATTTCGCAATTGCAAGAATGCCCGCATATGGCACAGAGCGTCGCTGGTCGGTCGTCGGCTTTCGGCGAGTTGCGGATGTGGGACGAGCACATCCGTTGGCGTAGGCGCGCAACTCTGCTTAAGAATCGGACGTTCTGCAATGAAAATCCGTCAAGTGAAATCAGCACGGCGCATGAGTTAGCGCAACGTCTCTCTCCGAAATAGCTTGGCGATTAACGGCTTGCTCTGCTGCAAGCTACCGCACAAGGAAATGTGATGTGACAACCGGCGCAAATCGGAGGCGTCGCATCCCTCGCGCACGGCGCTTGCTTCATCAAAGCTCAGATGCAAGCGCGAGCCTTCAAGGGGCGAGCGCGATGCGCCTTCCGCTCATCATTCGCTGAAGACGGCAAGGGAGCGCGAGAAGCGATTGATGAAGGGATAGGGGGAATGAAATCTCTGCGCGCGATCGGGGGTCCGAACCGCGCGGGGTCTCACGGACGGATTTTTTTCTCGGCCCCGAAAAAATCGGCATCAGGAAAATGGGTTTTTCCCGTCCGAGATGAGAGATCGAATTTGCCGGCGCCGCACGTCGCGCGTGGCAAGCGATGTCCGTCAAAGACCCCCCGAGAGTCGTCGGAATGGTGAGCGTTCTTGGCTTTTCTCTGCTGGGCTATCTCACGAGCGTATTCGCGGTCCACCCCATCGTCGCACGCTACCACAGCTCGTCCATAGCGGTGCTCGTGATGCTTTTGGCCATGGCGGGAGTAATTGGCGTCATCGTCTGGTACAGCCGGCTTCTTGGTCAGTATTGGTTACGGGGTGACACCCTGCTGATGGGCTTCGCGCTGGCGCAGGCACAGAGGTGGCTTGGAAAGCGCCGAGAGGATTTGTCTGCCATCGATCAAGATTTCATCAATCAGAGCGGCGCGCAGCAGCGTGCGATCGGCCTCCGGTTTGCAATTTTGTTCATGTTCGTGACCTCTTGGACCATACTAAATAAACGGTACTGGCAGCACTTTTTTTGATTTTTTGCTCGGGCCGGCCACCAGTTGAGAATGTCGGGTTGTAGCACTTCTGCGCCATTGGGGCTGGGTCCGAGTCGAGTCCGAGATGCGCTGCGGACATTCGTGCCCGACGGAATTAATGAGTACGCGCCCTAGATCAAATGCGATACTCTTCGTAAGAGGAAATGCTCGTCTCTCGAAAGATACCGCGATGCGAGGCATTCTGTCGGCGGCCCTTGGGGTCATAGGATCACTGGGCTTCATGATGACGGCCCCGGCTCAGACGCCGGTTGCGGTTGTCGAGGAGGTGAAGGGCAAGCCCTCCGGCGTCGAGTTCATGGACTATGTCGCGCCCGGAAAGGTGATCAAGCTCAGGCCGAAGGACTCAATCGTGCTCGGCTACATGACCTCGTGCTGGCGCGAAACGATCACCGGCGGAACCGTGCTGGTCGGCGCGGAGCAAAGCACGGTCCGTGAGGGCTTAATCGAACGCGTCAAGGTCGACTGCGACGGGAGCGGCCAGTATGCTGCTGCCGATCGAAAAACGCGCGAGGGCGCCGGCACGGACTTTCGCAGCCTATCGAATTCGCGCTCAGCAGTCCTGCCGCAGGTGACGATCTACGGGCTGTCGCCGATCTTGGAAGTTAAGGGTCCTGGTAGGCTGGTGGTCGAACGTCTCGATAAGCAAGGCGAACGGCATGAAGTGATGGTCGGGAAAAACTCGCTCCTACGCGGCAGGTTCTACGATTTCGCCAAGACTGGGAAAGCGCTGACCCCCGGCGCAAGTTACCTGGCGCGTCTCGGAGGGCAGGAGATCATCTTCAACATCGATCCTGGGGCCAAGCCCGGTGCAACGCCGGTTATTGGCCGGCTTGTCCGTCTCGAATAGCACGTGTCCGGTTACCAAGCCGTATCGCGTGTGAGCCGGTTGCGTAGGCGCGATGCGCTTGCGGCGCTTGTCATTGCTCTCGTGGCCGGGCTCGTGTTCGCATCGCCAGCGACAGACATCGCTCATGGCCTCTCCATCGACGTGCTCACGGCGCTGCGCTGGCAGGTTTTCGGCCAGCGCGATAAGCCCGAGGCTGCGCCGACCGTCGTCAT
>JBAPYK010000074.1:0-1721 GCA_049284695.1 Rhodoplanes sp. | reverse complement strand
TGGTCTTGTCGAGCAGCGTCTCCAGCACGCGGCTGTCGTGCACGGCGGCGTCGGTTACTTCGTAATCCCGGATCAGCTTGTGGGTCTTGTCGGCGTTCACGTGGTTCTTGTAACCGAAAAAGCTCTTCTGTAACGGGCCGTGGTGTGTCAATCCCTTTCTCGCATCATCCTGTCGCCGGTTCACGCTTCTGTCCGGGGTCGGCGCATGGCCGCCACCTGATGGGGTCTGAGTGGATGAGGTCGGCCAATCTTGATACGCGTGGTCATGAGAGCCACTGAGCTTTTTACGGCCTGACCTGATCCATCGTCCCGGCGACGGGACTCCGCTTCGGGAAGGCTGGTGTCGTGCTCCTCCCGGAAACCGTAATGCCTTCTCCTCTCAGGCCGCCGCATATGCGGGACGATGTACCTTGTCGGCGACGAAGCATGTGGCATCGACCCACATGCGATGCAGCACGACGGCGAGCTTGCGGGCGAGGGCCACCTTGGCCTTCTTCATCCCGGCGCGCTTGGCGAGCTTCATCGCCCAGCTCTTCAGGCCACCACCCTTGATCGGGCGGGTCAGAGTGATGTGCGCGGCCTCGTAGAGTGCGGTTCGTACCGAAGTGTCACCAATCTTCGTGATCCCGCCGGTAACGTCCTTTTCCCGGATTGGTACTTCTTCGGCGTCAACCCGAAATGCGCTCCGACGTCCTTCGACGACCTGAACCGCGCCGGATCGTCGATCGCCGAGACATAGGTAAGCGCTACGATCGCCCCGACGC
The DNA here is from genome assembly GCA_049284695.1 of Rhodoplanes sp. Lineage (GTDB taxonomy): Bacteria > Pseudomonadota > Alphaproteobacteria > Rhizobiales > Xanthobacteraceae > Rhodoplanes. Next base: position 957 of record JBAPYK010000074.1, on the reverse strand, counting down.
CGGGCGCCGACATCAACAGCCGGACCCTGGCGTCCGCCCGCGCCATCGACCGTACCCGCTTCTCGAAGCCGTCGAACTCCCGCCGCAACGTCTCGTGAACCGCCAGAAGCGCTGCCGCCACCACCTCCAGGGTCGCATGACCGGCGACCAGGTCCCTGATCCGCTCGCCGAACCGGGGCGGCGTGGTGGGGCCGACCTTCAGGCCGAACCCGCGCAGAATACCCCGCAAGCACATCTCGACGTCGAACAGCTTCGATTGCACCAGCTTGCGCGCCGTCAACAGCGCGCGCACCTCCTGGGCCGCCAGCGACTTGCAGTGCACCGGCCTGAACCAGCCGAGCCGCATCAATTGGGCGATCCCACGCGCATCGTTTCGGTCCGACTTGACCGGCATCGCCTTGAAAGCATCGCGTACGTGCCGCGTCTCCAAAAGCTCGACCGCAAGTCCTGCCTGCCGCATCGTCGCGTAGAGCCATTGCGACAACGGTCCGGCCTCCAGCCCGATCCGCTCGAGCGTCAAACCGAGTGCGCCGAACCAGCCGATCAGCGCCTCAGGCTCGCTCGCCACCTTGGCCTCCAGGACGATCTTGCCAGTCGCGTCCACCACGCACACGCTCGAGCATTCCAGCGACACGTCGATTCCTGCATAGTATGTCATGGTCGTCTCTCGATGATGCTTGGAGCGGGCTCGCCCGACTCCGTTTTCGACACCATCACTCTGAGGGACGACCACCTAACCGCCAGTTCCCGCAACGCCGCGAGCGAGCGCGCCACCCATAGCGCCGTAGCGAGCGAGCGGCTTGCGGGCCCCAACCGCGCCCGTTACCCCATCTTGCCGTGTTTCTTGGTCCAGCGCGCGTCTTTGTCTTTCTGCCGGTTCTTCGCCGGCTTCTCCTCCCACGCCGGCGGCGTCTCGCCGCGCTTCACGGTCTCGTTCTCCTCGCGGCTGTTGCGCTG
>JBAPYK010000073.1:0-2771 GCA_049284695.1 Rhodoplanes sp. | reverse complement strand
TAGCGGTTGGCGCTTCGGCTCGGTCGGCTTCGGTCGACATGGTCATCTCCAGAGTGCGTGGTTCGCAACCTCACTCTGCCAGAGCGTCGGTCGCTATCCACCTCTCCATGGGATCTGGAGCCACGAGGTCGTCGTGCTGAACGGCGTGACGATCACTGTGAAGGTCGCCCATGTCCGGCTCTGCCGCAGCCGCATGCTGTTCGTGCGCGCCTATCCGCGCGAGACGCAGGAGATGGTGTTTGATGCGCACGATCGGGCGTTCGCCTTCTTCAAGGGAGCCTGCCGGCGCGGCATCTACGATAACATGAAGACGGCGGTGGAAACGGTCTTCGTCGGCAAGGACCGGCTCTACAATCGCCGCTTCCTGCAGATGTGCAGTCATTATCTGGTCGATCCGGTCGCCTGCACGCCGGCGTCCGGCTGGGAGAAGGGGCAGGTCGAGAACCAGGTCGGGCTGGTGCGCGAACGGTTCTTCACGCCGCGGCTGCGGTTCAAGAGCTACGACGAACTGAACGCCTGGCTGATGGATCAGTGCATCGCCTACGCCAAAGCGCATCGTCATCCCGAGCTGAGCGAGCAGACGATATGGGAGGCGTTCGAGGCGGAGCGGCCGAAGCTCGTTCCCTATGCCGGCCCCTTCGATGGGTTCCACGCCGTGCCGGCCTCGGTGTCCAAGACCTGCCTGGTCCGCTTCGACAACAACAAATACTCGGTGGCGGCGAGCGCCGTTGGCCGGCCGGTCGAGATCCACGCCTACGCCGATCGCATCGTCATCCGCCAGGACGGACGGATCGTCGGCGAGCATCCGCGCGCCTTCGGCCGCGGCGCGACGGTGTACGATCCCTGGCATTACGTGCCGGTGCTCGCCCGCAAGCCGGGCGCGTTGCGCAACGGCGCCCCGTTCAAGGACTGGGTGCTGCCGGCCGCCATGGAGCGGGTGCGGCGCAAGCTGGCCAGGGCCGATGACGGCGATCGGCAGATGGTCGACATCCTGGTCGCGGTGCTCACCGACGGGCTGCCGGCGGTCGAAGCGGCCTGTGCCGAAGCGCTCGCCCACGGCGTCCACTCCGCCGACGTCGTCCTCAACATTCTCGCCCGCCGGCGCGATCCCGGCCCGGCGATCACCATCGTCACGCCGGCCGCGCTCACTCTGCGCCATGCGCCTGTTCCCGATTGCGCCCGTTACGACAGCCTGCGAGCGCGGGCCGCAAAAGTGGAACCCGGTTTTGCGTCCGCCCGCGCTTCCACCCTTGAATAGCGCGCTGTCCGGGCGGCCGACCGGGCACCACTCGGCCTGACAGCGCGTGGAGGACCCTTCGATGGAACGCACCCAAATCTTCGACCTCATGGGCGAGCTGCGGCTCTACGGCATGAAGGCCGCCTTCGATGACATCATGGCGACCGCCGTCAAACGCCAGCACGAACCCCAGCGGGTCGTCGGCGACCTGCTCACGGCCGAGGTCAACGAGAAGCAGGCGCGCTCGATCAAATACCAGCTCACCATCGCCAAGCTGCCGCTCGCCAAAGACCTCGCCGACTTCAAGTTCGCCGGCACGCCAATCAACGAGACCCTGGTCAAAGACCTCGCCGGCGGCGGCTTCATCGCCCAGCAGCGCAACGTCGTGCTGGTCGGCGGAACCGGAACCGGCAAGACGCATCTCGCCATCGCCATTGCGCGAAGCTGCATCCGCGCCGGCGCCCGCGGCCGGTTCTACAATGTCGTCGATCTCGTCAACCGGCTCGAGGCCGAGAGCCGCAATGGCCGCCAGGGCCGAACTGCCGATTACCTGACCCGCAAGGACTTCGTCGTGCTCGACGAACTTGGATATCTTCCCTTCGCTCAATCCGGTGGCCAGTTGCTGTTCCACCTGATCAGCCGCCTCTATGAGCGCACCTCGATCATCGTCACCACCAATCTCGCCTTCGGCGAATGGCCGAGCGTCTTCGGCGACGCCAAGATGACCACCGCACTGCTCGATCGCCTCACTCACCACTGCGACATCGTCGAGACCGGCAACGATAGCTGGCGCTTCAAAAGCCGCGCCTGACCACCGCAAGCCGCTCGCTCGCTACGGCGCTCCATGAAGGCGCGCTCGCTCGCGGCTTGCTCCCCTTCTCCTGTCCAAAGGGGGGTCCCTTTTGATGGGGTGGATGCCCCCTCCCGACGGCATCACATGTGCCAAGCTGGCGATGATGAGTCAGCCAGCAGAAGAGGAGGCATCCATGACAGAAGTTAACATCATCGGCGTCGATCTCGCAAAACATGCTTTCCAATTGCATGCGGCGGCGGGCGACGGCAGTGTGGTCTTCCGTCGCAAGCTGTCGCGCTCGAAATTCGTTGAGGTGATGGCGAAGCTGCCGCGATGCGTTGTGGCGATGGAAGCTTGCGCGACAGCCCACTATTGGGGCCGGGTCCTCGTCACCCAAGGGCATGAGGTGCGGCTCATTCCTCCGGTCTATGTGAAGCCGTTCGTCAAGCGTCAGAAGAACGACGCGGCCGACGCGGAAGCGATCGTTGAGGCGGCGCAGCGGCCGACGATGCGGACGGTCGCTGTCAAATCTGCCGATCAGCAGGCGCGCGCCATGCTGTTCCGCACCCGGGAAATGCTGATCGGGCAGCGCACGCAGTTGGCCAACGCGCTTCGCGGCCATCTGGCCGAACACGGCCATCTCGTGCCCCAAGGGCTAGGGAACGTCGCCCGTTTCGCCGCGATCATCGCAAGCGCCGAGAACGATCTGCCGGATCTCGTCCGGGATCTGGCGCGGCTCTA
>JBAPYK010000072.1:0-10014 GCA_049284695.1 Rhodoplanes sp. | reverse complement strand
GAACGCAACATGGCTGCGACCTGCGATTTTTCGGGGACGACTTTCGGCAGCTTCGGCCCCCAGTGAGGCGGAGGCGTGGCGCGCCTCCCGAGAACGTGCCGGCGCCGCGCCCGTTCCCGGCGTCAGGCGTTCAACACCCGGCCATAGGCGTCGAGCACGGCTTCCTTCATCATTTCCGACAGCGTCGGATGCGGGAAGATGGTGTGCATCAGCTCTTCCTCGGTGGTCTCGAGGTTCATCGCCACCACATAGCCCTGGATCAATTCGGTCACCTCGGCGCCGACCATATGCGCGCCGAGGAGTTGGCCGGTCTTCTTGTCGAAGACCACCTTGACCATGCCCTGGTCCTCGCCGAGCGCGATCGCCTTGCCGTTGGCGGCGAACGGAAAGCGCCCGACGCGGATGTCATGGCCCTGCTCCTTCGCTGCCGCTTCAGTGAGCCCAACCGAGGCGATCTGCGGATAACAATAGGTGCAGCCCGGGATCAGCCGCTTGTCGAGCGGGTGCGGATCGAGCCCCGTGATCGCTTCGACGCAGATGACGCCTTCATGCTCGGCCTTGTGCGCGAGCATGGGCGGCCCCGCGACGTCGCCGATCGCGTAGATGCCGGGCACGTTGGTGCGGCACTGGCCGTCGATAACGATGGTGCCGCGGTCGGTCTTCACGCCGAGCTTTTCCAGCCCCAGCCCTTCGATATTGCCGACCACGCCGACCGCGGAAATGACGCGATCGACGCTGAGCGTCTGCGTGCCGCCCTTGCCGTCGTCGATGGTCGCGGTGACGCCGTTCGCCTGCTTGTCGAGCTTGGTCACCTTGGCGCCGGTCATGATCTTGATGCCCTGCTTCTCGAACTGCTTGCGGGCGAAGGCTGCGATTTCCGCATCCTCCACCGGCAGGATCTGCGGCAGGATCTCGACCACGGTCACCTCGGCGCCGAGGGTCCGGTAGAACGAAGCGAACTCGATGCCGATCGCGCCCGAGCCGATGACCAGCAGCGACTTCGGCATCGCCTCCGGCACCATCGCCTCGAAATAGGTCCAGACAAGCTTGCGGTCCGGCTCGAGGCCGGGCAGCACGCGCGGCCGCGCTCCGGTCGCGATGATGATGTGCTTCGCCTCATAGGCGCCGGGGCCGAGCGCGCCCTTCGGCGCATCTGCCTTGGTGGGCTTGACGGTGACTTTGCCGGGCGCATCGATCGCGGCCTCCCCCCAAATCACCGCGACCTTGTTCTTCTTCATGAGGAAGCCGACGCCGTCGTTGAGGCGTTTGGAGACCGCGCGCGAGCGCTTCACGACCGCGCCCGGATCATAACTAAGCTTGTCAACAGACAGACCGAACTCTTTGGCATGCTTGAGATAATTGTAAATCTCTGCCGACCGCAGGAGCGCCTTGGTGGGGATGCAGCCCCAGTTCAGGCAGATGCCGCCGAGGTGGCTCTTTTCGACGATCGCGGTCTTGAAGCCGAGCTGTGCCGCGCGGATGGCGGTGACATAGCCGCCCGGGCCCGAGCCGATGATGAGAACGTCGAAAGAGGTGTCAGCCATATCGCCTCGTGGAAAACGAGTTTGAGGTCGCGAGCGCGACGGCGCACTCACACCACCATCAGCACCGGATGCTCGATCAGCGTCTTGAACGCACCGATCAGTTCGGCGCCGAGCGCGCCATCGACCGCGCGGTGGTCGGTCGATAGCGTCGCCTTCATCTGCGTTGCGACCTCGATCTTGCCGTTACGCACCACCGCCCTCTCCTCGCCGGCGCCGACCGCGAGAATGGTGGCGTGCGGCGGGTTGATCACGGCGGCAAATTCTTCGATCCCGTACATGCCGAGATTGGAGACGACGGTCGCGCCGCCCTGGTACTCCTCGGGTTTGAGCCGCCGCGTCCGGGCGCGCGCAGCGAAGTCCTTGATCTCGGCCGAAATGGCCGCGAGGCCCTTGGTGTCCGCCTTGCGCACCACCGGGGTCATCAGCCCGCCGGGAATGGCGACCGCGACCCCGACATCGGCGTGCTTGTGCTTGAGCATGCCGGCGTCGGTCCAGGTGACGTTCGCCTCCGGCACCCGCATCAGCGCCAGCGCCAGCGCCTTGATGACAAAGTCGTTGACCGAGAGCTTCCAGGCGGGCTTGCCGTCCTTGTCCTTGGGCGCCGCGGCGTTGATCTCCTCGCGCGCGTGCAGCAGGGCGTCGATGGTGCAGGTGACGGTGAGATAGAAATGCGGAATCGTCTGCTTCGCCAGCACCAGGCGTTGCGCGATGATGCGGCGCATCTGGTCGTGCGGCACGAAGTCGTAGGAGCCCGCCTCGTAGAGCGCGCGGATCGCCTCGTCCGAGGGCGCGAGCACGGGCGGCGGCGCGGCGGCCGCTGCGGGCGCGCGCAGCCCCCTGCCCTGTTTCGCCTGCTCGATGTCGCGCGCGATGATCCGGCCGTGCGGGCCCGACCCTTCGACGCGCGACAACTCGATGCCGGCTTCGCGGGCGAGACGCCGCGCCAACGGCGAGGAGAAGACGCGCCCTGCTGCCCCATTGCTTTTCGGCGCGACTCCCCCCTCACCCGCCGCACTTCGTGCGGCGACCTCTCCCCCCGGGAGAGAGGTCGGAGAGCCGGCTTGGGAAGAAGTGGTCACGGCGGCGGCGATCATTTCAGAGGCGGTGGACGCGGCTGCTCTTGCTTCCGCCTTGGCCGGCTGACCACCCTTTGCCTCTCCCCGCTGGGGAGAGGCCGGCGCTGCGGCGGCGGCGCCGGGCGAGGGGGAACCGGCCGCCGGCTTTTGTAGCGCAGCCTCGGCGACCGCCGCCAACGGTTCGCCTTCGACCGCCAGCACCGCGATCGGCTGGTTCACCGGCACGTCATGGGTACCTTCCGGCACCAGAATGCGCGCCAGCGTGCCCTCGTCGACCGCCTCGTATTCCATCGTCGCCTTGTCGGTCTCGATCTCGGCGATGACGTCGCCCGACCGCACCGTGTCGCCTTCCTTCTTCAGCCACTTGGCGAGGTTGCCCTTTTCCATCGTGGGCGACAGCGCCGGCATGAGGATATTGATCGGCATGGCAAGAGCTTTCCGCTGCGCAAGCAGGATCGCGGGACGTTAGCCTTCGGACTCGGAGGGCGGCGGCGAAGCACGCTTGCGACGGGGCCGCGCGGCGGACGGTGCTTTGCGCTTCGGTCGCGGCGCGCCTTCGGCGGCACCCGCCGGAGCGGACGCCTGGTCCGGAACCACCGCGGCGCCCATTTCGGCGGCGTAGGCCTCCTCGATCTCGATGCGCGCCTCCGCCTCGCTGAGGTCGGTTTCCATCGAATAGAGCAGCGCAAGCCGCCGCGTGATATCGGCGAGCACCTCGCCCCATTGCGCCGGGTCTTTGAAGGCGTGGCGCGCGGTCACGTAAAGCTCGTCGTCGATCAGGCCAGCGCGGAGAATCTCCACGCCGCCATTGGCGACCGCCTCATTGGGGATTGCGAGCGCATCGTAGATCGGTTTGTCGGATGACGGCGGCATGGGCGTTACCGGTAACTGACCGCGCGCGCGGCGGCGACGACGTCGTCGACGGTGGGCAGCGCAAGCTTTTCCAGATTAGCGGCATAAGGCATCGGCACGTCCCTCCCGGAGACACGCGCGACCGGGGCATCGAGATAATCGAAGGCGTTCTCCATGATGCGCATCGCAACCTCGGCGGCCACGCCCGACTGCGGCCAGCCCTCCTCCACCACGACACAACGGTTGGTTTTTTTCACGGAGGCGACGACCGTTTCGGTGTCCATCGGCCGCAGCGTGCGCAGGTCGATGACCTCCGCCTCGACGCCAGCCTTCGCCAGCTCTTCCGCCGCTTTCAGCGCATGGGTCATGCCGATCGACCAGGAGACGATGGTGACGTCCGTACCTGGCCGCAAGATCCGCGCCTTGCCGATCGGCACGAGGTAGTCGTCGAGCTTGGGTACCTGGAAAGAGTGGCCGTAGAGGATTTCGTTTTCGAGAAAGATGATCGGATTGGGATCGCGGATCGCCGATTTGAGCAGGCCCTTCGCGTCGGCCGCCGAATAGGGCGCGATCACCTTCAGCCCGGGAACGTGCGAATACCACGACGCGTAGTCCTGGCTATGCTGGGCGGCGACGCGCGCCGCCGCGCCGTTCGGTCCACGGAAGACGATCGAGCAGCCCATCTGTCCGCCCGACATGTAGAGCGTCTTCGCTGCCGAATTGATGATCTGATCGATCGCCTGCATCGCGAAATTGAAGGTCATGAACTCGACGATCGGCTTCAGCCCGGCGAGCGCCGCGCCGACGCCAAGCCCGGCGAAAGCGTGCTCGGTGATCGGCGTATCGACGATCCGTTCGGGCCCGAACTCCTGCAGCATGCCCTGCGTGACCTTGTAGGCTCCTTGATACTCGGCCACCTCCTCGCCCATGACAAAAATGTCGGGGTCGCGCCGCATCTCCTCGACCATCGCGTCGCGCAAGGCTTCGCGCACGGTCATCGCCACGAGTTCAACGCCCTCTTCAAGGGCTTCGGGCTCGGGCTCGGCCTGCGGCTTCGGCGGCGTCGCCGCCGCTGAGGCCGGCTCTGCCGGCGTCTTGACCTTTTCCGCTGCCGGCGTCGGCGCGGCAGGAGGCGCCGATTGCGCGGCCTTCATCTGTTCGGCAGGAGCTTCCGCTTTCGGCGCTGCAGCCGGCGCGCCGGCTTTCATGGCGGAGGCATCCTCGCCGTCGGCGAGGATCACGGCGATCGGCGTGTTGACGGCGACGTCATTGGTTCCCGCAGGCACCAAGATCTTGCCGATGGTGCCCTCGTCGACCGCCTCGACTTCCATGGTCGCCTTGTCGGTCTCGATCTCGGCGATCACGTCGCCGGCTTGGACCTTGTCGCCCTCGTTCTTGACCCATTTGATGAGATTGCCCTTCTCCATGGTGGGCGATAGCGCGGGCATCAGCACCTGAACTGGCATCGTCGTTTCCGACCCCTAGGTTGCGCGTCATCGGCTCACCGGAGCCGCCGAAGCTTCTGGCTCTCGTTCACAGCATTCCCAAAGCGCAACGGCCGCCCACCGCGGGGAAGACCCCCACCGGTCGCCTTCAGCGGAGCACGTCGGTGTAGAGTTCGGAGGGATCCGGCTCCGGATCGTAGGTGGCGAATTCGGCCGCATCGTTGACGCGCTTGCGAACGTCGGCGTCAATCTTCTTTAATTCATCCTCGGACGCCCAGCCGTTGGCGAGGATGCGCGCGCGTGCGTGTTCAATCGGATCGCTCTCGATCTTGACTTTCTCCACCTCCTCGCGCGTGCGGTACTTCGCCGGGTCCGACATCGAGTGCCCGCGATAGCGGTAGGTTTTCATCTCGAGAATATACGGGCCGTTGCCTTCTCGACACCAGGCGATCGCCCGCTCGCCGGACGCCTTGACCGTCCGCACGTCCATCCCGTCAACAAGCTCGCCCGGGATATTGAACGAGGCGCCGCGCTTCGAAAGGTCGGGTTGCGCGGACGCCCGGGCGACCGAGGTGCCCATGGCGTAGCGGTTGTTCTCGATGATGTAGAGCACGGGCAGACTCCACAGCGCCGCCATGTTGAAGCTTTCATAGACCTGGCCCTGGTTGGCCGCGCCGTCGCCGAAATAAGTGAGGCAGACAAAGCCATTCTTTCGATAGCGGTTGGCGAAGGCAATCCCGGTGCCCAGCGAGACCTGGGCGCCGACGATGCCGTGCCCGCCATAGAAATTTTCTTCGCGGCTGAACATGTGCATCGAGCCGCCTTTGCCTTTGGAGTAGCCGCCGCGCCGCCCGGTCAGTTCGGCCATGACGCCTTTCGGGTCCATGCCGCAAGCAAGCATATGGCCGTGATCGCGATAGCCGGTGATGACCTGGTCGCCCTTGCGCATCGCCATCTGCATGCCGACGACCACGGCTTCCTGACCAATGTAGAGGTGGCAGAAGCCGCCGATCAGTCCCATCCCGTAGAGCTGACCCGCCTTCTCCTCGAAGCGCCGGATCAGCAGCATCTCGCCGTAGGCCTTGAGCTCCAATTCCTTGCCAAGCTCGGGCACCGGACCTTCATCCACGGGCACGATGGACGAGCGCGCAAGCGGTACGCGTTCGGACGCCTCCGCGGCTTTTTTCTGAACGGCCATGGTCATCCTGTCAGGGTCGAAGGGATTACCCCATTAGCCCAAATTGCGTGGCCGCGAAAGCACGGCCCCTGGCCTTAGAGCTTATCTCATGTGAAGCGCCGGGGCGTTCTCTGCAAGGGTGGGCCGGCGGGCCGCGGGGCGGCGGACGATCACCGTGCGCCGGTCATGATGACAAGGTCGCGACGGTGAACGTAGTTCAGCAGCTCCCGCGTCCGCTCGTCCAGAATGTCGGGATCGAGGCGTTCGGGCTTAAGGAGTGCAACCCGCCGTTGCCATTTTTCACGCTCGGCCGTCACGGCGGCAAGCTCGGCCGTGAGCTCGGCGATCTGTTGATCGAGATTCTTGCGCGCCTTGAGCCCGCGGTCGCCGGTATAGGCGTGGACGCCGAAGTAGCCGATCACGATCGCCGCCGTGAGGTGCAGGCACAGCGCGGTGAGAAACGACCGGAGTCGGGGACGCGAGACCATGCGCCGCACATTGCCGCTGCCCCCGTTAAGGGGGCATTAACGACGATGCCTTCTGCATGCAGGAACAAGCGAAAGCGCCGCTGGGATAGCTCGCCAACGGCGCGGGCTGCCGATCGGTGCGGACCGCCGCGTGGCGCGGCGATCCGCATATTCGGGTTTTGAGGACGCGTTGGGAGGCTCGAGCGAATTCCGTTCCGGTGGAATTGGAGTTCGCTCTTGTTTTCCTTTAGTGGCCGCATTTTCTGCGGCGAACCGGTTCCCACTTCGCCGGAAAATGCTCTAACCGAGCGCCTTGAGCGCCGCCCGCCCGGCATATTGCGCCTGCTCGCCCAGTTGCTCCTCGATGCGCAGGAGCTGGTTGTACTTCGCGATACGGTCGGAGCGGGCGAGCGATCCGGTCTTGATCTGCCCGCAATTGGTGGCGACCGCGAGGTCGGCGATGGTTGCGTCTTCGGTCTCGCCCGACCGATGCGACATCACCGCGGTATAGCCCGCTTTGTGCGCCATCTCGACCGCGGCAAGCGTCTCGGTGAGCGAGCCGATCTGGTTGACCTTGACCAGAATTGAGTTGGCGATGCCCTTTTTGATGCCCTCGGAAAGCCGCTTGACATTGGTGACGAAAAGGTCATCGCCCACGAGTTGGCATTTCTTGCCGAGAAGGTCGGTGACCGCCTTCCATCCCTCCCAGTCATCCTCCGCCATGCCGTCCTCGATGGAGACGATGGGATAGCGCGAAACCAGCTCCTCCAGATACTTTGCCTGCTCCAACGGCGAGCGCTTTTTACCTTCGCCTTCATAATCGTAGACGCCGTTCTTAAAAAACTCGCTCGCCGCTGGGTCGAGCGCGATGCAGACATCCTCTCCGGGCTTGTAGCCGGCTTTCTCGATCGCCTTCATGACGAAACCGAGCGCGGCGTCGGCCGATGGCAGGTTGGGCGCAAACCCGCCCTCGTCGCCCACATTGGTGTTGTGGCCGGCATCCTTGAGGGCTTGTTTGAGGGTGTGGAAGACCTCCACGCCCATGCGCAAGCCTTCGGCGAAGCTCGGCGCGCCGACCGGCATGATCATGAATTCCTGGAAGTCGATCGGGTTGTCGGCGTGCACGCCGCCATTGACAATATTCATCATCGGCACGGGCAACAGGCGCGCCGAGACGCCGCCGACATAACGGTAGAGCGGCAGCTCCTTGGCGGCGGCGGCCGCCTTGGCGACCGCGAGCGAGACGCCGAGAATGGCGTTCGCGCCGAGCCGTCCCTTGTTTGGCGTGCCGTCGAGCTTGATCATGGTCTCGTCGATCTTGGCCTGTTCTTCGGCGTCGAGGCCGCTGATCGCGTCGTAGATTTCGCCGTTGACCGCCTCGACCGCCTTGGTCACGCCCTTGCCGAGATAGCGCTTCTTATCCCCGTCGCGCAGCTCGACCGCTTCATGGGCGCCGGTCGACGCCCCCGAAGGCACGGCGGCGCGGCCTTCGCTTCCCTCCTCCAGGATGACATCGACCTCGACGGTCGGGTTTCCGCGGCTGTCAAGAATTTCACGGCCGATAACATCGACGATGGCGGTCATTGGGCCCCCGGTCTGAGAAATTGTGTGCGAGTTGGCGATCGGTGTCTTAACAGGACGCCGCGAACCTTCCAAGCGCTGCCGGATGGACGCGCTGCAATCATCCGATAGATTGACGACCGGAGTCATTCATGGCGCGCAAATCCCGGTCCCCTCTGCTCGGCCGCCCGGCCGTTCTCCCCGCCGCGCCCGCGGCGGCGCAGCTCGACCGCGTGCCGAACCCGCATCCGGACACGCTCTACGCGGCGCGGTTCACCTTCCCCGAGTTCACCGTGATGTGCCCGGTCACCGGGCAGCCGGACTTTGCGACCATCGTCATCGATTACGCCCCTCGACGCTGGCTGGTCGAATCGAAATCCTTGAAGCTCTATCTCAACAGCTTTCGCAATCACGCTGCATTCCATGAGGATTGTACCGTGACGATCGGCAAGCGGCTGGTCGCGTTGCTCAAGCCCCGCTGGCTGCGGGTCGGCGGCTATTTTCATCCGCGCGGCGGCATGCCGATCGACGTTTTTTTCGAGAGCGGCCGGCGCCCGGCGGGTGTGTGGACGCCGGATCAAGGCGTGCCGCCCTATCGCGGGCGCGGCTGAGCCTTCGGTCGCGGAATGACGAAAGCCGCCCTGATCCACCGCAGCTTTTTCGATCGCAGCGTGCATGAGGTCGCCCCCGAATTGATCGGCGCGACCTTCCTGTTCGATGGGGTCGGGGGCACCATCGTCGAGGTCGAGGCCTATCACCACACCGATCCGGCCGCGCACAGCTATGTCGGACGCACGGCGCGCAACGCGGTCATGTTCGGCCCCCCGGGTCACGCTTACGTGTACCGCTCCTACGGCGTGCACTGGTGCGTGAACTTCGTCTGCGAGGCGGAGGGCAGCGCCAGCGCTGTCCTGATCCGCGCCCTCGCCCCCACGGCAGGGCTTTCGCTCATGCGAAAGCGGCGTGGTCTGAAGGACGAACACCTTCTGTGCTCCGGGCCCGGCCGGCTGTGTCAGGCGCTCGCGATCACGGACGCGCAAAACGGCTGGCCGCTTGATGGGCCGCCCTTCGTGCTGCGGACGGCTGCGCAGCCCGGGGAAATCGCTGTGGGCCCGCGCATCGGCATCACCAAAGCCGCGGAGAAGCCGTGGCGGTACGGGCTGAAGGGCTCGCCCTATCTCAGCCGGCCGTTCCGGCCGCGGCGGGTCGCCGATCAGCCGCGGGGGTTTTCCCCGGTCCGGGGTGACTAGGCGGGCTGTCTCACGAACGCAGACTTGGGGCAGAGCGAGACTCGCGTTCGCATCCGCGAGTGCTGGCCCGCGTACTTTTGTCGCAAATCCGATTCCCGGCGCGGAGAGTTTATCTCGGAGGCCTTTTTCGGGCGCCAGTGGCTGAGAAACCAGTCGCGCTCCCCACCGGGATCGAGGAGTAGCGAATGCGCAAGCCAGATTACGTCCATAGCGCAGGGCGCGCCTGCGTCGATTCGCGAGAACTCATCAATCAATCGTTCGTTTTGATGTCTGGTGCGAACGTCGCCTGGGCCTCGCAGCGGGCTCAAATCGCCAAGACCCGGAAAGTCATCCGGAAAAGCCGCCAGCAGATCGCGCGGCTTCGCGCGAAAACGTTTGCGCGCGAGACCGCCTGACGGTCCGCTCCCCGAAGGACACGGTGTAGGCTGCAGCGCGCTGGCTCGCCAGCGCGCTTTTTTTGGTGTGCCGAGCATGATCGACAGCTTGGAGGTGGAAGTCCTCTATCCAGCCTGATGGCGTAGACCCGCGCCAGGTAGATCGCACTCTTTCCCTTGATGAAGCCCACCACCTGCGACACCGCATATTTCGGTGGGATCGAGATCATCATGTGCACGTGATCCGGTAGCAGATGCCCCTCTTCGAT
>JBAPYK010000071.1:0-5011 GCA_049284695.1 Rhodoplanes sp. | reverse complement strand
AGTCCGTGATGCCATGAGTGACCGTCCGAAAATCCTGTGCATCGAGGATGATTCTGCAACGGTCGAGTTGTTGGTCGAAGTGCTGGAGGACGAAGGGTTCGAAACCATCGTGGCAACCGACGGTGTCGAAGGCGTACGGAAATTCGCCAAAGGGCCAGACGTCATCCTATGTGACGTGGATATGCCACACATGAGCGGCTTCGATGTCCTCAGCGAGCTACGCAAGTCGGCAGGGCAGCTGCGCAATGTCCCTTTCCTATTCATCACCGCCTATGGCAGTCGCGAAAGCCATCTCCAAGCCCGACGATTGGGGTGCGATGATTTTCTCACGAAGCCACTGGATTTTGAGCTGCTGGTGGAAATCGTCCGGAATCGCCTCGCGCAGCATTCCAAACAGACACCGATCGACTTTGCATTGACCGATCGAGAGATTGAAGCGCTAACGTGGGTCGCCAAGGGAAAGTCGTCGACCGACATCGCGGTGCTCATGAACGTGAGCGAACGAACAGTCAATTTTCACATCAGTAACGTGATTCGGAAGCTTGGCGTTGCAACACGAGTGCAGGCGGCAATTCGTTGCGCTCTCCTCGGTTTGATTGACACTTAGCTCGCCTTTGGCCGATTTACGCGGCGTGGGCGAGGGCATTTTCCATGCTCAGCCAGATACGGCTCCGAATTTCGATACTGTCTCGGCGCGGCCGTGACACGAAAAAATGGGAATTCCTGGAGTGGCAGAAGAGCCATGCGCGGGAAGCGCTCTTTAAGGAATTTTTAGAGTGGTGGGAAAGCAAGCCGGCGACGGAATGAAGCGGCGCCCTGCTCGCGCTTGACCGCGGATGTACTGAAAATGGAACCTTTTGCACAAACCTTGAACTCACAAGGGAGCCGCTAACGGCAAGCAATGTCCCTGCCGGGCCTGGCACCGAGCGATCGACTCCGGGATTCCACCCGATCCCGATAAAGCGCACTTTCACCCGGTGGTCTTCTGTCCCATAGCTATTGCGTTGACCGAAAGGAGGAGCGGAGCAAGCGAGGCGTCGTCCGGCTTCACGCCTTTGGCGAGGTGGTGATTTGAAGACGGGGTCCTCCGACATGCTGGCCGGGTCGACATGGCCCGGACCGCCCTCGAAGGGTTGGGCAAGAGCCTGCGGTCGACCAATGAAGTGGTGATCGAGGCGACCGCCAACAGCATGGCGGTGTGCGCGTGCTGACACCCTTTGTGGCGCGAGTCGTCATCGCCAATCCTTTGCAGTGAAGGCGATCGCTCCAGCTGCGCCCCGTCGAGGCCTTGCAGACAGAAGGCATGACGATGAACGATTTTCGGCTCCGTCGTTTGCGTGGCGGCGTTTCCTTGCCATCGTTTTGATTCCCGTTTCCACGGTCAGTTTATAGCGTCTCGTTCTCGCCGAGGATTTCGGCGGCGCGGCTGACGGTGACGATGTGGGCTGGCGCCGCCACGGTCAGGCGGAAGCAGCATGTTGGAGTCACGCAAGACGGAAGTTCGTTGAGCTTTCCGACCTCGCCGCAAAGACGCGAAAGCGCGTAAGTCGGCGCTGGAACCCCGAGCTGCCAAACCAGGGGGTACCATCCGAGTTGCGGCATCTGGCCGGTGAAGTTCACCGGGAGCGACGGCGCTCCGTAAGTGGCATTAAAGCGCACTGTCAAGGTTTACAGGCTGAAAGCCGTGAGCGCGTCGCCAGACTACGGCACTACTGCCGAATGACGTAGAGCGCCGCGTGTCGCCGGCGAGCCGCATGCCGATATCGATGCGGTTGATGCGCGTGACCTTCGGCGTCAGGGCTTGTTCGATCGGGTACGGCAATGTCGAAAAAGTTCTTTCGCGCATGCAAGGACCGGCTGGGAGACCGCGTAAAAAGCGAGCTGCTTCAATCGCAAATCGAGACAATCACCCCGCCCTGCGAAAGCCTTGCGGAAGCGCGCAGATTCTTATCCAATTCGCGAACCACGATCGCGACCGTGGCAGAGCAATACGGACTGGGAATTGTGGCCTCGGGGACGCATCCGCTCGCCATCTGGCCCGAGCAAAAGGCCACTCGCACGCCACACTATGACGCCGTGATGGCGGACCTGCAGATGCTGGGGCGTCGCAACATGCGTGCGGGCTGCATGTCCACGTCGAAATCCTCGAACCCGACCGGCGGGTCGAAATCATGTATCGCGCCATACCCTTCTTGCCCATCTTGCTGGCGCTCAGCACCTCGTCTCCATTCTGGCGGGGCCAACCCACCGGGCTACTGGGCTATCGGCTCGCGGCCTATGATGAATTGCCGCGCACCGGCTTGCCCGAACTCTTTCGCACATCAGAAGAATACCAGTGCTATGTCGATACGCTGGCGGCGGCCGGGATCATTCCGGACGCAAGCTTTATCTGGTGGGCGATCCGGCCCTCGTCGCGGTATCCGACGATCGAACTGCGGATTGCCGACGCTTGCACGCGTCTCGAAGATGCCCTCTGCATTGCAGCCATCTTCCGCTGCCTCATCCGGCATCTCTCGGAGCACCCGGAACTCAATGCAGATTTTGATCCCATCGCGCGGGCGATCGCGGAGGAAAACAAGTGGCGCGCCCAGCGTTACGGAGTGAGCGCGATTTTTTTTGATCCGCGATCACGGGAGGCGAAGCATCTCACAGCCATTGTCGGCGAGCTTCTGGACTTGCTTGAACCGGACGCAATCGCGCTCCACTGCGTGGCGGAGGTCTGCCGCAGCGCCGAGATCCTCAAGTCCGGTTGTGTGTCCAGTAAAGGCTAGCATGTTCAGCAGGAGACAGACCTGCCGGGGCAAGAGTCAGGCGCCCCGTAGTTTGGATAGCAGGGTGGCGGGAAACCAAGACTCTGAAGCCTATCGACAAGGTCTCCGGTGGGGAGATTACGAGTCACCGGGCCGTAACGACAGTGAACGCGCAAGTGGCCTCGAAAGTGAGTGGATCCGAGGGCCGAGCCTGCAACTGAAGGGCGAAGGCAGCATGGGGTGCCGAAATCTGACCGACGCGGCACCTTCACCTCGGCGGGGTGGAAGCGACAGCACGGTGACAAGGACATGCCGAGCAACTGGAGAAGCCCTCCTCGTCCCGGAGAGAAATCACCGGAGCAGGGTAGATCGTATAACCGGCGCAACCGGGAAATCGATCGACGGCGAGAGGGTGGCGGATGGGTCCGTATGAGCGATGAAGCAGAGTAATGTCTGCGGAGCAAAGGGGCCCTGCTGTTTGTAGTTTCTCCGGTAATCAGGGAGGTAAGGACGAGATGACAAAGGCGTCCGTGAATTTGCAGGACCTGAGGAGGAGAATATACGTCAAGGCGAAGGCTGAGAAATCCTGGCGTTTCTGGGGATTGTACGTCCATGTCTGCAAGATGGAGACGCTACGCGAGGCGTATGCGCTGGCCAAACAGAACGATGGGGCTCCGGGAGTAGATGGGGTCACCTTCGAGGCCATCGAAACGCAAGGCGTAGATGGCTTCCTCGAACAGATTCGGGACGAACTGAATCAGCGCAACTATGTGCCGCTACCGGCTCGGAAGCAGGAAATACCGAAGGACGGGGGCAAGGTCCGCGTCCTTTCGATTCCGGCGATCCGGGATCGGGTGGTACAAGGTGCGCTCAAGCTCATACTGGAGCCGATCTTCGAGGCAGACTTCCAACCGGGATCGTTTGGATATCGTCCCAAGCGGACAGCGCATGATGCGGTTGATCGGGTGGCCCGAGCGATCGTTCAGCAGAAGACACGAATCATAGACATCGACCTGCGCAGCTATTTCGACAATGTCCGGCACGATCGGCTGTTGGCGAAGGTGGCAATGCGGGTGGACGATGTGGACGTGTTGCACCTGCTGAAGATCATGCTCAAGGCCAACGGCAAGCAAGGCGTTCCGCAAGGCGGGGTCATCTCGCCGCTGCTCAGTAACCTCTACCTCACCGAGGTGGACAGGATGCTGGAGCGGGCGAAAGAGACCACGCGCTTCGGCAAGTACACCTACATCGAGTACGCAAGATTTGCGGATGATCTGGTGATCTTGATTGACGCCCACCCGCGACAGGACTGGCTGATGGGGGCGGTAGAGAAACGGCTTCGGGAGGAGTTGGCCGAACTACAAGTCGAGATTAATGAAGAGAAGAGTCGAAACGTAGACCTTGGTCGAGGCGAGAGCTTCGGCTTCCTGGGGTTCGACTTCCGACGCGTTCGCAGTCGTCGGGGCGTTTGGCGGGCGCACTACACGCCCAAGCTCAAGAAACGCACGGCGCTGCTGCGGAAGCTCAAGGATGTATTCCGCCGCTACCAATCGCAACCAGTCGACCGGGTCGTGCAGTTAATCAACCCGGTGCTGCGCGGTTGGGTGAACTACTTTGCGGTCGGACATTCCAGTGAGTGCTTCAGCTTCATTAAAGACTGGGTGGAGAAGAAGATTCGGCGTCACATGGGGCGGGCTCAGAACCGAAAGGGCTTCGGCTGGAAGCGGTGGAGTAGGCAGTGGCTGTACGAAAGCCTGCGGCTGTTCAACGGCTACAGGGTTCGGCGACCGCCGCCGAAAGTCGTTCCGGCAGGATAGGTCCCATAAGCCTTGAGGCGAAACAAACAGGAGAGCGCAGTGCGAGGAAATCCGCATGCTGCGTTCGACGTGGCGGGGACTGGAAACGTGGCATGGTCGAGATGGTGTGACACTCGCAGACGAAAGGGCGAGGCAACAGGGAACACAAACTTCGACCTACACCGGCGCGCCAGACCCCGACCCTACCTGTGAGGGACCGAGGGTGATTGTGACATGAAGATCCGCGCCCGCGTACGTTTTTTCAACCAGGAGGACCCACACTTCGCGCCGGGCCAGCCCCGAATGGGACCAGACATTGACCGCCTGCTGACCTCAGCTTCGAGCAAAGCGCATTCGCACGTTCTCGGGAGTTCTCAGCGACGCGGATCTGGTACCAGAACGCCCGGCTGCGTCCGCCCAGCTGCTTCTTCATCACCAAAGGGGGCCGCGAACCGAGAATGACGG
>JBAPYK010000070.1:0-3218 GCA_049284695.1 Rhodoplanes sp. | reverse complement strand
TAGGGGTTGATGAAATTGTAGGTGAAGCCGCCCACCGCCGAGAATTCGTGCCCGGTCTGCGGGTTGAAATACGTGTAGCCGAGGCCGGCGTCCACCACCCAGTGCCCAAGCCCGAGATTCGACAGGCGAGCGGGGTCGTAGTCGCCGATCGGTATGTCTCCCGTGACGTAGGCCATGTAGTTGTTGACCCCGGCATTCCATCGCAGCATGAACTGCGGGATCAGGTCGCCGAAACCCGTCACCGAATCGCCGACAGTGTCAAATCGTGTCCGGCTGAGTCCGAACGGCCCGACGATCGTGCCGGTCCCCGGAATTGCGAAGGGTTCGATAAGCAGTCCGGCGCTCAGCACCGAATTGATCGATGTGTTCATGCGGCCGTAGGCGACGATCGCCCCGATGGTCGCCTGCCCGCCGAGCACCGGCGTCTTAAACGTGTATTGGGGGATCGCCATGCCGATATCTGCGTCTGCCTCCAGGCCGGCCCTGATGCCTCCGGCGACAACGCCCGAAATCCTCTTGATCGTGATCTCTTTTGCGCGCGCGATCTGGGCGCCGGCGTCGACGGACGTGTGATAATACATCGACACGAGAGAGGGGCCGGGCTGCAGAGGCACCGCGGCGAGACTCCCGAAGAATCCGGGAATCCAGAAGCTCACCCCGCCTTGGTCCGCCAACGAAGCCCGCGGCATTAACGCGACCGCTGCGGCAAACGCCAGCGACACGGTCCACGTTTTCGCCCGACGCATGTCCTCCTCCACGCACCCGAACAAGATCAAGTCGCTTTATCGGCAACATAGCTTTAAGCACCCAAGCGCGGCCAACCTATGTAAAAATCAAAGAATGATCGGCCGCAGATCCGAATCCGCGGGAATGTGCCCGAACAGACACATTCGACGGAATTGAATCCTGCCCGGCGTTGCCGAGGGATGCGATAATTCATGCGCCGAAATTGGTTCGCCTATCGGTTGCCGAGCTCCTGATGATGGTCGCCGAACGGTGTTGAAATATCGTTGAGGACTGGGCTCGGTTCATACGCTGCGAGACCCGCAGCCGCAGCCTTCGATCAAGCGTTCGTGATGGTCTGGTCGCTGCCGAATTCGCATAAGGCTCGTACGATGTCTGTTTCACATGCCGAAGAAAAATTGGCTCGTGACATCGCGGCAAAACCTGATTGGTGGCGGTCGAAGGGCGAAGCGGTCTCTTGTTCGAGCGCACGGCTCGGAGTCGCTTCAGACGGCAAACGCGGAGGACGACAGAGGATGAGTGTGACCAAGAGGATTTGGCTCTGTTTGATTGCCCTGGTCGCTGTCGCGACTGCAGCCGGCTCGCCGGCGACCGCTCAGCAGCGACAGCAACAGCGACAGCCAGCGCAGCAAGCTCAGCCACAACAGCCGCAGCAGCAACAGCAACAAGCGCAACCGCAACAACAGCAGGCTCAGGCGCAGCAGCAACAACAGAAGCCGAACATCCTCTTCATCATGGCCGACGACATTGGTTGGATGCAGACGGGCATCTACCATCGCGGATTGATGGTCGGAGAAACACCCAATATCGACCGCATCGGCCGCGAAGGCGCGATGTTCACCGACTATGTGGGCATGCAGAGCTGCACCTCCGGCCGCAACGCCTTCTACACCGGCATGTATCCACTGCGCACCGGCCTGATCCCGCCGCAGCTGCCCGGCAGCCCATCCTATTTGCGGCCGGGGACGCCTTCGATCGGCAGGTTCCTGCTCGATCTTGGATACAACACCGGCGAGTTCGGCAAGAATCACCTGGGCGATCACACCGAATCGCTGCCGACCGCGCATGGCTTTCAGGAGTTCTGGGGCTATCTCTATCACCTCGACGCGATGCAACAGGTGAGCTTCCCCGACATCAACAAGACCCCGGCTGTGCAGGGCATCGCTCCGCCCTGCCAGAACACGCCCGTGCCGGGCCTCCCGGAGGTTTCCGGGGCGGTCGATCCCAAAACCACGATTTGTCTGACGCCGCCGCGCCCGGTCATCGCGTGCAAGTCCTCCGACGGCACCGCGAAGAACCAGCGATGCGGCGACGAGGGTCCGCTGACGCTCGATCGTTCGCGCACCATTGACGAGGAAATCTCCGCCAAGGTGATCGACTTCCTCGATCGCAACGATCCGCGGCGGACCAACAAACCGTTCTTCGTCTATTACAACCCGGCGCGCATGCACGTCGTGACGATGCTGCCGCCGAAATACGAGGCGATGCTCGGCGAGCCCGGCGGCAAGGATTGGGGCCTCAACGAAGCGGGCATGAAGCAGCTCGATGACAATGTCGGTCTTGTCCTCAAGAAGCTGGAAGATATGGGCCAGCTCAACAACACGATCGTCGTCTTCACCACCGACAACGGCGCCGAGGCGGTCACGTTCCCGGACGGCGGGGTGACGCCGTTTAAAGGCCAGAAGGGCGAGGCGTGGGAAGGCGGATATCGTCTGCCGATGCTCGTACGCTGGCCGGGCGTCATCGCGCCGGGCACGATCAAGACCGAATTGTTCGCCGCGCTCGACTGGGTGCCGACACTGACCGACATCGCCGGCGGGCCAAAGGGCGATGGCCTGAAGCAGCAGATCGAGGCCGGCCAATATCCCGGCATCGTCAAGACGACCCTCGACGGCGTCGATCAGCGCGAGTACCTGGAGGGCAAATCCGACAAATCGGCGCGCGACTTTTTCTTCTACTATTCGGGCGCCACGCCGTCCGCGGTGCGCTACAAGAACTGGAAAATGTACTACACCATGTCGCAACCCGGCGCCGACGGCTGGGCTCTTCCGCTCATTCCGTTCCATTTCACCTTGGTCCAGAACATCAAGCGCGACCCATTCGAGCAGGCCGTCGGCATCAATCAGAAGACGGCAATGAGTTCGGGCGGCGCGCTCGGCGCCCCATCGACCGCCTACCAGTATGACTGGAACATGCTGCCGATCGGCCAGCAATTGTGGTTGGAGCACCTGATGACTTACGAGAAATTTCCACCGCTGCAGGCGCCTGAGTCCTACAACCTGAGTCAGGTCCTCGATCAGGTCAAGAAGGCCAACCTGCGGCATCCGGGCGACTAGAGCGAATTCCGTCCAATGGAATCGGAATTCGCTCTAGTTATCCTTTAGTGGTCGCATTTTCTGCGGCGAACCGGTTCCCACTTCGCCGGAAAAATGCTCTAGACATTTCCCGGCGAAGCATCATGGCTCGCCGCAAGT
>JBAPYK010000069.1:0-29797 GCA_049284695.1 Rhodoplanes sp. | reverse complement strand
GACGAAGGGCAGGCTCGCTGCTGATCGACGAAAGTGGCTGCAACTTACCGACTACAGCGATTGCCAGGCGCTGGCCGAGATGGCGCGCGTGGCTGCAGTGGAGGTCATTCGCTATGCATCCGTCCGTGATCCGGGACGCGGTGTGAATGTCGCCTTGCTGACCTGCCGCGCCTTCACCAAGCCCAAGCCTATCGATCAACAGACTTGGCGCATTCGCTTTGGCGAGGCAGGGGCACAGGCGATCTGCGAGGCCCCGAAATTAGGCATAACTTTCGACTGCAATAGTTTTGCGGCTGATCCCCGGATTGCTAATTTTCGTTGGGATCGCAAATAGCGCGGCCCCGCCTTTAGCTGTCCGACATATTTTTGGGCCCTCCTTTCGGAGCGAAGCGGACCCTGACTTAGAAGCGCTGACAGAACCGGATTTATGAGTACATGCCCTAGACGCCGGCCGTGATTACTGGATCGCTGACCGGTTATCGCTATAGGGCTGGTCCTGCGGCACGTTGCTGGGAAATTCGAGGAATTTTCGGAACACGCCTGGCGCAAGCGCGGAGATCGGGTTGACGCGCAGGACCGGTTTGCCCGGCGTCCCGACCACCTCATAGGTGAGGCCCACCAGGCCTTCATTGCTGCCGCCGCTCAAAAGCGGACCGACGATCGGAATCTGGCCGACAGCATTGTTGAGGCCGTACAGCGGAACAAAGGTGCCGCGCATGCGCACCTCGTTGGCGGCATAATCGATCACACCGCCAATGGTGGCGCCGATGACCGGGCCGCGCACCACGCCCTCTTTGATGGTGAGACGGCCGACCGACCGCGTGAAATCGACCCGCATGAGCGTGAATTCAACAGCCGGGTTGGGTTGGCCCGGCGCACCCGCGGCAATCTTGTCGAGCGCCGGCTCGCCACGCACCTTGAAATTTTGGACGTTGACCTGTCCTTCGCGCGGATTCGACTCGTTGTTCGGCGGCTCCATCGCGACCCACATCTGTCCGCCATGCATCCGCGCATAAATATCGGTGAAGCGGAACAAGGCGCCGGCGTCCTTGGTCTCGAAAAAGAGCACTTGGCCGGCGACGCCGTCGGCGCGTGGCCGCATGTCGCCTATGAGCGGCGTATCGGCCCCGATCTTGGAGTCGAGCGAGAAAGCCTCGAACCGTCCGCCCCGATGCAAAAGCTTCATCTCGACCGCCCGGAGCGCTTCCCCGTTGAACCCGGCCAGCGCGCCAATCTTCAAGTCGAGATCGAAATCGGCCATCGCCTGCCGCTGCTTGGTCTCGGCGCTCGATCCGCCCATGATCGACTTGACAAAAGAGCGACCGTCGAACACGTCGCCGCGGATCGTCACCTTGAGCGGGCCTTCGGCGCCGCGTTCGGCCTTGAGATTGGTCTTGTCGCCTTCCGACAGAGCGAACACTGGAAAAGACGCGGTTACGAGTTCGCCGTTGTTGATCTCGGCCCCGCCTTTGACCGACGCTCCCGATCCCTCGATGGTGACGTCATCGAAATGTGCGGTCTTGTCTTTGCCGGCGTAGTTGAAGGTCGCGCGCGCCGGTTTGCCGGCCGCCTTGACCCATCCCGGCAATAGGTTGTCGATCTTGGCCTGCGTCAGATCCAGTTCGACGCTGAGCCGATTCTCATGCTCGGGCGACGTGCCCAGCCGCCCGGAAAGCTTGATCGGGACCGGCCCGCCAATGCCGCCCTTGGAATCGTAACCGAAGCGATTGCGCGCCGCGTCGTCGAACACGGCCTGTAAACGCACCTCGGCGTCCGGATCATCCCGCGCCTTGCGGTACTCGACGACGGCGGGAGTGCCCGCGATGCGAACGTCGCCCTTGAGTTGATAAGCTTCCGAATCGGCGGTGATGCGAAGCGTCTGCGCCTCGATCTTCTGCGCCATCACGAAGCGCTCGACGGCGAAATTCGTAACGTCGGCGACGATGTTGTATTTCAGCGAGCCATTCGGCGGATTGCGATCGACGAGCATGGCGACCGAGATCTGCGCACTCACGGCGCCGCGGCTCAGCGCCGGATCGAGGGGTGCGCCCGAGGCTTCGCGCAGCCGATCCATGGCCAGCAGCTCGGCGGCGGCGGGAACCGGCCCGTCAACGCGCACCTGCACGCGCGCCGGCGGCGCTTTGCCGTGCGTATCCGGCACCTCGAACAGACCATTGGTGAGCGTAAGTTTCCGTCCAGACGGCAGCTCGACGCCGCCGCGGCCAAGCGCGACGGTCGCGTGTCGGCCGCGTACCCGCATAACTAGGTCCGCGTCGCGAACCGGCGGCAGGCCGTCGACCAGATTCACGACCGTGCCGTTCGCAACGACGTCGATCGAGAGGCCGTCATCCGGCACCGGCGGACCGCCATCCTTGAGGGTCGACATGGGCGCATTCGTTGCGATTTCGACGCGCTCCACCTTCCCACCGGACATGTTCTCCAAGACCCAGGCCCGCACCTTTGGATTGACGAACTGCGGCCATATGCGTTGGAACGAAGCGCCGGACATTTCGCGCGCGGCGATGCCGACGACGAGGCGCGGGTCCGCCGTCGCGATGTCGACAAATCCCGACATCGCGATGTTCACGTCCATGCCGGCGGCTTCGGCGTGCTGTATCTCAACGCGACGATTGACCGGGTCATACCGTCCCAGCGCGGAGATTCGGTTGAGCAACAGCGTGTCTTCGTCGGGACTTCTCGGGGCAATGACGACGCTGCCGCCGCGCAGTCCGAACCCCCAAGCGTCGCCGGCTTGGCGCGGCGCGTCCGCACGGGCGACCAGCGTCATTCGCGTGTTGCCGGATACGAACTGGAAGGGCGAGATGACCGCACGGCGCGCTGCGTCCCATTCCAGATTGGCTTCAAACCGATCGATCGCGATGCGGTTGTCCTTATCGCCGACCTCGCCGACGACTCCCGGGCCGATCAGAATGCGACCATTGGCGAATTGCGGCGTTCCGTCCGAGGCGATTTCCGCGTGCAGACTTGCCGAGACCGGCACATCCGCTTCGATCCGGCCTTCGCCGAGCCGCAGCGCCGTCAGGATATCGTCGATTGATACCTTACGCGCCTCGATCCGGACCGCGCGCGAGCCCTGGCCCGACGGCTTGATCGCCGCAACGATGACCCAGGGCTTGCCTGCCTCTTGCGATCCGAGAGTTACCGAGAGTTCCCCCGGGTGCGGCCGCATCAGGCTGAGATGGATATTCTCGAACCGCGACTGGCGGCCATTGCGCAAGTCGTCGACGACGAGACTGCCGCTCTTCAGGCCCACCTCGGCAAGATCGCCACCGTCGAGCCCTAATGTCCCGAGACTGTCGATCCAAGCAAGCAGAGCGGCAAAGCTGTTGCCGGAGCCGTCTGCCGTCGTCCCCGGGGCCGGCGGGGCCGCGCCGGGCTTGAATGGCGTCGGCGTCGAGTCCGCCGAAGCGAGCGCCGGCGAAACTGCGATCGGCCGCTTGTCGGCCCCGGCGTAGACGGTGATCTTCCCGTCCTTCTGCACCCGCAATGCAAGCTCGGCCCCGACGAGATTGACGCTCTCGATCCGCGGATGGCCCAGAAGCAGGCTCGTCGCCGCAAAGCCGACCTCCGCCTTCGGCGCGCTCGCAACGATCGTACCATCGTCGTCGCGGATCACGACGTCCCGCATACGGAGCGCCATCCGGTTATTCTCATCGAGCTCGATGACTGTGCCGCCGATCGTGACGCGGTAATGGTCGCCGAGATTTTCAGCGACGGCGGCGGCGAACCACGGCGTCAGCAGATTGACCGAGATCGGTCCGCTGTTAAGTCGCCACCACAGCCCGGTGGCGGCGATAAGGAAGACGCATGCGGCCGCCCCCAGTCCGATCGCGACCTTGCGCACCGCCGGCCGCCGCAACCAGCGCCGGGTCCACCTTCTGGCTCGCACACCAAGGACGCTGCGTCCAAGCCGATCCAGCGGCCGACGGACCAATTCGACGATGGCACTACAGATCGTCGCAACGACGAGAAGAAACGGACGCGCCCACTGCAAGTATGGAGGCAGGCGCGAGCGCAAAAAAGCGGGCGGTCCTTCGCGGTTATGGGATCGCGCCGAAGCCGCTCGGGCGCCGTCGCCACAGCGATGCCGATGGAGACTCTCCTCCAGGCTGCGAAGCGCAGTGAGCCTCGGATTGCGATCCTTGTCCGCCATGCGCTGGACGGCCCCGCTCCCTACCCGCTAAACCGACATGCGACCCGTCCGCAGGCGCGTTACCGCACTTCAAGGGTCGCGCGCACATCCTTGTTTGACCAGCGACTTAGTTCAACTTCCGGACCCGTGGACAGAGACGCTGGGAAAGCGACGAAAGGAAGGCACATGGCGGCAAAACCAGCCGAGGGCAGCCCCGCTCCCCATTTCCGCTTGCCACGCGACGACGGCGGAGAGGTATCCCTTGCCGATTTCGCCGGCCGGAAGCTGGTCCTGTATTTCTATCCCAAGGCCGACACCTCCGGCTGTACCCGGGAAGCGCAGGCCTTTTCCGCCCTGAAGGCCAAGTTCGCGGCGGCCGGCGCCGACATTCTCGGTATTTCTGCGGACCCGGTAAAAAAACTGGAAGCCTTCAAGGCAAAGCATCGTCTGGCCATTCAGCTCGCCACCGATGAGACTCACCACATGCTCGAAGCCTATGGCGTATGGGGAGAAAAGTCGATGTACGGACGAACCTATATGGGGATTATGCGCGCGACTTTTCTGATTGGCTCCGACGGCCGCGTCGCGCGCATCTGGCCGAAAGTCAAGATCGAAGGGCATGCCGAAGAAGTCCTCGCCGCGGCGAAGGCGCTCTGATGTCTCAACGGCCCGAATGAAGCTTGGGTATCATGGCTGGACCGAGACCACTAAACGCCTGCCGGTTTGCGGAATTTTAACGACGTCCTGATTTCTTCTGCCTCGGGCCCGCCCACGAGCGCCTCGCGCGGCGGACCGGGGAGTTGTGTGATGTCCGCTCGGCCGCGAATCAAGTACGTGCACACCGATCGAGGGATCGATAGCCGTACAGGCCAAGAGGGCAGACGGAGCGCCCGCCGGGTCCAATCAGAGCCGCAAGCAGGCGAAGGTCGCACACCGAGAAAAACCAACCCGCGCCCGCACGATCGCGAGCCGTCGGACGCCTCTTGCGGCGGGGAACTAAGCGCCGACCAGAGCCTTGGCCGATCGGCCCTCAACCACAATCAACGCCAGCGGCCCGATGGCGAATCGGCCGGCGCACGCCCGGCGCGCGGCCGAGCGGCGAGACGTTACATGCTCGCTTGCGCCGGACGTCAGGTCCGCTTCGGTCCGGTCGTGTTCTGGACGGTGGTCGGCACGCTGATGATCATGGCCAGCTGGTCGATCGTCACCGCGACCTATTTCGCCTTCCACGATGAAGTCATCGCCGGACTGATCGCGCGCCAAGCCGACCTGCAAGTCGCTTACGAAGATCGCCTCGCGGAAATGCGGGCGCGCGTCGACCGCATCATCACTCGCCAACTCGTCGATTCCGAACAGGTCGGCCAGAAACTTGACCTGGTTCTTCGCCGGCAATCCGTGCTGGAACAGCGGGCGAGCGCGCTCAGTTCCCTCAGCGAGCCGAGCGCAACCGGTTCTGCCCGGCCTGGCGCCCGTCATTCCTCGGCCGCCGAGGCCGCGGCGACGCCAAGCAAATCGTCGCGGTCGAAAGCAGGCCGCGACCGGCAGACATTCCTCGACCCGCGCGTGCCTGCGATCGTGTCGCCGGGCGTCGCCAACGCGGAACTCGACGGCAAGCTCGCGCGCCTGGAGAACGCGCTCGACCGCATCGAGCAGCGGCAGACGGCTTCACTCAATCGGATGGAGGAAAGCTACGAAACCAAGGTCCGCAGGGTCCGATCGGTCCTCGCCGATATCGGCGTCGGCCCCGCCAAGCGAGCGGAGGCAGGCGTAGGCGGTCCCTATGTTCCGGTGAAGCTGCCCGTCAATGCCGACCAATTCGAGCGCCAAGTTCATCGTATTCTCTTCGCCCGCACGCAGCTCGACCGTCTGAACAAAACGCTTGCGATCATGCCGATCCGCCGACCGGTATCCGGCGAAATCGATATGAGCTCGACCTTCGGCACGCGCATCGACCCGTTCCTGGGTCGCCCGGCCTTTCACACCGGAATCGATTTCCGCGGTGACATCGGTGAAGCGATCCGCGCGACCGGAACCGGAACGGTCGTATCGGCAGGATGGAGCGGCGGCTACGGCCGGATGGTCGAAATCGACCACGGTCACGGACTGACCACCCGCTACGGCCACCTCTCGAACATCGTTGTTCAGGTCGGCCAGTCGGTGAAAATCGGCCAAGTGGTTGGCCGAATGGGCTCGAGCGGGCGTTCCACCGGTCCGCACCTGCATTATGAGACGCGGGTCGACGGCGACGCTGTCGACCCGCAGCGATTCCTGCGCGCCGGCGCTCGCATGGGATCGCTGTAGCGGCGCGCGCCCTCCTACTGCAGCGTCAGCGCCACGAAGCGCAGATCGCCTTCGGCATTGGCGACCAGAAGCAACGCCGATTTCCGCCCGTCTTTCTTGAGCTGATCGATCCGCTTCTGAACGTCGGCGGCCGAGCCGACCGCTTCCTGAGCCACTTCGACGATCACATCGCCGGCATTGAGCCGCTTTTCGGCGGCGGCCGAGTTGGCGTCGACGCCGGTGATGACGACCCCGTTGACGCTGTCCTTGATCTTGTAGCGCCGTCGCAGGTCGCTGGTGAGATTGGCAAGGTTGAGGCCGAGCGTCTGCTGGACGACCGATTTCTCCTCGGGCGCTCCTCCGTTCCGCTTGCTCGCCAACGCGGCCTGCTTCTCCCCGTCCTCGAGGCGGCCGAGCTTCACCGTCTTCCGCTCCTCCTTGCCCTGGCGCAGAATGACGACCTCGACATCCTTGCCGACCGGCGTGTCGGCGACCACGCGCGGCAGATCGCGCATTTCCTTGATGTCTTTGTTGTCGAACCGGACGATCACGTCGCCGGTGCGAATGCCCGCCGGCTTCGCCGGACCTTTGTCGTCTACCCCGGCGACCAGCGCGCCGCGCGGCGGCTTGACATTCATGGTTTCGGCGAGCTCGTCGGTCATGTGCTGGATGCGCACGCCGAGCCAACCGCGCCGCGTCTCGCCGAACTGGCGGAGTTGATCGATCACCGGCATCGCCGTCTTCGACGGCACGGCGAAACCAATTCCGATCGAGCCGCCTGACGGGGAGATGATGGCCGTGTTCACCCCGACCACCTCGCCGTCGAGATTGAAGAGCGGTCCGCCCGAATTGCCGCGGTTGATGGCCGCGTCGGTCTGGATGTAGTTGTCGTAAGGCCCCGAATTGATGTCGCGGTTGCGCGCCGACACGATTCCCGCAGTGACCGTGCCGCCGAGGCTGAAGGGATTGCCGATCGCAATCACCCATTCGCCGATCCGCAGCTTGTCCGAATCTCCGAACTGCACCGCCTTGAGCGGCTTGTCGGACTTCACGCGCAGAAGGGCGAGGTCGATCTTCGTGTCGCGGCCGATGACTTCCGCCTTGAGCCGCGTGCCATCGTTGAGAATGACATTCACCTCGTCGGCGTCGGAGATGACGTGGTTGTTGGTGACGACGAGGCCCGAGGGATCAATGACGAATCCCGACCCGAGCGAACTGACGCGCCGCGGGGTGCTGCGCTCGCGGGGGTTGTCGCCAGGTCCGGGTCCCTGCCCGCGTCGGTTCTTGAAAAACTCCTCGAAAAACTCCTCGAAGGGCGAGCCGGGCGGAAGCTGCGGCATATCCCCTCTCACCTCGACCTTCTGCGAGGTCGAGATGTTGACGACCGCGTCCATCACATTGTTGGCGATGTCGGCGATGCCGTCGGGTCCCCGCGCGGCCGCTCGACCGGCCGCGCCGAACAGGATGAGGACGACCACCAGCGCCGCGGCGACCGGGCGACGAATGTTGGTGTAACGACAACGAGAAAGGCCGGTCATGACCTGACGATCTCCTCCGAGGAAAAAGCACGGACTTATGCGCAACGTTCCGCACGGTAGCGGCGTACATACGCGATCGCTGCGCCCTTTATGTAAGGAACGCGGCGTAAGCACGGAATGGGGCGGAATAGCGACTCCGGATCACCGCGCACCGTCACGTGCCTGACTGCTATGCGGCCTCGCCGCGCTTTCCGCAATTCAAAACCGCGATCAGATTTTTATTGCATCGCGCAACCGGCATGGTCTGGTCTATCGCCGCACACCAGCGATTGCATCAATTTGCCCGATCCTTATAGGCTTCCGTCGCGAGCCAGGCGGCAAAGGCGGGGACGATCGCCTGCCCGGTAACAAGCCCCTCGCGCCAATCCGCCACCGCCGGGCGGACGACCAGCATCCATCCCGCGCCGAACGCGTCCTCGCCGACGAGTTCAGGTCGGTCAATCACGTCGTCGTTGTGGGCGACAACGACGCCATCGAAGGCCGCCCGTGCCGTACCCACCCATTTTCCGCCCTCGATTACCGCGAACGAGCGGTCTTTCTCGAATTCGCGCCCGATCCGCTTAGGCGTGAACACGAGAATCTCGCCCATGAGCGCCGCCGCCCATGGCGTGAAGCCGGCGCGCACGGTCCCGTCGGCAAGCGGCTCGTACCAGATCTGGTTGTTCATGTCGTAGAACCGGTCATCCGGATAGTCGCTGACGTCCATCCTCGCCAAACTCGCTTCGCCGGCCGACTCGGCTTTAGTAGGTCAGCACGCGGCATCCGCCTTCCATGATGTCCTGAATCATGGCGGCGGCGCCCATGAGGCCGCGGCATTCCGGGATCAGGTCGTCCTCGGTCAGATCGAACAATTCCAGATTGGCCGGGCAGGCCCAGAAGCGCGCGCCGTGCTCGTGCGCCTCCTTGATCCAGTCATACACCGTCTTCGCATCACCCGGCTTGACGAACAGTTTCTCGGCCACGCCTTTGTGCATCAGCGTTCCCGCCGCCGCAGTGCAGAGAACGTCGACCTCGTAATCCATCGCCGCCGCCACCGCTGCGTGATAGAACGGCGCGCCTAGCTCCGCGACATTGCGCGGGTCGGTGTTCATCAACACGATCAGCAACCGCGTGGCCGCTGCGCGCCCGGTTTTCTGGCCGGCTTCCCTCGCAAGGCTCGGCGTGGCCGCGTCCGTCATTGCGGGACCTCCTCGATCATCAGTCGTCGGCCGAAACGGTCGAAGAAGTTGCCTTCGTTGAGCGCCAGCCGGTCCGCCGCCAGCCGCGCCTCCAGCGCGCGCAGTTTCAGCCGCGCCGATGGATTGTCGAGCGGCCCGCCCCCTTTCACGGTCACCGGGAAGAACGCCGCGCCGTCCCAGTCTGCGCCGGATTCTGCGAACATCTGTACCATGTCGTTCCAGCCGACCTCGTCGCCGATGACGTTGACGTAGGTCGAGCGGAGCGGCGTCACCCGCGTCTCCCCGATATCGACCAGCACCACCAGCGCGGTGAACGCGCCGATCTCGGCGAACGCCGCCGGCAGCCAGCGCTCGAAATCGTTCGCCGTGGATATCGGGTCAGAAAAGGCGAGCCTCGTCATTCGGCGCTCCGGGAGTTTGGCGGAAGAGAGTGGGAGTCGAACCCACCAAAGACCGGCTCGCGGCCCCTCCCGGATTTGAAGTCCGGACGCCCCACCAGGGACGATTCTCCTCCAGCTTGCATGGGTTCCGGTGCGGCCTGCTCTTGCGATGGGCGGCGGAACAGGTCGAGCCGGTGCTTGTTGATGCGGCGCAGATCGCCCCGGCGCAGCGTGACGCCATGGCGATCGAAGAATTCGAGGATCTGAATCGCAACCTTGCGGCCGTTGTCGAGCCGGTCGCGGAACTGGGCGGCGGTGAACTGGCCGTTCGGTTCCTGCGCCGTCAGATCGACGGCGATGTCCACCATTTCCCCGACCGTGCCGCGCAGGAAGAAATGATCATGCGCGACCTCGTCGACCTTGCCCAAGCGCCCGAGCAGCTTGAGCATTTGCCGCACGTCGATTTCCGGAGCCCCAACGGTGGCGCCGATATCGCGCACGCGCGGCGGCCGGAAGCGCTCGCGACCCGCAATCAATGGCTGGACCTTCTGCCAGAGTCGCTCCTCGCTGTCGGTAAGACGGACCTCATGGCCCGGCAGCCGCACCCAGGCGCCGTCGAGCGCAACCTCCTTGGCGCGCGCAAGGGTCTGCAGCGCGGCGATGAAAGCCGGCGCCGGCAAGCGCGGCTCCAACTGGAGCCGAAGCCGCTCCAGCCCCATGCCGGGCAGGTCGGGATTGGCGGCGTGGAAAGCGGCAAGCGCGGCGAGCGCTTCCCGCTTCAGGCGCATCCACCCGGCAGGCGCGAGCGCAGTCACCGAGCGAGCCGCGGGAATGCGGATGAGCGAAAGCTTTGTCGCGATCCGGTCGATCGCCGCAGCGGTCAGCGCGCGGTCGCGCGCGAAAACGGCGAGATCGACATACAAAGGCGCGATGTCCAACAGCCGTTCGAGCGTGCGCTCGGGATCATCAAGTGCATACGCATCGAGCTGGGCCATGCGCTCGGGCGTGCGGCGCTTGCGCGCGGGCGCGCGCAGATCAAGGAAACGGCCGCCGCCGATCGTGCGCTGCGCCGACGTATCGCGCACGACGAAGCAATCGCCCGAAACGGCCGCGATCGGCCGCTCGAGCACGAGCTGAACGCACGCCTCGCCGCCGGGCGGAACCGGCGTGTCGCCGAGCAGGACGATACGCGCCCCGACCTCCGCCGCGGCATGGTGCAACCGCACCGGCATCCATTGGCCGATCGACTTTGCCTCGGAGGAAAGCACGCGCAGCGCCGCATCGATCCGCTCGGTCGGCGCATGCAGATCGGGGTCGAGCGCGACATCCCCGCGGCGGATCGCATCCTTGCTGATCCCGTCGCCGGCAAGATTGAGCGCGCAGCGCTCGCCGCAAGTTCCGCGCTCGGCCGGGCGGTTCTGCGCATGGATCGCGCGCACGCGCGCCGCAAGGCCGGACGGACTGAGCAGCACACGATCGCCGACCGTCACCGATCCCGACAGCACCGTCCCGGTCACGACGGTGCCGGCGCCGGCCAGCGTAAAGGACCGGTCGATCGCGAGACGGAAACGCCGATCATCGGCAATACGTTCAAAGGCGTCCGCGGCAGTGAACAGCCGCTCGCGTAGCGCGTCGACGCCCTCACCCGTGACGACGGAGACCGGAACGATGTCCGCGTCCGCCAAGCGGGTCGGCGCGAGCAGTTGCCTGATCGCGGCTTCGACTTCGCCCCGACGCGCCTGATCGGCGAGGTCCGCTTTCGTCATCGCGACGATGCCGCGCTCCACGCCCAACAGATCGATGATCGCCAGATGCTCGACCGTCTGCGGCATCGGCCCGTCATCGGCGGCGACTACCAGCAGCATGAAGTCGATGCCGGTCGCTCCCGCCAGCATGTTGTGAACGAACTTCTCGTGGCCCGGAACGTCGACGAAGCCGAGCACGCCGCCGGTCGGCGTCGGCAGGTAGGCGAAGCCGAGGTCGATCGTAATGCCGCGCGCCTTTTCCTCCTTGAGGCGATCGGTGTCGACGCCGCTCAGCGCGCGCACCAGCGCGGTCTTGCCGTGGTCGATATGCCCGGCCGTTCCGATGATCATGACACGCGCTCGGGTATTGGGCGCGCCGGCGCTTCGGTCGTGGGAGCGTCAGCCAGCGGCGCGGCGGCGCGGCGTTCTGCTTCGGCGATCGCCTCGCCCGAGAGCGATGCCCGCGCCGATGCGATGAACGGCTCGGCGAGCGCGCTCCCGCCGGTTTTCGCCCGCAGGAGCCAGGCGAGCGCTGCGATCCCATCTTGCGCAACGCCGGCGCCGAGAAGGCAGGCGGCGCCGAGCATCGCCTGCGCGTCGGCATCCTTGCGCAGGGCCGCCTTCTCCCACCACATCGCGGCAACGCCGGGGTCGCGCTCGACGCCAATCGCATTGTGATAGATCATGCCGACGCGGGTCATCGCCGCGGGGATCCCTTGTTCGGCCGCCGCGAGCGCCCAGCGCCGCGCCTCGATCGCATCGGCCGGGATGCACTCGCCTTCCAGCAGCATCCAGCTCAGCATGTCCTGCGCCGGGCCGTCGCCCTGCTGAGCGGCGGCGCGATAGAGCTCGGCGGCGCGCGCGTAATCCTGCTCGACCCCCTCCCCTTTGAAGCAGAGCGCGGCGAGATTGCGCTGTCCGACCGGATCGCCCGCTTGCGCCGCAAGCGTCAGCCAGCGCGCCGCCAGCCCCGCATCGCGAGCAACGCCGAGACCTTCGGCGAAGCACGCCCCGACATTGTTCTGCGCGCGCGCGACGCCCGTTTGCGCGAGCGGTCCCCAGATCGCGAGCGCGACCGCATAATCGCCGTTTCGCGCGGCGTCGAACGCCTCGGCCATTTGAGCGGCGGTGTCTGACGCATGGGCCGGCGCGAGGTCGGTCTTGGCGCGCCCATGCGCGAGGCGCTCAAGCCAGCGCATCGGGCCTTCCTCCGGCTTCGAGTCTTGCAAGATTCGCAACAAAGCCCGGCTCGTCCTCCAAACAGCGCAAATCGAAGATCAGCGCGCCCTCCTCGATACGGCCGATGACCGGCGTGGCGAGGCGGCGGAACGAAGCGGCGAGTTTGATCAGCGCGCGTCCGCCGCTGCGCCTACCCGCCGGGCGGATGGCGAGGCCCGCGCTTGGAATGGTTTCGCGCGGCAGCGCGCCCGAGCCGATCTCGCTGGCGCAGTCGATGACCGTGATGGTGAAGGAGGAACCGACCGCCGCCGCCACGGAAGGCGCGAGCCGCCGCGCGAGCGCCGCGATGTCCGCCTTCGGCCTGCCGAGCAGGCGCAGCGTCGGCAGAAATTGCGCCAGCCGGTCGGGATCGCGATAGAGCCGCAGCGTCGCCTCGATCGCCGCCAGGCGGACCTTGTCGATGCGCAACGCCCGCTTGAGCGGATTGCGGTTGATGCGCGCGATCAGCTCCTTGCGTCCGACGATGAACCCCGCCTGCGGACCGCCAAGCAGCTTGTCGCCGGAGAAGGTGACGAGATCGGCGCCTTGCGCCACCGCCTCCGCCACTGTGGGCTCATGGGTCAGGCCGAAGCGCGTGAGATCGACGAGTGTTCCGGAGCCGAGGTCGTTGACCAGCGGCACGTTGTGCCCGTGCGCAAACTCCGCAAGATCGCGGCCCGGCACGGCCGCGGTGAACCCCTCAATACGGTAATTCGAGGGATGCACCTTGAGAATGAGCGCGGTTTTTCCGCCGAGCGCCTCGGCGTAGTCCTTCGGGTGCGTGCGGTTGGTGGTACCGACCTCGACGAGCCGCGCGCCCGCGCGCGCCATAATGTCGGGAATGCGGAACGCGCCGCCGATCTCGATCAGTTCGCCGCGCGAGACGATCGCCTCGCGTCCCTTCGCAAGCGTGTTGAGCACAAGAAGAACCGCCGCCGCATTATTGTTGACGACGGTCGCATCCTCCGCCCCGCTCAGTTCGCACAGCAGGCCCCGCACCAGCGTGTCGCGCTCGCCGCGCCGGCCGGTGTCGAGATCGAACTCGAGCGCAATCGCCTGCCGCATCGCGGTGACCGCCGCCTCAACCGCGGCTTCGGCGAGCAGCGCGCGCCCCAGATTGGTGTGCAGCACCGTGCCGGTCAGATTAAATACCGGCCGCACGCTCGGCCGCGTGTCGCGGTCGAGATGCGCCAAGGCCGAGGCGGCGACGTCATCGGCATCCAAGCGCGCGCCGAGGTCGACCGTGCGGTCGGCGCGAACCGCGCTGCGGACCGCATCGAGGGCCGCGCGCACCGCATTGACGACCGGCGGTCGGCCGAAGCGATCGACGGCTGCCGCCGCGGCCTTAGTCTTCAGGACGTCATCGACTGAAGGAAGGCGTCGGAGCAGGCTCTCCCGCGTCATTAGACGTCCCTCAATAGCCGAGCAGGAACGGATTGACCCCGCCCCGCCGATAGCCGCTTTCGCGCACGAGCAAATCAAGCGCGAGCGATGCGACGTCGTCTGCGACCGGATCGAGCGCCGGGTCCTTATGCTGCTGCAGAATCTTCACGTAGCTTCGGCAGGAATCGCAGGTTTCCGCCTTGACCGTGCCCGGGCCGCCTTCGACCTCTTCATAGGCAATGCCAGCGGTCGAGCCGCATACCGCACATTTGATGCGGACATAGTTCCAAAGCGTCCCACACAGGGCGCAGGAGCAGAAACGCGTCCCATGCGCGCCCTGCCAGCCGACGACCATCGAGGAGACCGGCGGCCCGCCGCAGACCGGACAGACGCCGTCGCCGACCGCCACAAGGCGCGCGGCATCGAGACCGGCGGCGAGCCGTGCGAAATGCACCTGCAAGGCAGCGGCTACAAAAACGTGCTCGCCAAGCGTCTCGGTCTCCGGCGCGTCGACGAGCGCCGCGCGCGCCGTCGCGATCCGGGTCGCGGCGTCGGCACTGGCGAGACGAGACAGCGCCATGCGCGCCGCGTCCGGCATGTCGAGCGTCTCGCACAGCGACAACAGCCGATCGAGCGCTGCGTCGTAGGCCGGATCGGCGGCCATGCGCAAGCGATCGAGCGGTGGCATGGCATGCTCATGCGCCAGCGCAAGCGCTTCGGGGGACGGCCGCTCGGGCTCCGGCAGATCGTCGAGCGCGCGGTGCTGAGCCTGACACAGGCCGGCGAGGAAGCGCAAATATGGCCCAAGCGCGTGATCGCGCGCGAGGACGGCGAAGCGTTCGGCGCGGTCCGAAAACAGCGTTGCAGGATTGGGCAGCTTCACAAAGGGAGGCGTCGCCGCCTCCCCGATCGGAACCGGATCGCGCTGCGGCGCGCCTGCGTCCTTCATTGCTCGACCTCACGAACCACACGGGCCACGTGGCATTCAACGGGCGGCGCGGTTACTCCGCCGGCGTCGCTCCTGTGTGGTGTTCTTCGTCCTTGCCGGCGACCAAGTCGCGCAGCCAACGGCGGTGATAGCGCCACGCCCAGCCGCCGGTAACGTTTCCGCGCGTCATGCCGCGCACCGTTCCGCGCACCCAGGCCGCCCCGTGGACGTGCATGATCCACACGCAGATCATTACGATGGCCGCAAGCGCGTGCGCGAGCACGGCAACCCGCTTCTGATCGATCGACGTATACTGGTAGAAATATTGATCCCAGATCACGAGACCGGTCGCGAGCGAGACGAGCAGAAGGACGCACATGGACCAGAACACGATCTTCTGCCCGGCATTGTATTTGCCGAGTTCCGGCAAATCATCATCGCGGGCGCCGAGCACATCGCGAATGCGGCTCAGCCAGACGCTGTCATTGCGCTCCCACAGATTGTACCGCCAGAACCGCAGGAACAGCCCGAAGAAAGCGATGACCAACACCACGCCGAGCCACGGGTGAATGGCGCGCGCGTTCGCTCCCCCGCCGAACAGCCCGGTGAGGAAATACAGCACGGGGTAGAACAGGGCGAGGCCCGACAGGACCAGGAGCACGAACGTGATCGCCGTGATCCAGTGATTGACTCGGGCCATGATCGTGTAGCGGTCGACCACCACCGGCTCGGCTTGCGAGCCGGTCTCGTGCACTGGGCCTTGGGGGCCGACCCCGGCAGGGTGATGCGCGGCCGCGGGGCCGCGCTCCGGATTTGTTTGAGAGACCGTCATACTCGCTCACCCTCCGCCAATTGCTTGGCCCTTTCTTCGTCTTCATGCGGGACCCGGTTGCCGCCCTTGACGAGGTGATGAAGGGCCCCAAACACGGCGACGGCCCCGATCGCGCCAAGCCCGGCGTATTTCACCAGGCCCTTCCACAGTTCGACGATCGGGCTGATCGTCGGGTTGTTCGGCAGGCCGGCATAGAGCTGCGGCTGGTCGGCGTGATGCAGCACGTACATCACGTGCGTGCCGTTCACGCCCGGCGGATCGTAGAGCCCCGCGTTCTTGTAGCCGCGGGACTTCAAGTCGGCGATGCGCGTGTCCGCGTGCTTCTTCATTTCCTCTTTGGTGCCGAACACGATCGCCTGGGTGGGGCAGGCCTTGGCGCAGGCCGGGCCCTGACCAATGGCGACGCGGTCGGAGCACAACGTGCACTTATAGGCCTTGTGGTCGACCTGCGAGATGCGCGGGATGTTGAACGGACATCCCTTCACGCAATAGCCGCAGCCGATGCAGTTCTCTTTCACGAAATCGACGATTCCGTTCGAGTACTGCACGATCGCGCCCGGCGCCGGGCATGCCTTCAGGCACCCGGGGTCGGCGCAATGCATGCAC
This sequence comes from Rhodoplanes sp., assembly GCA_049284695.1. Taxonomy (GTDB): domain Bacteria; phylum Pseudomonadota; class Alphaproteobacteria; order Rhizobiales; family Xanthobacteraceae; genus Rhodoplanes. Next base: position 13,556 of record JBAPYK010000069.1, on the reverse strand, counting down.
CCGTCCTTGCGGATCAGCCATTCGAGGTTCTTCGTCTCCGGGTTGACCCATTCGGTGAAGCGCATCACCGTGAAGGTGTTCGGCGTAAGGTCGAAGGGATTGTCGTAGGTGCCGTTGTTGTACCCGACCGGCTCATGGAGGTCGTTCCACTCGACGCAGGCGACTTGGCACGCTTTGCAGCCGATGCATTTCGACACGTCGATGAGCTTCGCCACCTCGGTGAGCCGCTTTGCCGGCGGCGTCACGGTCGAGGCCGAGCGCCGCACCAGGTCGTCGTCGGAGAATTGCTGCTTCACAGCCTCGGTGGGCGGCTTGGGAAGAACGAATTGGATGGTCATCGCTCCCTCCCCTTAAGCCACCGGCCCGGCAATGGGCTCGATATCGACGAGAAACGCCTTGTACTCCGGCGTTTCGATGTTGGCGTCGCCGACATAGGGCGTGAGCGAATTGGGCCCGAAGCCTTTCCTCGCCACGCCAGTAAACCCCCAATGCAGCGGGATGCCGACGATATGCACGGTCTTGCCGTCGCAGGTGAGCGGAGTGATCCGCTTGGTAACGACCGCTTTAGCCTTAACCGAGCCGCGGTTTGACCACACGCGGACCCACCCGCCCGATTTGATGCCTTTCTCCTTCGCAAGCTGCTCGGAGAGCTCGACGAAGAATTCCGGCTGCGTCACCGCATTGGGCTGGACGTGTTTGGTCCAGAAGTGGAAGTGCTCGGTGAGCCGGTAGGACGTCGCCGCATAGGGGAAGTCCTTGGCGGTGCCGAACTGCTCCAGGTCGCCGCGGAACACGCGCGCCGCCGGGTTTCCCCGCACTTTCGGCGCAATCGGGTTGGCGATCGGCGACTCGAACGGCTCGTAGTGCACCGGGAACGGTCCGTCCCGCATCAGGCCGCGGGTGAACAGGCGCGACGCGCCTTCCGGATTCATGATGAACGGGCCGACCACCTCCGGCTTGGCGGTGGGCGCGATGTCCGGCACGTCGTAGCCGGTCCACTTGGCGCCATCCCACCAGAGCAGCTTGCGGGATGCATCCCACGGCTTGCCCCCGATATCGGCCGAGGCCCGGTTGTACAGGATGCGCCGATTGACCGGCCACGACCACGCCCATTTGGGATAAACGCCGGTGTCGTCGGGATCGCTGGTATCGCGGCGGGTCATATTGTTACCCGCCTCGTTGTAAGAGCCGGAATAGATCCAGCAGCCGCATGCCGTCGTGCCGTCGTCGCGCAGTGCGGCGAAGCTGACCACCTGCTTGCCCTTCTGCAACACGAGCTTGGTCGGATCGTTGGGGTCGGCCACGTCTTCAAGGACATAGCCGTTGACCTCCTTCGCCAATTCCTCCGGCGACGGATTGCCCGGATCCTTGTACCGCCAATCAAGATTGAGGATCGGCTCGGGAACCGCGCCGCCCTCCGTCTGATACAGCGCTTTCAGACGCAGATGGATTTGCGCCATGATCCAGGTGTCGTGTTTGGCCTCGCCGGGCGGCGTGCCGCCTGCCCAGTGCCATTGCAGCCAACGCCCCGAGTTGGTGAGCGAACCCTCGTCCTCGGCGAAGCAGGTCGTCGGCAGCTGGATGACCTCCGTTTGGATTTTCGCCGTTTCGACGTCGTTGTACTCGCCGTGGTTCTCCCAGAACCGCGCCGTCTCGGTCTCGAGCGGATCCATGACGACGAGGAACTTGAGCTTCGACAGCGCCGTCGTGCACTTCTTGCGGTTGGGGAACGACAAGAGCGGGTTGAAGCCCTGGCAGAAATAGCCGTTCATCTTGCCCTGATGCATCAACTCGAAGGCGCGCAGGACGTCATAGGCCGACACGTCGAGCTTGGGCAGGTAGTCGTAAGCGAAGTTGTTCTCGGTCGTGGCGGCCTCGCCCCACATCGCCTTCTGGAAGCTCACGAAGAACTTCTTGTAGTTCTGCCAGTAACTCATCTGCCCCGGCCGCAACGGCTTGAAGCCGCGCGTCGACATATAGACGTCGAAGCTGACCTCCCGCTCCGTCGGGATGGTGAGGTAGCCGGGGATCAGATTCGACATGAGCCCCATGTCGGTCAGTCCCTGGATGTTGGAGTGACCGCGCAGGGCGTTCATGCCGCCGCCGCGCACCCCGATATTGCCGAGGATGAGCTGCAGCATCGCCATCGCCCGGATGTTCTGCGAACCCTTCGAGTGCTGGGTCCAGCCAAGCGCGTACATCGACGTCATCGTCTTGGTCTTGGTCGAGCACTCGCCGATCATCTGGGCGATCTTCAGGAACTTGTCCTTCGGCGTGCCGCAAATGCGGGACACCATATCCGGCGTGTAGACGGAGACGTGCTGCTTGAGCAGCTGCCAGACGCAACGCGGATTCTGCATCGTCTCGTCGACCACTGCGAAACCGTCGGGTCCGATCTCGTAGTCCCAGCTCGACCGATTGTAGTCGCGCTTGGCCTCGTCATAGCCGGTGAACAGGCCGTCTTGATAGGTGAAGCCGTCCTTGACGATGAAGTTGGCGTTGGTAAACGCCTTCACATAGTCCCACTGCACCTTGTCGTTCTCGATGCAGTAGTTGATCAGGCCGAGCAGAAAGGCGATGTCTGTGCCCTGCCGGATCGGCGCATAGAAATCGGCGACTGCGGCCGAGCGCGTGAAGCGCGGATCGACCACGATCAACTTAGCGCCACGTTTGGCTTTCGCCTCGGTAACCCACTTAAATCCGCACGGATGCGCTTCGGCGGCGTTGCCGCCCATGATCACGATGAGATCAGTATTCTTGATGTCGGTCCAAGAATTTGTCATCGCGCCGCGGCCGAAAGTTGGGGCCAAACTGGCCACCGTCGGGCCGTGTCAAACGCGTGCTTGATTGTCGAAAGCCACTATGCCGGCGCTGCGCACGACCTTGTAGGTCGCCCACGCCGTCTCGTTGGTCGTTGCGGAAGCGGCGAGGAAGCCGGTGGTGGTCCACCGATTCACCGTGACGCCATCGTTGTTCTTCACCACAATGTTCTTGTCGCGGTCGTCCTTCATCAGCCGCGCTATGCGATCCAGCACCTGATCCCAGGATACGCGTTCGAACTTGTCCGAGCCCGGCTTGCGGACCATCGGATATTTCAGGCGCGTCCCGGACCGCACGAAGTCGAGCAGCGCCGCGCCCTTCGGGCACAGCGTGCCGCGATTCGTCGGGTGATCAGGGTCGCCCTCGATATGGATGATCTCGGCCTTGTCGCCTTTCGAAAGATCGCCTTTCGAATACATGATGATGCCGCAGGCGACCGAGCAGTAGGTGCAGGTGTTGCGGGTTTCGGTCGTTCGCGCGAGCTTATACGGGCGTATAGCCTGAGCATACGCGGACTCGACGTCGCCGAATCCGAGCGCGCCCAAGGTCGTGCCCGCCATGCCCGCACCCGCGCCCACCAGGAATTGGCGCCGCGAGACTGCGATGTTCATGGGGATCGTCCCTCCTTGCGTTTCCAGCCCTAAATCTTTTTGGCAGCGCCCTTAATCGGATCGCGTTTGCCATTTGATTTGGTAAATAGAGTAATTCCTTAATTAGAAGGGTGTCAAACAAGTTTGGCCCGACGGGTTGCACCGCCGAACGCGAAACCTATCGGTTATAGAGGGTGCGAATTACCATTTGGGCAGCATCCTCGTATATTTACCCTGGTAGATCCACGGTAGCGGCGAGGGAGGCCCGCTCGGCGCTGCTATTCGCGTTCGGCATCCTCCCTGAAACCTAAGGTATCAGACAGTCCTGCACAGGGCTGCATTTATCTGCAACAATTCTTACCCACAATAATTTCCGGTGAGAACTCTCGATGGGCATGGAGCTAGCTCGACCGCAAAAATACGATACGTGGCGCACGATTGACGGGGTCCGTTAGCCGCCCAGGCGTCGCGCGCTTGCGACCACGTGGCCAGTTGACCGCTTGGGACACAACGTCGCACGATGCCCCTGTGATCCAGCGCTGGGCTCCCGAGGTTCGGGGCACGCCTTACAACAAATCGGTCGTAAGCCAACGATCCGGGACCCTGCCCCATCGTTGCGTCAGGTGTTTGCGGCGCGCGCCTCGTTTTCGTTTAACTTCTCGCAATGCAACATGGCGCGACGGCGACGTCTGGCGGCGCTTTATCGCGCAAGCGCTGAGCAGCGGCTTCTTCGCCGCCCTCGTTGTCTATTGTTCGGCCTATGCCGGCGAAGCGGGGCTGCGCAGTCTCGATGGCGAGAGCAAGCCGCTGTTCACGCTTCCGGATCTATCCGGCAAGCTTGTCGACCTGTCGCAGCAGCATGGGCACGTGGTTTTTCTGCATTTCTTCGCGACTTGGTGCGAGCCCTGCCGCGAGGAATTGCCCGCCTTGCGGCGACTCGCTGAACGCTCTGCGCCGGATGCCCGTGTCGTCGCCGTTTCGGTCGGCGAGCCCGACCTGCGGGTGCGCCGTTTTGCCGAAACCATCACGGTGAATTTCCCGCTCCTCCTCGACCGCGACAGTACGGCTGCGCGATCGTGGCAGGTCACAAGCCTTCCCACCACCTATGTCCTCGACCGCAATCTCAGGCCATCCCTTGTCGCGGAGAGCGATTTCGCCTGGGACGCGCTCGATCTCGCAAAGCTCACCGAGCAACTCGCAGTCAGGGATGTTCGGCTCACCGGACCGACGAATGAACCGCGCGGTCCCAAATCCGTAGATCGGGAGGAATAAGGCGATGATGATCGACCGACGCGATGTCCTGAAGTCCTGCTTGGCCCTGTCGGCCGCAGCGAGCCTGCCGCGCATGGCGGGCGCGCAAGACGCCTTCCTCGTCCGGCCCGGTCCCTGGCGCAATTTCGAGGTGGTTACGCGGCTCGAAATCGCGAAGCCCGCGGGAAAGACACAGGCCTGGATTCCGCTGCCCGCAGTCAACGAGGCCGGCTGGTTCCGCTCGCTCGGCAGCGCCTGGACGACCAACGCCCCGAAAGCCGCGCTCGTACGCGATCCGAAATACGCGGCCGAGATGTTGCATGTCGAATGGGGCGACGGCGAACCGACGCCGGTGGCCGAAGTTACGAGTCGCATCTCCACGCGCGACCGCGCCACCGATTTCGCCGCGCCGGCGCGGGTTGCGCCGCTCTCGGACGCCGAGCGCAAGCTCTACACCGAGGGGACCGAGCTCATTCCGACCGACGGCATCGTCAAGGCGACCTCCGACAAGATCACGGCGGGCGCTTCGACCGACCTCGACAAGGCCCGCGCGATCTATGAATGGATCGTCGACAATACGTTCCGCGACGCCAAAGTCCGTGGCTGCGGCATCGGCGATATTGCCGCAATGCTGAAGTCCAGGAATCTCGGCGGCAAGTGTGCCGATCTGAATGCGCTTTACGTTGGGCTCGCGCGCGCGGCCGGGCTGCCGGCGCGCGATGTCTACGGCATCCGCGTCGCCCCCTCGAAGTTCGGCTACAAGAGCCTCGGCGCGGGTTCCGAGGTCATCACCAAGGCGCAGCATTGCCGCGCCGAGGTGTACCTGACGGGGTTCGGCTGGGTGCCCATCGACCCCGCCGACGTGCGCAAGGTCGCGCTCGAAGAGCCGCCGGGTCACCTCGCCATCGACGATCCGAAGGTCGCCGCGGCGCGCAAGGCGCTGTTCGGCTCCTGGGAGACCAATTGGCTCGCCTATAACTTCGCCCACGACGTCGCCCTGCCGGGCTCGACTGGCGCCAAGCTCGGCTTCTTGATGTATCCCCAGGCCGAGACCGCGGGTCTGCGGCTCGATTGCCTCGACCCGGATTCGTTCAGATATACGATCCGGGCGAAGGAACTGACCGCGGCCTGACGAGCAATGCGCAATGCAGGCGTATCGTTCGCGGCCCGGCCCGAGGGCGTCCGGAACGCGGCCATGAACGACACGGTTCTCGATCTGCGCGGCCTGCGCTGCCCGCAGCCGGTGCTGCGGGCGGCGAAGGCCCTGCGCAAGGTCCCGGTCGGTGGAACGCTTGTGCTCGAATGCACCGATCCGCTGACCGTTATCGACGTTCCGCATTTCGTCAACCAGACCGGCCAGGCGCTCACCGGGCACGAGCAGCGCGGCTCGCTCTACGTGTTCCGGATATTGAAGCAGCGCTAGCGCCGCAGCGCCGCTCCGCCGGACGGCCGCATTGCGGCCCAGGCGAGGCTGCAAGAGACGGGAAGGCAATCATGAACGTCCCGAAAATCAAACTGACCAGCCTTGCTCATGGCGGCGGGTGCGGCTGCAAACTGGCGCCGTCGGTCCTGCAGCAGCTGCTCGGTGGGGAGGCAAAGACGACCCCCTACGCGCGGCTGATCGTCGGGGTGGAGACCGGCGACGATGCGGCGGTCTGGCAGCTCGACGACGAGACCTGCATCGTTGCGACCACCGACTTCTTTATGCCGGTCGTCGACGACCCGCATGATTTTGGACGCATCGCCGCCACCAATGCGATCTCCGACGTGTACGCGATGGGCGGCCAACCGATCATGGCGCTCGCGATTCTCGGCATCCCCCTCGATAAAGTGCCGCTCGACATCGTCCGGGCGATCCTTGCCGGCGGCGCATCGGTGTGCAACTCGGCCGGCATTCCGGTTGCGGGCGGACACTCGATCGACACGCCGGAACCGATCTACGGACTTGCCGTCATCGGAATCTGCCGCCGGGCGAATCTACGGCGCAATGCCGACGCAAGGCCCGGCGATGCGCTCATCCTGACGAAGCCGCTCGGCGTCGGCATCTATTCGGCCGCGCTGAAGAAGGGGATCCTGTCTGGCGACGCCTATGCGGAGATGATCGCTACGACGACGCTGCTCAATCGCATTGGGACCGAACTCGCCGAGGACGCGGCGGTTCACGCGATCACCGACGTGACCGGCTTCGGCCTCCTCGGACACGCGCTCGAAATGGCGCGCGGTTCCGGGCTCTCGATCATCCTCGGCGCCGACGGGTTGCCGCTGCTGCGCGAGGCCGTCCCCCTCCTCCGCCAGGGCGTCGTCACCGGCGCGTCCGGACGTAACTGGGCGAGCTACGGCGACAGCGTGATCCTGCCCGCCGATTTTCCGGATTGGCGGCGCAATCTGCTCACCGACCCGCAAACCTCGGGCGGCCTACTGATCGCCTGCGCGGCCGAGCGTGCGGACACGATCCTGCAACAGATCGTGACGGCGGGCTACCCGGCCGCGCGTCGCATCGGACGGACCGAGGCCGGCGCGCCGTGCGTGCGCATCGAGGCATGAGGCGGACGCGCCTCCGGCGTCGGAGCAATCACCCCGCCGCAAACTTTCCGAAGCTCAAGCCTTGCTTGCAAAGGGCCCCTTGAATTGACCCTTCTCGCCCGCGCGGCGAACGCGTCGGCCGCCGTGCAAGCGCGCGCAACGACCAACATGCGCGCGCGGAATGCGGAGCCTCAATAGAGACACTTGGTATTGACGAGGAGCGTCAGCCCATCGATTTGGAATTCGCTCGCGAGGCTGCGCCCAAACAGGCCGAGCCACTTTTCCTGCGCCTGATAGGCAAGCGCCTCCCGCTCCTGCGGGCAGGCATAGGTCAGCCCGGCAATGTTCTGGAGGTGGTGAACAGCCTCATGCACGAGGATCGACAATTCTGCCGGGGTGACGCCGCGCCATCCGGCGGGCAGCACAATGGTCTTCGTCCTATCGTCGTATACCGACACGATGGACTTCTGCTGATCCGCCCCCAACGCGGCGTAAGCAGCCGCCGCCTGCCGCCGGTCCCGACCGAACGCGCCGTAGCGAATGAGGGCGATCTCTTCGGGAGCGGCAAATCTGATTGACGGAAGATCGTAGTTTGCCGGGAGACTGTAGTTTGCCGACAACCAAGTAATTACCGCCGTCAGCAGGGCTTGCATGGCCATGGTCCTCCGAGCGCTTCGTCAGCGAATCGACGGCTTTTCGCGCCCGCGACCCTATCGACGTCATGCTCGGTCCAGCTATGAACCGGTTCACCGTTGCAGCTTTCTCCGTCGCTTGCGGCGAGCGCCCGCCCCTATCGGTTTGGCGGGCACGAAATTTGGCTAGCCCGGCGGATGGCTCCCGATTGGGGACCGGAGCGCAGCGACCCAGTTTGCATGCGAATGCCCGACCTCTATGCGTCCTTGCCGATACATCGTCAGGTTGCGCATAATCGTCGCGTGCACGCACGTATTCGCATAATCGCATGCACGAGCAGGTTGCCGCCTAGGCGTTGTAAGCTCACGAGTATTTGCTTGGGTCACCCTTGCTGTCACGCGCACGCCAGGCTTATCGTCCAGCCCGTGACTGTCTCTGGGCAGAGACGTGAATGGGGAGTCGACGGCGACGCACACGAACACAGAAGTGCGATGCCCGAATTGCGGCAGGCTCAATCCTGATGACAAGAACTTCTGCGGAGATTGCGGCGTCGCGCTGGTGCTGAACTGCGCCAGCTGCGGCCGCCAGAATTCCGCAGGCAATAAGTTTTGCGGCAATTGCGGCGCAGCTTTATCGGCGACGAGCCCCCCGCCCGAACCCGTCCGTAAAACCATTGCGCGCTCTCCGCCCGAACGGGAAGCCGAACGGCGCCAGCTCACGGTATTGTTCTGCGATTTGGTGGGTTCGACGGCGCTTTCTACGCGTCTCGATCCTGAAGACTACCGAAACATTATCGCCGCCTACAACAAGTGCATCGCGCAGGTGATCGACGCTCATGTGGGGGTCATCGCGCGATATTCGGGCGACGGCGTTCTCGCTTATTTCGGCTATCCAATGGCCCACGAGGACGATGCCGACCAAGCGGTGCGCGCGGGGCTGGCGCTGATTTCGGCGGTGGCAAAGCTGCGCGTCGATACGACGTTGCAAGTTCGGGTGGGGATCGCAACCGGCACCGTCGTCGTCGGCGATCTTATCGGCGAAGGCGCCTCCCAGGAACAGGCGGCCTTCGGCGAAACGCCGAATCTAGCCGCTCGCCTGCAGACCTTCGCCGAGCCGGGCACGGTGGTGATCTGCGCGAACACCCGACGCATCGCCGCCGGGCAATTCGAGTACCGCGATCTCGGTCTCATTCCGCTCAAGGGATTGGCGGAACCGGTGCCCGCCTGGGAGGTGCTGAAGCCGACCGAAGTGGAAAGCCGCTTTGCCGCCCGCCACGGGGCTACGGTTAAGCACCCTCTCGGCCGCGACGAAGAGATGGACATCTTGCAGCGTCGATGGCGGCGCGCGGCCCAGGGCGAGGGCCAAGTCGTCGTTCTCACCGGCGAGCCTGGAATCGGCAAGTCGCATGTCGTGCTTGCGCTGGAAGAAATGCTGGAGCGCGAGCCGCACCTAACGCTGCGTTTTTTCTGCTCCCCGCATCACACGCACAGCGTGCTGTTCCCGATCGTCGCGCAGCTGAAGCGGGCTGCGGGGTTTCAGCGCGGCGAATCGCCAGAGGAGAAATTGGCTAGACTGGAGGATTTGCTCGCGCGATGCGCGACGGATGCGGACCAGACAGCGCTTATCGCCGATCTCCTCGCGCTGCCGGTGAGCGAGCGGCAGCGTCAGCCCGATGTGACCCCGCAGAAGCGGAAAGAATTGACGCTGGCGGCGCTGTGGAGCCACGTCCAAGCGTTGGCGGCGCAGCGGCCGGTGCTGCTCGCCTTCGAGGATGTCCACTGGGTCGATCCTACGTCGCTCGAATTTCTGGCGCATGCGGTCGAACTAACCGCACAGACCAGGGCGATGTTCTTGATCACCACGCGGCCGGAGTTCGTCGCGCCCTGGCCCGGCCATTCGCATGTAACGACCATTCACCTCAGCCGCTTGAGCCGCCGCGACGGCATCGCGTTGATTGAACGCGTGACCGGCGGCAAATCGCTGCCGGACGCAATCGTCAATGAACTGCTCGTCCGCACCGATGGCGTGCCGCTCTTCATTGAAGAACTGACCAAGACGCTGCTTGAAAGCGGATTGCTGCAACAGCGGGACGGTCGCTATGTGCTCGACGGCCCGCTGCCCGTGTGGGCGATCCCGACCACCTTGCAAGGCTCCTTGCTTGCGCGCCTTGACCGCTCGGCCTCGGCCAAGGAGATCGCCCAGACCGGCGCCGCCGTCGGACGCGAGTTTTTCTACGAACTGCTGAGCATGGTGTCGACGTTTCCCCCAGACAAGCTGGACGAGGCGCTGGATCAGCTCATTCGCTCCGAGCTGCTGTTTTCTCGCGGCGAGAAACCCCACACCGTTTATACTTTCAAACATGCGCTGGTGCGCGACGCCGCCTATGCCGGCTTGCTTAAGACCAAGCGCACCCAGCTTCACGCCGCGATCGCCCAGGCCTTCGAGCGGCATTTCCCCGAATTGGTCGAGGCTCAGCCGGAGATGCTGGCGTGGCACCTCACCGAGGCGGGTCTGGTCAAGCGCGGGGCCGAGTACTGGCTGCGGGCGGGGCGCAATGCCGCCTCGACCTCAGCCAATATCGAGGCCACGGCGCATTTGCAGCGCGGAATCGAGGCGGCGCGACGTCTTCCCGTCGGCGTAGAGAAGGACCGGCTCGAGCTCGACCTGCAGCTCGCTCTCGCGCCTTGCCTGATCGCGACGCAAGGTCCGGCGTCGACGGTTGCGGTAACGACGTTCAGTCGGGCGCGCGAACTGTGCGAGCGGCTCGGAGATCCTCCCGAATCGCTTCACGTGATGTTCTGGCTCGCGACCGCGGCGGTCATCCGCGGCGAACTGGTCCGCGCCAACGAGACGGTCATCGATCTGATCGCCCTCGCCGAGGAACGCAATGATCGCGCCGCCCTGCTCAATGCGCGGCGTGGGCACGCGATGATCCTTCTGTTCCTGGGAGCGCTGACCGAATCCCTGGACGAGTGCCGGCGCGCCATTGCGCTTTTCGACGCGAGCAGTGAGGCCGAGCAGCTCGCCGCGCGCGGCGCCGGACAGGATGCCGGCGCGGCGGCTCATGCGCTCTTGTCCTGGGGATTATGGCTGCACGGAGATGTCGACGAGGCGCTCGTGCAACTCGCCATAGCCGTCGAGCGCGCCGATGCCGTCCGGCATCCGCACACGCAGGCCTACGTCTTCTATTACGGCTCGATTCTTCATGCGCTGCGTGGAGAGTGGTCCAGGTCGCAAGGCTTCGCCGAGCGATGCTTTGCCCTGTCGGACAAGCACGGCTTCCGGCAGTGGCGCGGCCTGTCGCGCGCGGTTCGCGACATCTGCATCGCGATGGTGGACCCCTCAACGAGCGCATTCGACGACGTCACGAGCGCGCTGAACGAGTATCGCGGGGCTGGGTATCAGCTTGGCATCACGTCGCTGTTCGTGCTCCTGTGCCCGGCCTTGCTGCTCCGCTCGCAGCCGCGCGCGGCGCTGGAAATCGCCCAGCAAGGCCTCGCGATCGCCAATCACAATAATGAACGGGTGTTCGAGGCCGAGCTGTGCCGGCTGAAGGCGCGAGCGCTTCTTACCGACCGCGCGCCCGATGCCCGCATGCAGGCGCATACGTTGCTCGGTCAGGCCCTGTCTGTGGCCCGAACGCAAAGCGCGCACGCGCTCGAGCTTCGCGCTGCGGCGGACCTTGCCACGTTGTGGATCGATGAGGGCCGGTCGGAGAAGGCCTTCGATCTTCTCGCCCCCCTTCGGGCGCAGTTCGCCGAAGGCCTGGATACAGACGACATCCGCCAGGCCAAAGCTCTCCTCGATCAATTGCGGTGAAGTAGGTCACACGTTTGACGTGTTTTTCCGGATAGCTTAACCGGAAATTCGGGGAGATGCGCACATGACGAAGAGAGCGATTGCGCTGGCGGGCGGCGGGCCTGCGGCAGCGCTGCATATCGGAGCGCTGGAGTGTTTGAACAAGTACGGGATCAAATTCGACAGCCGGGACGACATCTGGGCCTTGTCTTGCATCGGCGCGTGGGTCGGCATCTATTACAATCAGTGCGACAAAGGCAACGAGGTCGCACAGACGAAGGAGTTTTTCCGGGAGAAGGTCTATCGCGACGACCTGTCATATTCCCGGTTTCCGATCAACGCCGTCTTCGGGCCTGATATCGTTTCCCTCACCCGGGCGGCTGTCGAGTTTATGGCCGACATCGAGAACTATAAGAACGTCGTCCTGCCGCCTGAGAAGATGCTCGACTTCGTGCGGCATGTTTTCGCGTTCTCCATCGATCCCAAGCGCTGGAATCAGGGAGATCTCAGCAAGCTTGCGCTCGAGTTCAGCGCCACCCACCCGGCCACCCGGTTTCTGACGTCGTTCATGTATCTGTCGAACGTCAACGGCCTTTCCAAAATGTACTACAAGAACAGCTCTTTCCTGAAATCCATCGATTTTGAAAAGCTCAAGGATAAGGACAAGCCGTTCATCTTTCATAATGCCTTCAATCTCTCGACCAAGAAGATCGAGCTATTCGCCAATCGGATGCCCGATCGGCCCGCGCTCAAGTCCGACGGCATTAAGCACATGATCGGCGATACCGGCGTGCCCATTACGAAGGTTCTCGAACTCGTTGGCGAGCGCAAAAGCGCCACTGAAATCGTCGACGCGCTGCCGGCGCTCGACTTGGACGACGTGAAGAATGCGCTCGATTACGCGGCGCAAAATCCGAAATACCAATTGATCGACGCACCTACGCTCTGCGCCTGTTCGGCGCTGCCTTATATCGAAGAGACGGTTCGATTTGAGAACGGGGCGGAGTATTGCGAGGGAGCGCTTGTCGATACCGTCAACTTCCAGGACCTGCTGGAAGATCATCACCAGGAGACCAACCCCCTCGACGAAATCTGGGTCAGCAAGATCGTCGACTTCAAGCATATCAACGCGCCGAAGAACGTCTATGACGCCTTGGGCAATCTCTGCATGCTTTTCGCGGCGACCGTGGGGGACGATGATATCCGCCTGTTCAAATATCATGCACGGCTCAGCAGAGAAGTACCGTGGCCCGGCGACGTCATCGAGATCGATTTCGGCGGGCACACGAATTTCGACTGGAGCCACGAGAACTTCGACAATGGCATCAAAGCCGGGTGTAAGGCCGCCGAAGACACATTGCGCAAGTACGATGCGGGTTACTTCAAGCGGCAAGCTAAAGAGGCGCAAGATCGGTGGCGCCGCGTCTTGGACACGAGGCGCTCGGGGACTGCCGCGGAATAGACGCGCGGATATCGTCGATGACAGGCTCGCGCTTCGGACCGAAGCCCGAGCCTTGGCGGGCCGAGGATCGCCCGGTGCCGCCGAGTGAAGCTGGACGAAGGGTCGCGATCATGGGCTGAGCTTCGTGCAGCCACCTTCCGGCCCGTCTACTCACGCACGAGCACCCCGACCCGCACATAGGGACCGTCGCCGTCCTGGCTGTGCGCGTAACCTCCGCCTGCCGACCATTCGAGTGGACCGGTCCGCCAAGACGTAACGTGGAGTCCGACCCGGAGCTCGCGATAGCTCCCGTCGCCCAAGGCCTGTGCTTCGGGGCCGAGATAGAAAAGTCCAGATGGTCGCCAGCCGAATGCTATGCGCGCTGCGTAGCTCGTTCCGATGGTCGACCAGCTTGCCCATCCGTTCGCCATCGTGTCGGGCGAAGGCTCCCACCAGACGTCGCCCGCGAACCGCATGCCGACATGAGTGCCGGCGAGGCG
>JBAPYK010000068.1:0-11390 GCA_049284695.1 Rhodoplanes sp. | reverse complement strand
GGTCTGCGCATAGAACCACGCTCGATAGAGGTGATCGTCCCGTCCTATTTGTGGCGCTACCGCAAGACCGGGCAGTTCCGCCGGCCCGACTAGCTTCTGCAGGAACAGGCGGCGGAACAGGCGCGATGGTGAGCCCAGGGCCTTTGCTCGGTCGACCGGGAGCGGTGGTATCGGAAGTCGCCCGTCGGCATCACATCACGCCGCAGCATCTGTTTGCCTGGCGTAAGGCTGCGCGGGCTGGTCGCCTGACCCTGCCGGCCGAGGAAGCTCCCATGTTCGTGCCGGTCGTGACGACGATCCGCGAGCTTGGGGCGGCGGATGCGGCTGCGAACGGGCCAGGGTCGATCGTGATCGAGATTGCGGGGGCTATGGTTCGCGCGCAAAGAGGGGTTGATCTCGGCTGGCCGTTGAACCGATGCTGTCGACGCGGCCGCTTCTCTTCAAGGAGCCGACATTTAAAGGCTGTGACCCAAGCAACCAACCGCGCCGCGGCGTCGAGCGGGCCTGAGCCGAAGCGCCAATCCTGCGCAATAGGCCTCCTCGCCTTGTTCAATCTTACGATAGCGGTACGGGGGTTAGGCCACAAGATGCCCGTCGGACGCGACGCACCGCGTAAGGCAGCGGATTGCATAGTTGTCGAGAGAAAGCCCACGCGCCGCGGCCGCCGCCTCCAACCGATCAACGAGGCTCCGCGGCAGACGCATCGATACGTGTCCCATGGAGTCTCCAATGTTCGACATTGATCCGAAATACTGCTCGACAGGCTCCCTGGCGTGCTTCGCCAGCACTGCTCGCGCTTCGTCGTCGCTCAGCGGCTCGAACTCGCGAACCGTGCTCCCATCGTGATCGACAGCGACCTTGAAGAAAACTCCATGCGGCGCCTTGTAAAGGCCCCACCAAGCGTTCGACCAATCGAAATTGTCGCCGCCGGCGACATAGATCGCCGTGTCGGTGTCATAGGTTCGTCCGTCGATAACGCGTTTCATCTCGGTCTCCAATCATATGCGGTGCGGGGCGCGACCGCTCGATTGACCCCGCCTCTTCGGTGCCCATCGTCGCGTCGGGCGCCGCGCCGAACCCTCGTCAAACGGTCAGAAGCACGATTCCTCCGATCGTCAGAAGCATTCCAGCCACGGTCTTGTAGGTCAGCGGCTCACCCAGGAACGACGTCGCCATTACGGCGCCGAATAGAGGCGACGTGAATGCGATCGGCAACACGCGATTGAGCGGCGCGCCCTTGAGGGCGATGTAGAAGCACAGCATGCCCGCCGCCCCGGCCACAATGCCGCCGCCGACCACCATGTACAGAAGCGCGCGCGGTCCCGCCTGCGGCACGGTCTTCCAGTCCGGGAAACTCACGATCGCCAAGATGACGAGGGCGGTGAGCGTGCGCATCGTGATGCCCATCTGCGGCGACAGCTGGCCAATGTGCAGGCCTTTCTTCTCGAAAAAGCCGCCGACGCCCCAACAGGCCGCCGTCAGCAAAGCGAACAGCTCCGGCTTCATGGCGCCTCGGCCTCCCGTTCCGTTGTGTCCGCGTGCATCATCAGGGGCTGCGCCTTACGAACGGTTCGAGCCTCGGGTCAGGCCCGCCAGAACGGCCGTTGCGCCCAGAACTTTGCATCGGCGCCGGTCGTGCCCATATCGGCCGCCGCGCGATGGTCCTGGGCGACGTAGTCGATAAGCTCCCGCCGCTTATCCGCGCGCTTCGCCCACGTACGGACGAGGTCGCAGGCGCGGCGGCCAATGGCGGACGCCTGGACGCGCCAGCCAAGCGTGGAGCCGCCGTGATCGCGCTCGCGGCGCTCCTTGACCAACGCCCGATCGACGAGCGCATCCGTCTCGGCGACCTCGGCGACCGGCACGCCGATGACCGCGTCGCGATCGAGTCGATAAAGCTCGTACCAGATCGCACCGACGAGACGGCCGCTGCGCACCGCTCGCCGGATGCGCAGCGCGACCTCCGTCTTAATGTCGAGTGCTTGTGACATTTCCGCGCCCCCTCAATTTAATCGCCCTTTGGTGCTGCTCGGTACGTGAATGACTAGCGAGGCAGCTGGTCGTTTCATCGACGGCGGCAACCGTCGCAGCACGTCCCGCTCCAAGGCGGCCAGTGCCTGAAGCCGCGGATGGGATGACGTCGGGAGTTCGATCCCCGCACGCCATACCTTGTCCAGCGTGCCGATGACCGCCCGCGCCATACCAGGCAGGGCCCTGATCGCTTCCAATTCGCCGAGGTCGCTCGCGGCGAGGGAATCCCGTACCGCTTGCTGCAGCGCCTCCGGATCAATCGGTTGGATGAACCCGCCCGCGAGGCGCGCCGCGAGATGTCCCATAGTCAGGACGCGGACGCCGTTTGCACCGGCCCGGGCCGCCTCGACCCGCACCATGTGACCGCCGAGCCGAGTGTGTACCACGATCGTTCGACGGCCTGTCATAGCCCGCCATCCCGCCTCTGACATCAGCCGGATCCGCAGATCCCGACGTTCCCGCCCCCGTATGCGGCTGTGGCGATGTTAGAAATTCGGCCAAGCGGAAGCCTTGATCTGAAACAAGCCAACGATCGTTTCTAGCAGCGCCCGGCGCTGCATCTCCGATCGATGGACCGGATGAACCTGCCCGCGAGCCAGAGCCCGGTCGCAATGTGTTCCATTGTTAGAATTTTGACCCTGCTTGGACCGGCCGGGGCCGCATGCTCGTCGACTTCGTTGGCTGCTGCCCCTTGAGGGACGTTTGGAATCGCGCTCGGCGCGCGCCGTGCGCCGAGGTCAAGCAGCGAAGCGCTCCACTGCCAATTCGAGAAGCGCCTGCACCCGGCCGTCGTCGCTTGTACCGGTGCGTCCAAGGAGAGCCGCTCGCCACCGGGCAGGCAAGGCTTTCTCGCCGTGAAGGGCGCCGACCGCGGTACCGACAATTGCTGCCGCTGTGTCGTTGTCGTGGGTGTCGTTCACCGCCCGGAGGATGGCCTCCTCGGGGTCCGCCCCGTAACGCCCGAGAGTGAGGATTACACTCGGGACGGTTTCAAGGAGATAGGCGCCGCTGTGCCATCTATTGCAGAGCGACACTAACGAGTCTTCGGATTGCAGCGCCGCTGGAATGTGCTGGGCGACGAACCCTGACACGGTCCCTTCGAATTCTGCGAAGTCTCCGCCGCGTGAGAGATAGCGCGCGCCACGCTCGATCGGCTCAGCCAAGCGGACATACTCGTCAATCCACCAATTTGGTGCAGGCGTGGCATCCGCGACCAGCAACGCACTCAGCATGCCGGTAAAGGCTACACAAGCGGCGATCGAGGCGTGATCATTATGGGTGACAGCGCCAGCAATGGCCGCATCCACCCAGAGATCCGGCCCGCCGTCCCGAAGGTGAGGCAAAAGGATCGGTGCGATTCGCATCAACGCACCATTCCCCGCCGAGGCGACGGCTGCATCGTACCAGATAGCCCCAGCAGCACGGGCCCTGCAAAACGCCTTCACGGTTTGGCCGATCCCAAAGATCTGCCGCTGGGTGAATTTCTGCGCGAGCAACTCGGGTACAAGGCGACCTTCATTCTCGAGCAGATGCTCAAGCGTCCAAAAGGCAAGTTGAGTATCGTCCGATGGTAGTCCGACGCAGCGCCCATCGGCGTACCAGTTCGGAAGATAATCTCGAATTTCCCCGTGACGGCGTCGCCGTTCGGCCGGGTTCATCCCCTCGCTTGCGTTCCCCAGTGCGTCCCCGATGGCGAGTCCGATCAGCATCCCTCGAACGCGATCCGGAGCGACGATGTGTCCCTTGTGCGGCGCTGGCTCGTCAAACAAAGGCGAGAGGCACATCCTGAGCCGCCCCTCGGCAAGAAGGCGCCCGAACAGCAATCGTCCGGATAACGACGGCTCAATCATGGTCTCGGCCTGCCGCGGTCTAAGGCGCACGTCCGATATCGGTCATCACCGTGGAGATCGTCATTGTGCCGCTGCGGCGCTGTTGCAGTTCGACCGACGGCGATCTGCTTCAGCGGCTCAGCCAAGTCGCTAGCCGGTGGACGACCCGCCGGAAGGGGGGAGGCGATGTTTTCTATCTGATATAGCGCGTTTTGAGTGGCGGTGGCTGATAGGCGCGAGTCGGGCTTGCAAAAGCTGAGAACAACTTGCCTGCTGGCGCGTTATTGACCCGAGAGAGAGCGTCTCCGTGATAGACCTCACGCGGATCAGCTAGGCTCTCGCAAAAGGGCGAGGTGCTGCGATGTGGTCTGATGGAAATGGCGTGCGAACGCTGAAAGGCTCGAGTGGAATGACGCGTGTCGAGATCGCATCAGCGGTCGAGCAAATCGTCGCTGCTGTCGCCGATGAGAACGGGCTTATAGAAGCCAGAGACGGGGTCACGCTCGACAGCCGTCTGGATGATGACCTTGGCATGGATGAGGTCGACCTGATCGAGGTGCTGTTCCGTGCCGAGGAGCGGTTCGGCCTAGTTCTGCCGGACAATGACATCGGCCCGTGGTCCACGGTTAACGACATTGTCGATCTCATAGCCGAGCGGCTGAGAGAGAAGGAAGCACACTTGGCGCGGGCGCAGGCCATCAACGAGGCGTGGAAAGACCTACCGGAGCAGGAAGCGTCCGAAAGCACCTTGGTCGGGCCGGAACAGGGCGCCTTTGTTAAAGAAGTGCCAGAGCTGCAGTAACGCCAAGCAACGCCGAGAGTTAAGGTGCAGCGTGTGGCGCAGCTCTCGCGCTATTACGTCTCCCGAGCGAACCATCGAAACCGTCCGATGATGTTGGCCTCCTCGCCGCTGCCTTCGTAGGGCTTGTAAAGAGGGTTGTCCGAAATGATGCGGACCCGCGGCGGATTGCTGTTTGCGAGGATGCACGCAGCATCAGCTGCGGCGGCCCGCCGGCTTGTTGCCCATCTTGCGACTGCGCTTGCGCCGCTTCGTGCCCCGGTTCGAATCAATCCACGCGGACATGGTGGCCGAATTGGACTTTGCTTCTTCGGGAATGACGATGCCTTTCCCCTGCGCAATCTTCTTGGCGTACAATAACTGCGCCGGACTTGCCGGTTTGGGTTCGAGCTTTCCAGCCGTTTCACCGTCGGCTTTCTTGGCCGCGTGCTGGTTGAGAAAGGCGCGGCAGATCGATGTCGACGTCTTGTAGCCGGCCGGGGGCTTGATGCCCTTCTGCCGTGCGAGGCTGTCGGCGAACCGCTTCATCGCAGGCGTTGGCGGATACGCTGCGGCGCCGTTGCCGACTGGAGCGCCAAGGAGCGTAGGTCCTTCGGCGGCGGCGCCGTCCTTCAGCTTGCCAATGATGCGCTGAGCGACATCGCATACGGCGTTGATCGCCCCGATCATCTCCTGCTTGCCGACAAGGACGTCGTCGAGCAGGCATTCAAGTTGCGCCGTCACGCCCGGATCGACCAGCGCCGGATCGGCCTGCTTGAGGATGCCGAACAGAGACAAGCCGGTCTCGGTCGGCACGATGTGCTTTCCATGGGCCATCAGAAAACTTTGTTTCTTCAGCCCGCCGATGATCTCGGCTCGCGTCGCCGGCGTGCCAATGCCCTTGGCTTCCTTGAGACGTTCCCGCAGAACCTCATCATCAACGAAGCGCCAGGCGTTTTGCATCGCCTCGATCAGACTGCCTTCGTTGTAACGCGGCGGCGGCCGGGTCTCCTTGTCCTCAATTTTTGGATCCTGCAGCTGCGCGGCCTCGCCGTTGCGCAGCGGCGGAAGCAATCGCGCCTCGTCGCCCTTTTCGTCGGCCGGCTGCCAGTCCGGGAATGCGGCGCGCCAGCCGAGATCAAGCGGCTGGCGACCGGCGGCGCGGAATTCGAAGCCACGCACGTCGAGAGTTGCGGTCGTCTGCCGGTAGCGGAAGTCAGGCATAAGGGCGGCCAGGTAGGCCCGCGCGATGACGTCGAACAGTTTTTTCTCATCGGACGATAAACGAGGCCAGACCTCCCGCAGGTTCTCGATCATGTTCACATTGGGAATGACGGCGTGATGGCTCGCACCCTCCAGCCCCTTGTCGTAGAAAGCACCACTCGGACCCTTACGGATGACTGGTGGGTCGCGCACGGGGATCGCGCTGAACGACTGGCCCACTCGCAGTCCGGCGACGATCCGCAGCACATCCGATATCAAGCTTTGCGGCAAATAGCGCACCTCGGCGCGAGGATAGGTGATGATCTTCTTTCCCTCGCCGTCGTAGAGCTCCTGCGCCACCTCGAGCGTTTTGCTGGCGGGCCAGCCGAAGCGCGAGCCGCATAACTTCTGCAGTGACGGCAGGTCGTGCAGCTTGGGTGGCCCCTGCCGCTTCTCCTCGACGCGCACGGCAAGTGGGCCCGCAAAGTCCCGAGCTGCATCGACAATTTCCTGCGCAACCTCGCGCCGGACAATTCGGTCGGCAGGCGCGTGCCGCATCTGTAATTGCCCTTCCGCAACTTTCGCGGTGGCGACCACTTCGAAATAGGCAAGGGGCACGAAGTTGCGGATTTCCAACTCGCGCTTGCACACAATGGCCAAGGTCGGCGTCTTCACTCGGCCAACGCCGATCACCCTCCGTGCACCTCGGCCCAGGATGACGGTCGCGGTGCGGGTGAGTGACAGGTTGTAGATCTGGTCGGCTTGCCGGCGCGCAACGGCGGCGGCGTAAAGGCGGGCATATTCGGTATTGGGTTTGGCCCGGCCGAACGCATCGCGGATGGTCTGGGAGTCTTGCGCGGTGAACATCACGCGCATGACCTGACCGCGGTATTTGTAATGCTCGAGAATTTCCTGACCGATCAGCTGACCCTCACGGTCGCAGTCGGTGGCGAGCCAAACCCGCTTGGCGGCGCGCAACGCCTCGCGAATGGCTCTGAGCTTGGCGACTTTGTTGCCGCCCTCTGCCGGGCGGGTGCCGTAGAGGCCGTCGGGCCGCAGCAGGATTGGCGACCAGCGCTTCCAGGCCGGCACGACATCTTCTGGTTCGAGCAGGTCGAACAAATGGCCCTCGGCCGGGAGGATGTTTCCATAGCGAGAACCGACGGCGGCGCGGACGTCTTTGGCCTGGCTGGATTTCTCCGTGATGACGATTTGATCGGCCATGACGGGCTCGTTCCCGAAGAATCGATTCGACAGCTCGCGGGGAGAACATATAGTGAACATGCTGGCCGGGCAAGCCGCCTTTTGATGGCATCGCGTCAGGCGGCAAGAGCCATGGAGGGACGCTTACAAAGCGCCACAGGCTGCGACCGGCTTTATGTGGGGCGTTCGATGGAGGATGCACATCGCGGCATGGGGCTCTCCGCCAAGGACTGGGATCGTACGGTCGACTTTCTGCGTGCCACCATGACTGAGTTCAAAGTCGCACCGCAGCTGCAGAACGAGGTCGTCACGCTATTTTTGATCGTGAATCTTTCCTCCTCATCTGTTGCAAGCGTCGCTGGCATGGATCGGCAGGCTTTAACGCGTGACCCAGATTTCGTGCGGGCGGTCCAATCGATCGTGGAAGACTGCAGGGTCAATGTGGACATAGCCAAAGTAAGATGCTGAATGGCCCGCCGCTCCCCGCGCCCTGATCCGTCCGCGAGCCTGACCGGCACAAGACGGCGGCAGCCGTGGCGCGTGGTAGCAAAAAGTGCTTGATCTTTTTTTGGGCCCCCGCCATAGCCCAAACACACATAATGCCCGCCTGCGTAATCGCTCGACCACGCTAACTTGAATATTTGTTTTTGCCCCCCGCACCCGAACGGATTCGGATTTCCAGCTGGCGCATCTGTGGTATATGGGCGCCATGGCCAAGACACCCGAAACCCAGCTGATTGAGGCTTTGAAAAAGGTCGATGTGTACGGCGATATCGCGCCGCCGTACGTCCAGGATCCGATGACCATGGTGCTCCGGCAAAATGCTATCCAAGCCGATCTGATCCGTTGGGATGACAGCCGCGGCAGGTTCGTGCTGACGGGCACAGGTCGTAACCGGATCACGGCACGTGGCCGCACATCCGGCAAGATCCTGCGCTTCAAGATGCGCGACGAGAAAGACCGGCGCGCCCCTTTGCGGAAGGCCTGACTGTTCAGGCTACTTGGCAACGGCCGGTCGTAGGCATGGCCGCTCCTCCACGGACCTCTGTCGTGGAGCCGCGAGAATTATGAAGTTCTTCCGAATGGCTTCTATTTGCCGAGCGGGCCAGGCGCGTGCTGGTGATCGTGGTGCGGGGTGGCCGTCTGCTTAGTTCCTTTCTTTCCGACCGCACTCGACCGCCTCCTACAACTCGACCTCGATGTCGGTTCCTGTCACGCGAACGCCGTATCGCACAACCGCTCGCTCGGCCGGCGGACCCACGACCTCGCCCGTCCTAACGTCGAATGTGGCGCCGTGCCAGGGACACGTCACTTCGTGTCCCCACACTTCTCCCTCAGCGAGAGGTCCGCCGCGGTGAGTGCAGGTGTTGTCGAGCGCGAAGAACTGGCCGTCGACGTTGAACAGGGCAATCTCTTTGCCCTTCACATCGACCAGTCGAGCCTGGCCGGGCTCGATCTCGTTTGTGTTCGCTACTTTCACAAAGTCAGCCATCTGGGGCTCCTGCGCGATGAATATCGACAGGACCAACACACTCGCCCTTTCCCTTGCATGGTCAAGTGCCGCAAAACGTTTGGTGCACGACTTGGTCGGGTCGCGGCGGATCGGCGTAGGGCTGAACACAGGTTGATTCTCGTAAGGCATGGAGAGCACCGTCAGCAGATCCTCGATCGTCTTGGTCGACATGGCTTGTTGTTCCGCCCATGAGTGCCGAGCTCGCCCGATTTCCCTGTCACGGCAAACATTCGAAGGAGTCACCATTGGGGTTTGATTTACAACGATGCGCAACATAAGCCCGCAGAGGCCTCGTTGGGCGCGCAAGGCTCTCATAATCTTGGGCCTCATCGCGGGCACTATCCTATCCGTGGCCGTGTTTGGCTTCGCGCAGTTGTTGTGTCTCAGCCTGCCGAGGCTGCAGGGCAGCGTCATAGCGCAAGGCCTGTCCGCGCCCGTCACCGTGGCGCGTGACGCTCAAGGAGTGCCCACCCTCATCGGCCGCACGCGGGCTGATGTGGCCTGGGCCCTGGGCTATCTGCATGCGCAGGAGCGCTTCTTCCAAATGGATTTGCAGCGCCGTAGAGCCGCGGGCGAACTCTCGGAGTTGGTGGGGCGGCGGGCCGCCCTGGAGAGGGACAAAGTCTCCCGCTTGCACCGCTTTCGCCACCGCGCAGCCGCAGTCTTAGCCGCTATGACGCCGGGGGAGCGCCAAGTGTTGGACGCTTACGTAGCGGGAGTGAACCGGGGCCTGGGGAACCTGGGCGCCGCGCCGTTCGAATACCTGCTGCTTTTCGCCAAGCCCGCGTCCTGGACAGCCGAGGATACGGTCCTGGTCGTGTACGCGATGTACCTGAGCCTGCAGGAAGCGAATGGGCAGACTGAGCGTCGACGAGCCAATGCGGTCGAGGCGCTCGGCGAGCCTTTGGCCAACTTCTTGTTCCCGGAGGGTACGACCTGGGATGCTCCGCTCGACGGGTCCAGCCTGGCCACGCCAAAGATGCCCTCCATCGGATTAAAGGATGCAGCGAATCTGAAGCCTGCAGTGGAGGGCGCGATGGAACCCGCCACTCCTGGCAGTAACGGGTTGGTGGTTGGTGGCGCGATCAGCTCCCGAGGCGCCGCGATCGTGGCCAACTCCATTCACCTAGGGCTGCGCATGCCGAACACTTGGTACAGAGCGCGACTGGTGGTGGACGAGGGGCCGGGCAGCCCCGCGTTGGACATCACTGGCGTCACCTTGCCGGGTGCGCCGAACGTCGTGACAGGCAGTAATGGCCACGTCGCTTGGGGGTTCACCAACAGCTATGTTGACACCAGCGACGTGGTCGTCCTCGAACAGGCGGACGGGAGCACGAACCGATACCGTACACCCGAGGGTCCGAAGGAGCTAAGCCGCGTGGAGGAGCGCCTATGCCGGACGTGTTCCAAGAGCGACCTCCTAACTATCGAGGAGAGTGTTTGGGGTCCAGTGATCGGTACCGACGCGCAGGGCCGCAAGCTTGCCTACCGTTGGATCGCCCATGACCCCGTCGCAGTGAACCTGCGCGGCGCATTGGAGTTGGAGCGTGCCGGAAGCGCGCGCGAGGCGCTGGAGATCGCGCACCGAATGGGCATCCCGCACCAAAACATGGTCGCGGGCGACGCACAGGGACACATCGGATGGACGGTTACGACCGCGCTTCCACGCCGTTTTGGGCACGACGGGCGCGCGCCCACGTCCTGGGCCGATGGCAGCAAGGGCTGGAATGGGTACCTAGCCCCTGAAGAGGCGCCAATAATCTACAATCCCGAAAGCCAGCGTATTTGGACCGCCAACGCGCGAGTGGTCGGGGGCGAAGCGTTGAGCAAGCTTGGCGTCGGCGCCTACGACCATGGCTCCCGTGCGCGACAGATTCGGGACAGCTTGTTTGCCCAAGGGCGGTTCGCCGAGGAGGACCTGCTGGCGATCCTGCTCGATGATCGAGGGCTGCTCCTGCAGCGCTGGCACGACCTCCTTCTCCAGTCCCTACGCAATCGAGCGAAGCAGCCCCAGTACGCGGCCCTCATTCCGGAGGTGGAGAATTGGATGGGCCGAGCTGTGCCGGAGTCGGTTGGTTACCGCCTTGTACGAACCTTCCGGCTCGAACTGATCACCGCGATTTACGACCGCTACACGGCAGCGATGCCTGTCCTTGAGGCCCCATCGAAGAACAAACCCCAGCCTCGTCGCTTGCTTACCAACCAAGCCGACGAGCCGGCTTGGCGCTTGCTGAGCGAACGACCAGCCCGACTTGTCCCTCCCGGTTATCTGAGCTGGGAGGCGGTGATCGACGCCGCTCTAGCCAAAATGCTGTTGGCGCTAGCCGGCGACAAATTGGAGGCGTTTACTTGGGGCTCGGCCAATCGCGCTGGCATCAATCATCCCTTGGAGGCTTTGCTGGGGATCGGGGCCGTTCTTGACCCGCCAGACGAACCTCAGCCAGGGGACATTTATCAGCCCCGTGTCGCAGCGCCGGGCTTTGGCGCCTCGGTGCGGTTCGTGGTTGCGCCAGGTCGGGAGGCAACAGGTGTTTACCACATGCCTACCGGCCAAAGCGGTCATCCGTTGTCACCTTATTACAACCTTGGGCATGATGACTGGGCGAAAGGCCGGCCGGCGCCATTCTTGCCGGGTGAAACAAGGTGGCGACTAGGGTTTCAGCCCGACTGATATGACGTACCCTTTGTGCGCCTAAAATAGCCCCCTTAATTTGTGCTGATGACGCAGGCCATGAAATCCCTACGGCAGAGCGACTAGCATGCCGACGGCGTAATGCGTCTGTGAGCCGTAATGCGTCTTCCCAAAAAAATCCCGCGGCGCAAAGCACTCATA
>JBAPYK010000067.1:0-2343 GCA_049284695.1 Rhodoplanes sp. | reverse complement strand
AACGCCTTCGACGATGCGCATGTCGCGCACTACCGCCGTATTGCCGAGAGCAGCCAGCGCGGCTTGGTAGTCGGGGCTCTCGTGAGCAGCGATCGCTTGGGCGACGCTATCGAATTCAATCAATACGGCCGGCAGATCGACGCCAGCCTCATAAGCCTTGGCGGGGCGGCCGATAGCGATGTAGCGTCCGCCGGCGGCGCGGAGGGCAGGACCGGCAAGCTTGGCGTATTCGGCTCGTGCTGCGGGGTCGGAGATCGACTGATAGACGGAGATCCAATATGCCTTGGCCATTGCTTTCCTCCTCTGGTGAAGGTTCATACATCGGTCCGCGCTAATCGCGATTTACAGCGGGGAGGATGCTAAGAAACCTGCCAAAAGACTTTGCAGGGACCTTGCGACGTTGTTGGATATTTCTTGATTTTTCGTCCAAGAAACCACGTTGTTCGGTCATGCTTCTGCTGAAGAATTCGCTCCCACTCTTGATGGATTTGCATATTATCAATGACTTACGCGATCAGAGCGTTACTGATAGCCGGTCGGCGCTCTTGCACGAGATATGATCAACGACGGACATGCGTTACGCGTTTGAAGACTTTGTGCTTGACACTGACCGGCGGGAGCTGACGCGCGGGCCAGAACTGATTGCAATTGGACCGCAAGTTTTTGATTTGCTGGTCTATCTGGTGAAAAACCGTGAGCGCGTTGTTACGAAGGACGACCTCTTTGAGGAAGTTTGGGGTGGGCGAATCGTTTCTGAATCAACGCTGACCAGCCACATCAATGCAGTGCGCAAGGCGGTTGCCGATAGCGGCGAAGAACAGCGCCTGATCCGCACAGTTGCCCGCAAGGGTTTCCGTTTTGTGGGCGAGCCTCGTCAGGCCCAAGCTCCGAGCGATACGCCATCGCACCATGATTTTGAGAATGCGGCCAAACAGGCCACTAAGCCAACTGCAACGCTAGCACTTCCCAGCAAACCATCGATCGCCGTCCTGCCGTTTCAAAACCTGAGTGGCGACCCTGACCAAGAATATTTTGCTGATGGCGTGGTAGAAGACATCATTACGGCGCTCTCGCGCATGCGCTGGTTGTTCGTGATCGCCCGCAACTCAAGCTTTACCTACAAGGGCCGTCCGGTGGACGTGAAGCAGGTTGGTCGTGAGCTAGGAGTGCGGTATGTGCTCGAAGGCAGCGTGCGTAAGGCGGCAATCCGGGTACGCATCACGGGACAGCTTGTTGATGCTTCGACCGGAGCGCATATCTGGGCAGACCATTTCGACGGTTCCCTCGATGACATTTTCGATCTTCAGGATCAAGTGACGGCAAGTGTGGTTGGCGCAATCGCGCCACGGCTGGAGCAGGCTGAAATCGAGCGTGCTAAGCACAAGCCGACCGATAATCTGGATGCGTACGATTACTTCTTACGTGGAATGGCGAGCTTTTACCGATGGACCAAGGATGCCACCGACGAGGCTCTAAAGCTATTTTATGAGGCCATTGAGCGAGACCCCGATTTTGCCCCCGCCTACGCCCTCGCGGCTTGGTGTTACGTATGGCGCAAAGTCCATGGTTGGATGAACGACCGAGCGCAGGAGATCGCCGAAGGGGCACGCCTAGCCCGGCGGGCAGTGAAACTAGGTAAAAATGATGAAATTGCGCTGGCGCGGGGCGGACACGCGATTGCTCATCTCGACAGCGATCTTGATGGCCGAATTGCCTGCATTGATCGGGCTCTGATTCTCAATTCGAATTCAGCAGTCGCTTGGTACCTGAGTGGTTGGTTGAGAGCCTTTCGCGGAGAGCCAGAGCTGGCGATCGAGCATTTAGCGCGCGCAATGCGATTGAGCCCGCTCGACCCGACGCTCCATCTCATGCAGGCGGGTACGGGATTTGCGCATTTCTTAACCGGCCGCTTTGATGATGCATCATCATGGGCCGAAAAAGCTTGCCAGGACGAAACAGACTATGCTGTTGGGAATGCAGTATTGGCAGCAAGTCATGCGCTCGCCGGACGGTTAGAGGTGGCACGACAAGCGATGGCACGGCTACGTCAAGTTTATCCGGCGCTTTGCATTTCCAATCTCAGGGACTGGCTTCCGATCCGGCAGCCCGAGAATTTCGCGAGGTGGATGGAAGGCCTGAGAAAAGCTGGGCTACCCGAATGAGCCGATGATGAAAAAAAACAAGAGTCAGCTTATGGCAGTGCGCCCCGAAGGCGCTAATCATCAGTGGAGGAAGATTCCACCCAGAGAGTTGTCGATTGATCTGGAAGCTGACGAGCGGCTCGGCCGGGTAACCGGAAGGGCTGGAGCCTCGTGACAAAGGCCGCTTTAGGCGGCTGAGCAA
>JBAPYK010000066.1:0-29679 GCA_049284695.1 Rhodoplanes sp. | reverse complement strand
AACCCGGCACACAAGAGTTCCGCGATGCGATCCGCGAGGCGCTGATGGCCGAGCGCGAAATCGCGGGAACCGTCGGCGTCTACAATTGGACGGCGACCGACCGTAATGGACTGGATGAGCGGGCGCGGGTGCTCCTGACCGTCAAGAACGGCGACTGGGTGCCCATCAAGTAGGGCCGTGGGATTTGACCTGTCGTGGGCGGACTTGACCCCGCAACCAGGCAGGTTGGCCGGTTTCCGGCAGGTCGGCATGAGCCGCCGGAATGTCCATCCGGTGGAGCTTCGAGGGCGGGCGGCGTGCAAACAGTGCGTTCCGCCCTCACTTTTCGAGGTCGAGCGCAGCGGTGCGCAGGGCAGGGGTCGGGAGCGGCGCGGCGATCCGGCGGAACAGCCCGGGCGCCTCGGCGCCGAACTCGTCGGCGAATAGCGCTGCAAGGCCGATTCGCGGCCAGGCGGATGCAGCCGCGGCGCCGTTTGCGTTTTCCATCCGTACGGCTGCGATGGCCCCTTTGATCAGCAGCGAAGCGCAGAGCGCAATCGCGGTGAGCCGCAGATAAGGCGTCGCGGCGTAGAGCCGCTCGTCCGGATCCCGCTTGCTTGCGATCAGCCATTCCGTAGCGGCGGCGAGATCGTTCAGGCAGGCCGACGCAAGGTCGGCCGCGGGCGCGAGCGCAAGCCGCCTTTCCGATGGCAAAGGCGCGACAGGCGCGAGCATGGCGCGGCACTCCGCGATCAGCGCCTGCATGCCGGCGCCGCCGTCCGGCGCGACCTTGCGGGTGACGAGATCGATCGCCTGGATGCCGTTGGTGCCCTCGTAGATCGGCGGGATGCGGGCGTCGCGCCAATGCTGCGCGGCGCCGGTCTCTTCGATATAGCCCATGCCGCCGTGCACCTGGATGCCGAGGGAGGCGACCTCGACGCCGTTCTCGGTGGTGAAGCCCTTGAAGATGGGCGTGAGCAGGCCCGCATAGACCTCTCCGCGGCGGCGCACGGCGTCGTTGTCAGCCTGATGCGCATCGTCGATGGCTGAGGCGGTGAAATAGGCGAGCGCCCGGCCTGCCGCGGTCAGCGCCTTCATGCGACCGATCATGCGGCGCACGTCCGGATGCGCGATGATGGGCGCCGGTCCCGCATAGCCGGCGGCGCGGCCCTGGCGGCGTTCCTGGGCATAGGCGAGCGCTTGCTGATAGGCGCGCTCGCCGATCGCCACGCCTTGCAGGCCGGTCGCGAGCCGCGCCCGGTTCATCATGGTGAACATGCAATGAAGCCCGCGATGCGGCTCGCCGACGAGCCAGCCCACCGCGCCCTCTTCGTCTCCGAAGATCATCGTGCAGGTCGGGCTCGCCTTGATGCCGAGCTTGTGCTCGATCCCGGCGCAACGCAGATCGTTGCGGGAGCCGAGCCGCCCGTCGGAATGAACGAGAAACTTCGGCGCGACGAACAGCGAAATGCCCTTGGTCCCGGGCGGCGCGCCCGGCAGCCGCGCCAGCACGAGATGAATGATGTTCTCGGCGAGATCGTGCTCGCCGAAGGTGATGAAGGTCTTCTGCCCGAACAGGCGATAGGTGCCGTCGCCCGCGGGCTCCGCCCGGCTTTTCAGCAGGTTGAGGTCGCTGCCGGCCTGCGGCTCGGTCAGGTTCATGGTGGCGGTCCAGGCGCCGGAGATGAGCTTCGGCAGGTAGAGCTCTGCGATCGCCGGGTCGGCATGGACCGCGAGCGCGGGGACGGCGCATTGGGTGAGGACGGGCAGGGTCGACAGCGCCATGCAGGCGCTTGTCAGCATTTCCATGGTGGCGGTGCCGATGACGATCGGCAAGCCGGCCCCGCCATAACTCACCGGCAGCGACACGCCGTTCCAGCCGGCCTCCGCCCAGGTCGTATAGGCCTCGCGCCAGCCCGCAGGCGTGCGCACCACGCCGTTTTCGAAGGCCGATCCGGATAGATCGCCCGCCCGGTTGAGCGGTGCGATCGTCTCTTCCACCAGCACGGCCGCCTGGTCGAGGATCGCGCGCCATTCCTCGCGCGCCTCCGCCGGGATCTCGGGCGAATGGGGTCCCGGCGCGACGGCGGAAATGTTGAACAGGATGTCGTCGACCGGGGCGCGGTAAATCATGGCAGGCGCTCACCCTTTGAGGTAACTGCTGACGATCCTTTGATCGCTGGCGAATTGGCGCGCGGGGCCGTGCATGGTGAAGAGGCCGAGCTCCATCACATAGGCGCGGTCGGCGATGCGCAGCGCCGCGCGGGCGTTCTGCTCGACCAGCAGGATCGACACGCCGCTGCTGCGCAGATCGAGCATGATGCGGAATATCTCGGCGACGATCAGCGGGGCGAGCCCGAGGCTCGGCTCGTCGAGCATCAATAGACGCGGGCTCGCCATCAGCGCGCGGCCGATCGCGAGCATCTGCTGTTCGCCGCCTGACAGCGTTCCGGCGAGCTGACGGCGGCGCTCCAACAGCCGCGGAAAGCGTGCGAACACCTGTTGGAGCGCGTCCCGCCGCTTCTCCGACGAGACGCGAAAGCCGCCGAGCACGAGATTGTCCTCGACGCTCATCGATCCGAACAGCTCGCGCTTCTCCGGCACCAGGCAGAGGCCGCGCTCGACCCGCTGCTCGACCTCCAGGCGAGTGATGTCGGCGCCGGCGAAACGCATCGCGCCGCGCGACGGCAGTACGCCCATCACCGCGTTGAGGAGCGTGGACTTGCCCGCCCCGTTGGCGCCGATCACGGTGACGATCTCATTGTCGGCGATGGAGAGCGTCGCCTCGCGCACCGCCTCGACCGAGCCGTAGGCGACGCCGAAATCTTCCAGGGCGAGCAACGGCGCGGTCACGGTTCGGCTCCCAGATAAGCGGCGAGCACCGCCGGATCGGCCTTGATCGCGGCGGGCACGCCCTCGGCGATCTTGTTGCCGAAGTCGAGCACTACGATGCGATCGACCAGGCCCATGACGAAGCTCATGTCGTGTTCGACCAGCAGCATGGTCATGCCCTCGGCGCGCAGCTGATTGAGCAGGTCGACCAGCATGCGTTTCTCGAATTCGCGCAGGCCGGCGGCCGGCTCGTCGAGCAGGAGCAGGCGCGGATCGAGGCACAGCGCGCGGGCGATCTCGACGATGCGCTGCTGGCCGAGCGGCAGGCTGCCGGCCGGCCGGTCCATCTGGTCGGCCAAGCCGACCCGCGCGATCTGCCGCGCAGCTTCGGCGAGCAGCCGGCCTTCCTCGGCGCGTTCGAGATGGAGGATGCTCGCGACCACTCCCGAGCGGCCGCGCAGATGCGCGCCGAGCGCGACGTTCTCGAGCACGCTCATCTCCGGCATCAGCTTGACGTGCTGAAAGGTGCGGGCAATGCCGCGCCGCGCAATGTCCCCCGGCCGCCGCCCCGCGATCGGTTCGCCCGCGAAGCGAACGTTGCCGGAGGTCGGCGTCAGAATGCCGGTGATCAGGTTGAACATCGTGCTCTTGCCGGCGCCGTTCGGGCCGATCAGTCCGACGATCGCGTGCGGCGCAATCGCGACGCTGACATCATTGACGGCGATGATGCCGCCGAAGCGTTTGCTCAGCCCTTCGCTCTCGAGCAGCGGCGAAACATCGGCGGCGGCGGCGCGACGCACCAGGGGCTTCGCATCGGCGGGCGGGGCAACAGGTGAGGGGGCCGGAAAGAGCGCCGCGAGATACGGCCATAGCCCTTCGCGCGCAACCTGCAGGGTCGCGACCAGTACGATGCCGAACACGATGGCCTCGGCCTGCACGTCGCTCCCGAGCGCCGCGGGCAGGATGCGCTGCAGTGCGTCTTTCAGGATGACCACCACGCCGGCGCCGAGGAGCCCGCCCCAGACATGGCCGGCGCCGCCGATGGTCGCCATCAGCAAATATTCGATGCCGGCGCCAAGCCCGAAGGGGGTGGGGTTCACGCTGCGCTGGAGATGCGCATAGAGCCACCCGGACAGGCCGGCGAGAAGTGCGGCGTAGACGAACACCACGAGCTTCACCCGCATCCGCTCGACGCCGAAGGATTCGGCGGCGACACCGCCCCGCCTGAGCGCCCGGATGGCGCGTCCAATTCGGGAGGAGAGGAGATTCGAGGTGCCGATCCCGGCGAGGAGAACGAAGGTCCAGATCACCCAATAGGTCGCCTTGGGATCGATCAGGCTCCACGGGCCGATCGAAAGCGGGGGGATGCCGCTTATGCCGTCGTGGCGGCCGAGCAGGTCGATCTTCCCAAACAGGAAATACAGGCTAATGCCCCAGGCGAGCGTGCCGAGCGGCAGATAGTGACCCGACAGCCTGACCGTGATGAGGCCAAGAAGCACGGCGGCGACGCCCGTCACCGCCAAGGCGACGGGAAGGCTCAGCCACGGCGAGAGGCCGTAGGTCGTGGTCAAGATCGCGGTGGTATAGGCGCCGAAGCCGCAGAACGCCGCCTGTCCGAACGAGGTCATGCCGCCGACCCCGGTCAGCAGGACGAGGCCGATCGCGACCAACGCAGCGAGCCCGATATTGTTGAGAAGCGTAATCCAGAACGGTGGCACGCCGGGAATGATCGCGAGCAGCGCGAGCACGACGGCAAAGAGGGGGAGGATGAGGCGCGGACGCATCGCTCACTCGTCCTCCTCGATATGGACCGTCTGTAGCGAGCGCCACATCAGCACCGGGACGATCAGCAGAAAGACGATGACCTCCTTGAAGCTCGACGCATAAAACGAGGCGAACGCCTCCACGAGCCCGACCCCGAGCGCCGCGATCGCGGTCACCGGATAGCTCGCGAGCGCGCCGACGATGGCGGCAACGAACCCCTTCAGTCCGATCAGGAAACCGGTGTCGTAATAGACCGTGGTGACGGGAACGATCAGGACGCCGGACACGGCGCCAAGCGCCGAGGACAGGGCGAAGGCGATCTGGCCCGCGGCCGTCGTCGGAATGCCGACCAGCCGTGCTCCGAGCCGGTTGATGGCGGTCGCGCGCAGCGCCTTGCCGTACAGCACGCGGTCGAAGAAGAGATACAGGGCTGCGATCAGCAGGAGCGCGACGGAAAACACCGCGATGGTCTGCCCGGTGACTGGCAGCGGCCCGAGATCGAAGGATGCGCTGGTCAGCGCCGGCGCGCGCAATCCTTCCGCGCCGAAGAACACGAGGCCGAGGCCGACCATCGACAGATGCACGCCGACCGCCGCGATGAACAGGGTCAGCACCGAGGCGTCGGCCAATGGCTGAAAGGCGACGCGGTAGACATAGGGGCCCATCGGCGCGACGATCGCGAGCGTCAGCGCGAGATTAACCCAAACGGATTGGTCTGGACGCGCCAGCAGCCAGGTTAGCGCCACCACCGCCGCCGGCAGCACGATCGCACCGGCGAACTGCCCCAGGATCTTTCGGCCGGTGGTCACATGCCGGCTTCTCCACAGCTCGACGACGAACGCGGCCGCTCCGAAAACCGCCAAAAGCCAGGCGGTGCCCGGCATCGTGCCGGTCGAGAGCAGCGCAAAAGTCAGCCCGCCATAGGCGACGAACTCTCCTTGGGGTATGAAAATGATTCGGGTGACCGCGAAGACGAGAACCAGGGCGATGCCCAGCAACGCGTAGATCGCGCCATTGACGAGGCCGTCTTGTACGAGGAAGAGGAGGATGACGCTGTCCATCACCGCGCCTCCCCGCGACGCCGGCGCAGCGGGCGAGGGGATCGGCCGGCAGTTTCGTGGCCGGTGCGCATTGCTGGCGTACCTCCCGGGCGCCGCTTGTTCTTGGCGCCGCTTATATTTTTATGAAGTATAACTATTATGTGATATAATCTCAAGCGAATGATGCGAGGGACGCGTGGAAAACGCCGCCGGTCGGCGGCCTCACCGAGGCAAGTAAGAATGACGAAAGATGGGGCGCGAAGGAAGACCGCAAATCGGCCCGCGCCGGGCGCGCTGGCAGGCAAGGAATCCGCGCCGTTGGCGCTGGGCCCGTTGCCGGGCTATACCGGCTACGTGCTGCGGCGCGCGCAGGTCGCGCTTTTTGAGAATTTCATCAATACGTTCAAGCCACTGGGATTGCGCCCGGCGCAGTTCAGCGTGCTGTTGGTGGTGCACGCCAATCCCGGCCGTCGCCAGTCGGAGATCGCGGCCGCGCTCGGCATCCGGCAGGCCAATCTCGTCGGCCTGATCGACGAACTGGACCGGCGCGGCCTCACCAAGCGCAAGCGGCTGGCGGCCGACCGCCGATCGCACGCGCTGACGTTGACGGCGAAGGGCAAGGCGCTGTTGAAAACCGCACTCGCGATGCAGGCCCGGTTCGAACAGCATCTGGTGGCCGAACTCGGCGCGACCGAACATGCGCGGCTGATTGCGGCGCTGGTCAAGCTGCATCAGGTCTTTAACACGTTCGAATCGACTGGCCCGAACGGCCCGGCCATGGCGCGCCGCCGGCCGCGCAAAACCGCCAAACCGAACGGCCGCAGCCGCGCGGCGCTTCATGCCTGAAACGAGAGGCGAGGGGTGGGGCAATTCAGGGGGGCTGCCGGATAGCCATGACCGGCAGGGAAGCCGCGATTGCGCGAGCGAATAGGCAATAAATATGGCTACTGGCCGATCAACGTCGCCGCGTTGCGGGCCGCATCGACAACGCCGCCGTCGACCTGTGCGGTCGCAAGGTCGACGTGCCGTAAGCTTGGCCGATCGGATCGCCAGCCGCCACGCCGCGGCCAACGCCCGTTCAGGCGCGTTGAAGTGAGCGGCTCGGCATCCGGCGGCGGGCGCCTTTATCGGCGCGGTTGTCGTGTAATGCTCTGAATCAAAACGTGTTTGAAAAACGATGATTGCCGTCGCCAAGCAACGCCGGGGCATGATAGAAGCTGAATCATTGGGACAAATCACACAATTCGACCAATGACGCGGCGGGACGGAAGAGCACAGTTGAACAAACCGGTTCGCATCGGCGTCGTGGGCGCCGGCATCATGGGATGCAACCACGCCCGCGTCCTTTCTGAACTCCCCGGCGCTGATCTCGTCGGCGTCGCCGATCCCAATGTCGGTCAAACCGAGTTTGTCGGCCGCACGCTTGGTTGCGGCACCTTCCCCGATGTGAACAAGCTCCTCGATTACGGCGTCGACGCCGTGACCATCGCCACCCCGACGCATCTCCATCGCGACATCGCGCTTGCCTGCGTCGCGCGCGGCGTAAACGTGCTGGTGGAAAAACCGATCGCTTCCTCGGTTGAGCAGGGCTACGACCTGATCAACGCCGCCCGCCGCGCCGGCGTCATCCTCATGGTCGGTCATATCGAGCGCTTCAACCCCGCGGCGGAGACGATCAAGGACGCCATTCGCAGCGAAGATATTCTGTCGATCGCGATCACGCGGGTCGGGCCGTTTCCGCCGCGCATGTCCAATGTCGGCATCGTGATCGATCTCGCCGTGCACGACATCGACTTAATTCGCTGGTTCACCGGGTCGGAAATCGTCGAGGTGCAGCCGCAACTCTCCAGCGCACGCGCCGAACGCGAAGACATCGCGCTCCTGCAATTCCGCACCGCCTCCGGCGTACTCGCCCATATCAACACCAACTGGCTCACGCCGTTCAAAGCGCGCACGGTGCAGGTGGCGACCAAGCGCAAATACATCGTCGGCGATTTGCTGGCCCGACAGGTCACCGAATATTTCGGGTTTCAGCCCGACGGAAGCTATTCGATGCGCCATCTCTCGGTCGGTCACGCCGAGCCGCTGCGCGCGGAGCTCAACGCCTTCGTGCAGGCGATTCGCACCGGCAGCAAGCCGCCGGTCGACGGCGAGGAAGGCGTTGCCAGCCTGGAGATTGCCATTCGCTGCCTGCAGCATCGGCCGCCCGGCGCAGAGGATTTACGGGTAGCGCGGCTTGCCGCCCTCTGATATTCGGCGCCGGCCCGCAATTCTAAGGCACTCGAGCAGGGACTCCCAGCAGCGAATGACCCAGCACGCGCGTCTGCAACCCACGCCCATTCCCTTCATCGACCTTGCGGCGCAGCGCCGGGCGCTCGGGCCGCGCATCGATGCCGCCGTTGCCCGCGTGATGGAGCACTGCCAGTTCATCCTTGGTCCGGAGGTGCAGTCGCTTGAAACCGAGCTTGCGGGGTTTTGCGGTGCGCGGCATGCGGTGACCTGCGCCAGCGGCACGGACGCGCTCGCGCTCGTGCTGATGGCGAAAAAGGTCGGACCGGGCGACGCTGTCATCTGTCCCTCGTTCACGTTCTGCGCGCCGGCCGAGGTGACGGCGATGCTCGGCGCGACGCCGGTCTTCGCCGATGTCGACGAAACGACGTTCAATATCGCGCCGGCGAGCGCCGCCGCCGCCGTCGCCAGCGCCCGCCGCATGGGGCTCAACCCGCGGGCGATCATTGCGGTCGACCTGTTCGGCTTACCGGCCGATCATGACGCCATCGCTGCGCTCGCCGCGGCAGAGAATCTATTCGTCCTCGACGATGCCGCGCAGGCATGCGGCGCGACCTATCGGGGGCGGCCGCTCGGTTCGATCGCAGCGGCGACGGCGACAAGCTTTTTCCCGGCGAAACCGCTCGGCTGCTACGGCGATGGCGGGGCGGTTTTCACCGACGATGATGAGCTTGCCGATGTTCTCAAAAGCCTGCGCGTGCACGGGTACGGTAAGGACCGATACGATCATGTTCGCGTCGGCATTAATGGCAGGTTCGACACCATCCAGGCGGCCGTGCTGATCGAAAAGCTGAAGATATTCCCCGACGAAATTGTCGGGCGCGACCGCGTGGCGCGCCGGTATGGGGAGGGGCTGGCCGACGTTGTGCGGGTTCCCTCGGCTCCAACGGGATGCACCTCGGTTTGGGCGCAGTATACGATCAGGATTTCGCCCGGCGGGCGCGACGCCTTCGCCGCGTCGCTGAAAGCGGACGGAATTCCGACCGCGGTCCATTATCCAATACCGTTGCACCGGCAGACGGCCTACGGGCATTTCCCCTGCGCGCCGGACGGGTTACCCGTTGCGGAGCGTCTCTCCGGCGAAGTGATCAGCCTGCCCATGCATTCTTATCTCGACGAACCGACTCAGACCCGCATCATCGACGCGGTGCGGCGGGCGGTCGCCGTTTGAAACGTCGCGCGGCGGCGCCATAAACTTTCAGAAAGCAGAAGGTGATGGCCGCATGCTCGGACGCATTCTCACGGTCGGCGGCTTCACCCTTCTTTCGCGCATCACCGGCTTCATGCGCGATATCATGCTGGCGGCGATTCTCGGCGCGGGGCCGATCGCCGACGCGTTCTTCGTCGCGCTCCGGCTGCCGAACCATTTCCGCGCCATCTTCGCCGAAGGCGCATTCAACTCCGCCTTCGTGCCGGCCTATGCGCGCATCCGCCAGCAGGATGGCGTCGGGGCAGCGCGCCTGTTCGCCGACCGCATCTTCACGCTTCTGTTCGCGGCCGAAGCGATTTTGCTGCTGCTTGCCTTGGTGTTCACGCCGGAAGTCATCCGCCTGTTGGCGCCAGGATTCGCCGACGACCAGGGCCAGTTCGCCCTCGCGGTCTCGCTGACCCGCATAACCTTCCCTTATCTCCTGCTCGTAAGCCTGGTGACGCTGTACGGCGGCATGCTCAACGCCGTCCAGCGCTTCGCGTCGCCCGCTGCGGCGCCGATCCTGCTCAATCTGTCGATGATGGCGACGCTCGCGCTCGCCGCCTTCTTTCCCAATGCCGGCCATGCCGCCGCCTGGGGCGTGTTGATCGCAGGCTTCCTCGAAGCGCTGCTTGTGGGCGCCGACCAGTCGCGCCACGACGGACTGCCGCGCTTTCGCGCGTTTGCGTACAATGAGGACGCCAAGCGGTTTTTCAAGGCGCTCGGTCCGGCGACGCTCGGCTCGGCCGGTCTGCAGATCGCGCTGTTTGCGGACACGATCATCGCGACCTTCCTTCCGGCCGGCGCGCTCTCGGCGCTTTATTACGCAGACCGGCTGAATCAGCTCCCGATCGGCGTCATCGGCATCGCCGCGGGAACGGTCGTGCTGCCCGAGATGGCGAGCCGCATCGCGGCCGGCGACGAGCGGGGCGCGCGCCATGCGCAGAATCGCGTGATTGAACTGACATTGCTCATGGCGATTCCGTTCGTCGTCGCCTTCCTGCTGGTGCCGGACCGGATCATGTCCGGTCTGTTCTCGCGTGGAGCGTTCACCGCGGCCGACGCCAGCGCAGCCGCTGCGACGCTTGCGGCCTATACGATCGGGCTCTTGCCCTTCGTGCTGATCCGCAGCTTCACCGCGACGTTCCTTGCGCGGGGCGACACGGCGACGCCGGTCAAGGCGCTGCTCATTTCGGTCGCAATCAACGTCGCATGCAAGATCGCACTGATGGGGACCTATGCGCAGGTGGGTCTCGCCCTCGCGACTTCGATCGGCGCGTGGGTGAACTTCGCCCTCGTCGTCCTCTTCGCGATGCGGGCGGGACTTGTCGCCATCGATGGGCGGCTGCGGCGCTCGGCCATCAAACTGGCGATCGCGGGAATAGCGCTGGCGCTGGCGCTTGCGGCGAGCCAGCGCTGGCTCGACGTGGTCTTCGGCGATATGCAGCGGCTGCGGGCGGAGGCGGAGCTTGCGACGTTGACCGTTATCGGCGGCATTGTCTATGGCGGGGCCGTCGCAGCATTGTTCGGCCGGCAATGGCTGCGCGGATTCAGCAAGCATCCACCGGCGTCGCCGCCAACGTTGCCGGGCCCCGCGGGCGAGACCTGATGGGACGGAGCTCGTTCCGCCTATGCGGCTTTGCGCGGCGGACGCTCCTGCGGAACCAGCGAGGCCTGCCGCACTTTGCCGTCGCGCAGGAACTCGACTTCGATCGTCCGCCCGATCTGCTCGCCAGTGAGAAGCCGGATCAGATCGTCGGCGCCGGTGACGGTGCAGCCGTCGATGCCGAGAATAACGTCGCCGGATCGGATGTCGGCTTGCGCCGCCGGACTCCCGGGTTCGACCGACGAGACCATCACCGCGCTCGCCTGGGCGACGCCGGCCTGATGGCGAAGGCGACGCGGCAGCGCGGTCTGCGCCGCGGCGATGCCGATGAAGGCGCGCCGCACGCGGCCGTGCCGCACCAGTTCGCCGAGCACATATTGCGCCGTGTTCGCCGCGATGGCGAAACAGATTCCCTGCGCCCCGAGAATGATCGCGGTGTTGATCCCGACCACCTCGCCATGCGAGGCGACGAGTGGACCGCCGGAATTCCCCGGGTTGAGCGCCGCGTCGGTCTGGATTAGGTCGTCGATCAGCCGGCCGCTGCTGGCGCGCAGCGAGCGGCCGAGCGCAGACACCACTCCCGCCGTCACGGTCGATTCGAATCCGAGCGGATTGCCGATGGCGATCACCAGCTGGCCGCTGCGCAGTTGCTTGGAATCGCCGAGGCGAGCCGCCGGCAAGGCGACGCTTTCATTCACGCGAACGAGCGCGAGATCGGTGTCGGGGTCGACGCCGACAACCCGCGCGGTCAGGCGCATCCCTTCGGCGGTGGTCGCCTTGACCCGCGAACTCGATCCAACCACATGGTGGTTGGTAAGGATCAACCCGTCGGGTGCGACAATTACGCCGGAGCCCGAGCCGCCGGCGCGATTATCGCGAGCAACGTCGAGACGCACGACCGTGGGGCCGATGCGGTCGACGACCCCGATCACGGCGCGGGAATAGGCATCGAGCAGATCGCCCTCGGCCGGCTGCGCGGAGGCATCAGCGGCAAGATTGGGTGAGAGTGCGCCGTCATCCGGATTACACGCAAAGGGCGAGTCGTGTACACCGACAACCACGGGACGGCGGCGCGGAGCGGCGCCGATTGTGCGGATGGAATGGATTGACATGTCGTCGACGAATATGGGGACGGGGAGTCGGCGTGAAAAGGACGGGATTTTCCGGCTTCGATCGGCTCGATCGGCATGGGCCGGTTCGCTTGCCTTGGTCAGGCCCAATGCACCGGCTATCGGCGTTCGAAATGCCAACGGAGTTCCCATGAGATCGTTTTCGGCGCGGTTCGCCGCCATTCTTTTTGCCCTTGCG
Source organism: Rhodoplanes sp. (assembly GCA_049284695.1). Taxonomy (GTDB): domain Bacteria; phylum Pseudomonadota; class Alphaproteobacteria; order Rhizobiales; family Xanthobacteraceae; genus Rhodoplanes. The sequence goes on along the minus strand of JBAPYK010000066.1, from coordinate 17,672 downwards.
ATCGCGAGCTGCAGCGAAGGGAAGCAGCAAGCGGCCACCCCGCCTCCGCCGCAGGTGACGATCGACCATCCGACCCAACGCACGGTCATCGACTATGACGAATATGTCGGACGCTTCGTCCCGATCGAGTCGGTCGAAGTGCGCTCGCGTGTGTCCGGCTATCTCGACAGCGTACATTTCACCGACGGCCAGATCGTCAATCAAGGCGATCTCCTGTTCACCATCGACAAGCGCCCGTTCCAGACCGCGCTCGACCAGGCCAAGGCGACGCTCGCGCAAGCGCGCGCCAATCTCGCCTTTGCGCAGTCCGATCTCGGCCGCGCCCAGCAACTCGTGCGCGACCGGACGATCACCGAGCAGACCTTTGATCAACGCACGCAGGCCAAGCGGGTCGCCGAGGCGGCGGTCGCCGCGCAGGAGGCCGCCGTGCGCCAGGCGAACCTCGATCTCGAATTCACCGAGCTGCGCGCTCCGGTCACCGGCCGGATCGGTGACCGTCGCGTGTCGCCCGGCAATCTCGTGACCGGCGGCACCGGCGGCAATACGACGCTGCTCGCGACCATCGTGACTTATGATCCGATCCGGTTCGAGTTCACGTTCGACGAGGCGTCGTATTTGCGCTATCAGCGCTTGGCCAAGACGGGGAGCGACGTGACGAATCCCTCGGGCGGCGTCGACGTGACGCTCAAGCTGCTCGACGAGGACAGCTTCCAGCACGCAGGCCGCATGGACTTCGTCGACAACGTCATCGATCGCGCGACAGGCACGATCCGCGGTCGGGCCGTGTTCTCCAATCCGACCGGGGTTTTGACGCCGGGCATGTTCGCCCGTATCCGCGTGCCTGGCTCGTCGGCTTACGAGGCGCTGCTGGTGCCGGAAGTCGCGATCGGCACCGAGCAGACCCGCAAATTCGTCTCGGTTGTCGATGCCGACAACGTCGTGCACCAGAAATACGTCAAGCTTGGCGAGGCGGTCGGCGACCTGCGGGTGATTCGCGAGGGGCTGACGCCGAGCGACCGCTTGGTGACCAAGGGGCTGGTGAAGGCGCGGCCGGGTCAGAAGGTCAAGCCGCTGGAAGCGAGTTCGCCGCCGCCGCAGGCAAGCCCGCAGGCCGCGGTCGCGCCGCCGGCGTCCGGCAGCAAGGCGGATTGACCGTGCGCATATCGCATTTCTTCATTGATCGCCCGATCTTCGCCTCGGTCGTGTCGATTGTTTTTGTCATCGTCGGAGCAGTCTCGTTCTTCCGCCTGCCGGTCGCGCAATATCCCGAGATCGCGCCTCCCGTCATCAACGTCAGTGGCCAATATCCTGGAGCGAGCGCCGAAGTGGTCGCCGCCACCGTGGTCGCGCCGATCGAGGAGCAGATCAACGGCGTCGAGCGGATGCTCTATCTCTCGTCGAATTCGACCGCGGACGGGCGCTTCTCCATCTCGGTCACGTTCGATCTCGGCACCGATCTCGATATCGCACAGGTGCAGGTGCAGAACCGCGTGTCGATCGCGCTGCCGCGCCTGCCGTCGGACGTGCGCAACATCGGCGTCACGGTGAACAAGGCCTCGCCCGATCTCATGATGATCGTGCACCTTTATTCGCCCGATAAGTCGCGCGACATCCTGTTCGTGTCCAATTACGCGACCTTGGAGATCAAAGACGTGCTGGCGCGCATCGACGGCGTCGGCTCCATCACGGTGTTCGGCAGCCGCGACTATTCGATGCGCATCTGGCTCGATCCGGATCGCCTGCAATCGATGGGAATGACCGCGACCGACGTCGTGCTCGCATTGCAGGCGCAGAATTTGCAAGTGGCGTCGGGCGTGATCAATCAGCCGCCGATCCCCAATCAGGGAGCATTTCAGATCGCGGTGCAGACGCTCGGACGTCTGGCCAACGCCGATGAATTCGCCAATATCGTGGTCAAACAGACACCGACCGCGGTGGTGCGCCTCAAGGACGTCGGGCGCGTCGAACTGGGCGCGCTCGACTATTCCTCCAATTCCTATCTCGACAACCACGAAGCGGTGGCGCTCGCGCTGTTTCAGCGTCCGGGATCCAACGCGCTCGCGACGGCGCAGGGCGTGCGCGACGCCATGCAGCAGGTGGCGAAGCGGTTCCCGACCGGGATCAAATACGACATCGTCTACAACCCCACCGAGTTCATCTCGGAGTCGGTCAACGCGGTGATCGAAACGATCCTCGAGGCGATCGTTCTCGTCGTTCTCGTCGTGATCGTGTTCCTGCAGACCTGGCGCGCCGCGGTGATTCCGATCGTCGCGATCCCGGTGTCGTTGATCGGCACCTTCTTTTTCATGTCGCTGTTTGGATTTTCGCTCAACAATCTGTCGCTGTTCGGGCTTGTGCTCGCGATCGGCATCGTGGTCGACGACGCGATTGTCGTGGTCGAGAACGTCGAGCGCAACATTGCGACCGGCCTGAGTCCGCGCGACGCCGCGTTCAAGAGCATGGACGAGGTCGGCGCGGCGCTCATCGCGATTGCGCTGGTGTTATGCGCGGTTTTTGTGCCCTCCGCGTTCATCACCGGCATTTCCGGGCAGTTTTACCGACAGTTCGCACTCACCATCGCCGGCGCGACGGTGATTTCTCTGATCGTATCGCTGACGCTTTCTCCCGCGATGTGCGCGCTTCTGCTCAAGCCGCATGATCCACATCATCGCGACCGCTGGTACGAGTGGCCGCTGCACGCTTTCTTCCGGCTGTTCAATCGCAGCTTCAACGCGATCGCAAACGGCTATGGCTGGATGACGGCGCGCATCGTGCGTTTCGCCGCGCTGATGCTCGTGCTCTATGCGGGGATCATCGGATACGGGCTCTTCGAATTCTCGCGCACGCCGACCGGCTTCATTCCGCAACTCGACCGCGGTTATCTGATCGTGGTGGCGCAGCTTCCTCCCGGCGCTTCGCTCGCGCGAACCGACGCGGTGATGCGGCGCGCGCGCGACATTGCCTTGCCGCTTCCCGGCGTATCCCACGCCGTCAACATCGTCGGTTTCTCCGGCGCGACGTTCACGCAGGCGCCGAATGCCGGCGCGCTCTTTCTCGTTCTCGAGCCGTGGGCGACCCGCGCGCAGGATCCACGCAAATCGGCTGCCGCGATCCAAGGCGCGTTGTTCGGACGTTACGCGGCGATCGAGGAGGCCTTCATTGTCGTCGTGCAACCACCGCCCGTAACCGGCATCGGCAATGCGGGCGGCTTCCGCATGATGGTGGAGGATCGTTCGGGGAACGGACCGATGGTGCTGCAGGGCGCGGTGGTCGCCATGATGGGCCGGGCGGCGCAAACCCCGGGCCTTCAGCAGGTGTTCTCGCTGTTCGAGACGCAGACCCCGCAGCTCTATCTCGATATCGATCGCACCAAGGCGCAGCTTCTCGGGGTGAACGTGGCGGATGTGTTCGCCGCGCTGCAGGTCTTCATCGGGTCGAACTATGTCAACGACTTCAATCTGCTCGGTCGCACCTTCCGCGTGACCGTGCAGGCCGACGCCGCTTATCGCAGCAACTACAAGGACGTGCTCAGGATCAGGGTGCGCAACTCTTCCGGATCGACCGTTCCGCTCGGCTCCTTCACCACCGTGCGCGACATATCGGGGCCGTTCCGGGTGCCGCGCTACAATCTCTATCCGGCGGCCGAGCTCGACGGGGCGGCGGCGCCCGGCTATTCGCAAGGCCAGGCGATCGCGATCATGGATCGGCTAGCGGCCGAGACCTTGCCGGAGGGCTTCGCCTATGAGTGGACGACGCTCGCCTTCCAGCAGATTCGCGCCGGCAGCACGGCGAGCTTCGCCTTCGCTCTGGCGGTGGTGTTCGTATTCCTGGTGTTGGCCGCGCAGTTTGAAAGCCTGACGCTGCCGCTCGCCGTCATCCTGATCGTGCCGATGTGCCTCATCGCCTCGATCACCGGCGTGATCCTGCGTGGACAGGACAACAACATCCTCACCCAGGTGGGCTTTGTCGTGCTGATCGGATTGGCGGCCAAGAACGCGATTCTGATCGTCGAGTTCGCCAAGCAACTCGAAGACCGGGGCCGCGATCGCTTCGCCGCCGCGGTCGAAGCGGCGCGGCTGCGGCTGCGGCCGATTCTGATGACCTCGTTCGCCTTCATTTTCGGCGTCGTGCCGCTGGTCTGGGCGGTCGGCGCCGGCGCCGAACTGCGCCAGACGCTAGGTACGGCGGTGTTTTCCGGGATGATCGGGGTGACGGCCTTCGGGCTTATCTTCACGCCGGTGTTCTACGTCGTGTGCCGGTGGTTGGCGGGGCTGGGCCGGAAACGCCGTGCTGCGTCGACGGCCTCGGCCGGCCATCCGGCAGAGTGAATGGATCCGCCGGAGCGCCGAAAGGCGACGCACATGAATTGGAGCATTTCGGATGAAGTTCGGCGTTTCGCAATCCGTCACCCGCAAGGAGGATGACGCGTTCCTCCGCGGAAATGGGCGTTATGTTGCCGATCTCGTTCCGCCCGATGCGTGTCGTGCGGTGGTGGTCCGCTCGCCCCACGCGCACGCGCGCTTGAACCGCATCGATGTCGACGCGGCGCGCGCTATGCCGGGCGTTCGCCTGATCTTGACCGCCGCCGACATCACTGAACTTGGGCCGTTGCCGTGCTTCGGCGTGCCGCCCGGGATCACCGTTGATCCGCCGGAATACCCGATCCTTGTCGGCGACATCGCGCGTCACGTCGGCGACGCCATCGCCGTCATCGTCGCCGACACGCTTGACCAGGCGAAGGACGCGGCCGAAGCCATCGAAGTCGATTGGGAAGCGCTGCCGCATGTCGTCGATGCGGTCGCAGCCGTCGAGCCTGGCGCGCCGCTGGTATGGGCCGATCGTCCCGGCAATCTCGCCTATGAGCAGACGCTTGGCGACGAAGCAAAGACGGCGGCGGCGTTCGCAGACGCGGCGCAGACCGTATCGCTCACGCTCGTCAACCAGCGCCTCGTCACCAATTATCTCGACACGCGGGCGGTGCTCGCGGAGTACAACCCGGCGAGCGGAAGCTTCATGTTGACCCTCGGCAGCCAGGGCTCCCATACGGTGAAGAGGGTACTTGCCGGGGCCATCCTGCGCATTCCCGAAGATCGTCTGCATGTGGTCACGCCCGACGTCGGCGGCGGTTTCGGAACGAAGCTTTTTCCCTATCGGGAATATGCGCTTTGCGCGGTTGCGGCGCAGCGGCTCGGCCGGCCGGTCGCGTGGGTCGCCGAGCGCATGGAACACTTCGTCGCCGACACGCAAGGGCGTGACAATGTCACCATCGCCAAGCTCGCGCTCGACGAGAAGGGACGGTTTCTCGCGCTCGCGGTCGATACGGTCTGCGACATGGGGGCGTATCTCTCCTTCTTCGCGCCCTACATTCCCTATGTCGGCGCCGGCATGCTGCCCGGCGTTTACGACATCCCGACCTGCTTCATCCGCATCCGGTCGGCCTACACCAACACGGTGCCGGTCGATGCCTATCGCGGCGCCGGCCGGCCGGAAGCGGCCTATGTGATCGAGCGGCTGGTCGACGCCGCCGCACGCGATCTTGGCGTCGCCCCGGACGCGCTGCGCAAGCGCAACTTCATCAAGCCGCAGGCGATGCCCTACCGGACCGCGACCGGGAAAGTCTACGACTCCGGCGAATTCGCCGGACACATGGCGCGCGCGCAGGAGATCGCCGATTGGAAGGGCTTCAATCGTCGCGCAGCCGCGTCGAAAAAGGCCGGCAAGCTGCGCGGCATCGGCCTTGCGACCTATATCGAGGCGTGCGGCGCGGTCGGGCCCGAGACGGCCAAGCTCACGCTCGGAAAGGATGGGGTCGTCACGGTGCTGATCGGCTCGCAGTCGACCGGCCAAGGTCATCACACCGCCTATGCGCAACTGATCGCCGAGCATCTCGCCCTCCCGCCGGAGCAAGTGCGGGTGATCCAGGGCGACACCAGGCTGATCGCGACCGGCGCCGGCACCGGCGGGTCGAGCTCGATTCCTTGCGGGGGCGTCGCGGCGGCAGGCGCGGCGAAGAAGCTCGCCGATAATCTGAAAGACATCGCAGCCGATGCGCTCGAAGCGAGCATCACCGATCTCGAATTCGCCGCGGGCCATGTCCGCATCGCCGGAACCGATCGCGCGCTCTCCCTTGCCGAGCTGGCGCGAGCGACCAAGGCGAGTCCGGAACGATTGACCACTGAAGACACGTTTGCGCCCAATGCGGCGACCTATCCCAACGGCACGCACGTCGCCGAAGTCGAGATCGATGCCGACACCGGGCATGTCGACATCGTCAGCTATGTGGTGGTCGATGACTTCGGCGTGACGCTCAATCCGCTGCTGCTCGAAGGCCAGGTCGAAGGCGGAGCGGTGCAAGGCATCGGTCAGGCGTTGATGGAACGCACGGTCTATGACAGCGACTCCGGCCAGTTGATCACCGCGAGCCTGCTCGATTATGCGCTGCCGCGCGCGGACGATACGCCCGGATTCATATTTGAGACCCGCAATGTGCGCTGCGCGACCAATCCGCTTGGGGTGAAGGGAGCAGGTGAGGCAGGCACTATTGGCGCGTGCCCGGCGGTCATTAACGCCGTCGTCGATGCGTTATGGCGCGCCTACCGCATCCGCCATGTCGACATGCCGGCGACGCCCGAACGCCTGTGGGCCGCGATCGAAGAGGGCAAGCGCCTGCATACGTTGTAGCTTTAGGTCACGCAAAAATGCTGGAATAACCGAAAGGTATCGCGGCATCGTGATCGCGTGCGGCGATGCCGCCGCTTTTCCAGTGGCGAACAGCCGGTAACAACTATCGGCGAAACTGGCTTGTGCCGACAGGAGCGAAGGACGCTGCCGCTCCGGGGCGCACGAAAGCGCAGTTTCACGAGATAGAGAGGAGGCGGAATCATGATGCGATCGATGCTCGCCGCGGCTGTGTTGGCGACAGGTGTTGCGACCGTTGCCGCTCAGTCCGATCTCGTCCGCGAGCGGGCGGAGCTGATGTATAATCAGGGCGAATACGTCTATGGAACTTTAAACAAGATGGTGCGCGGCGAAATCGCGTACGATCAGGCGAAAGTGGATGAGGCTTTCGCCAAGCTCAAAGAGATCGCTCCGAAGCTATCGGCGCTTTATGTCGCGACGGCCAAAGGCCAGGCGCCTGACGCCGATTACTATGCCTCGGAAAAGGTATGGCAGAATAAGGCGGACTTCGATGCGCGGCTTGCCAAACTCGTAAAGGACATCGACGAAAACGCCCCCAAGGCGAAGAGCCTCGACGGGCTCAAGGACGCTCGCGCCGTGATCGTTGAGACGTGCAATGGCTGCCACGAAGTCTATCGGGTCAAAAAAAGCTGAGTAAGCCGGATCTGTTGACGATTGCGGCAGCGGCGCTTTGTTGTGGGCCGCCGCTGGTCCGGGGCATCGGCCGGGGGGCCTCCGGCGCTCGCCGATAAGATGCGGTTGCCCGCGGTCGGTAGGGAAGAGCGAGCGTGATTCGTAAGCTCCTGATCCTTGCGGCGCTCGCGCTCTTAGTCGGGTTAGCCTCCTTCTGGTTTCTGACGATGCCGCAGACGGTGGCGGCGAGCGCGCTGCCGAGCCATGAGCCTGACCTCGACAATGGTCGCGTCATGTTCATGGCGGGAGGCTGCGCCTCCTGCCATGCCCCATCCAAGGAGGAGCGGACGAAGCTCGGCGGCGGCGTGGCGCTGCGCTCGCCCTTCGGCACGTTTTACGCCCCCAACATTTCTCCGCACCCGAATGACGGCATCGGCCGCTGGAGCGAGGCCGATTTCGTGACCGCCATGACCAAGGGGACGTCGCCGGACGGCCGTCACTACTATCCGGCGTTTCCTTACGCCTCCTATCAGCGGATGACGCTCGGCGACCTGCGCGATCTATATGCCTATCTGCAGACGCTGCCGTCCGTCGCCGGCAAGACGCGCGATCACGATCTCGCCTTCCCGTTCAACATCCGCCGCGGTCTCGGGCTGTGGAAGCTGCTGTATCTCGACGGCCAGCCCTTCGCGCCCGATCCGTCGCAATCGCCGCAATGGAATCGCGGCGCCTATCTCGTCAACGGCCCCGGCCACTGCGGGGAATGCCACAGCCCGCGCGACCTGCTGGGCGGCCTGAAAGCGGGACAGCGCTTGGCTGGCGGCCCCAACCCGGAAGGCGAGGGGTGGGTTCCGAACATCACCCAGAAGGGTCTCGCCAAATGGTCGGCCAAAGACATCGAATATCTCTTGGAGACCGGCGAATTGCCCAAGGGGGATTCGGTCGGAGGGAGCATGCGCGATGTCGTGCGCAATACGTCGCAGCTTCCATCCGGGGATCGCGCGGCGATGGCGGCCTATCTCAAGTCGCTGCCGCCGGCCGAAGGTCCGCGGCCGCCGCCAAAATAGATGAAGTTCGCGTCAGAACGCCTTGAAGGTGATGATGGTGCGGGTGTCCTGAATGCCCGGGATCGTCTGCACCTTCTCGTTGACAAAGTGGCCGATGTCGACGTCGCGGCCGACATAGAATTTCGCCAGGAGGTCGAAGTCGCCGGCCGTGGAATAGATTTCCGATGCAATCTCGGCGTCGGCGAGCTGGTTGGCGACTTGGTAGGCTTTGCCGAGCTGGCACTTGATTTGTACGAAAAAGGGAATCATTCCCGCCTCCGCGCGCCTTTTTCGGCGACATCACGCAATCGAGCAAAACTCCCGCGTTTTGACAAGCCTCCGGGACCCGCCCACGCTCCGCGGCCCCTTGCAACTTTACGGATAGATGACTAGCCTTTTCTCGGGCGATTTCAACGGGGTGTCCGACGGAATTCCCCGTCGGGCTGAGAGGCTTTGGCCAACCCGTCGAACCTGATCCGGGTCATGCCGGCGAAGGGAGCTTGAGGTGCGGGCCCCGCAAGGCGAATTTCCGCTTATCGCCGCCGACGTTCTTGGACGGTTGCGCCAATACCGCCCGCGCGTGCATTGCATTACCAATGCGGTTGCGCAGACCTTCACCGCCAACATGCTGCTGGCCGTGGGCGCTATGCCCTCGATGACCATCTCGCCGGAAGAGGTCGCCGATTTTGTCGGGGGCGCCGACGCGCTGCTCGTCAATCTCGGAACGCTGGACGCGGCACGCCGTGAGGCGATCGGGATAGCCATCGACACGGCGAGCGAACTGGGCGTGCGATGGATTCTCGATCCGGCTTTCATCGATCGCTCGCAAACGCGCGCCGTGTTCGCCCAGGCGCTTGTTCGCATGCGGCCGACCGCCATGCATGTCAATCGCCGGGAGTTCGCGACCATCGCTGCGGCCGACGCAACCCCGACGGCCGTCGCTCGCTATGCGAGAGACATCGGCGCCGCAATTGCGCTCACGGGCGAAACCGATCTCATCTCCGGTGGCGCGCAATCGATCTGCATCGCCAACGGCCATCCGTGGATGTCCATGATCACCGCCATGGGTTGCGCCGGCGCGAGTTTGATCGCAGCTTGCCTCGCGGTGGAGCCCGATCCCTGGCGAGCGACGGGAGCAGGGGTGCTCGCATTGTCCATTGCCGGCGAGATAGCGGCCAAGACTGCTCACGGGCCGGGCAGCCTCGCCACGGGCATCATCGACGCACTATATAAACTTGATCAATCTGAATTAATTGCGCGGGCAAGGTTCGCATGATGCGACCGATCCGTTTTTTGGCTTGGCTGTGGCACCATGACCGCGATCGCCGTCACCATTGCAGGCTCCGATTCGAGCGGCGGCGCGGGGATTCAGGCCGACCTGAAGACTTTCTCCGCACTCGGCGTCTACGGCGCGTCGGTCATCGCGGCGCTGACTGCGCAGAACACGCGGGGCGTCAGCGCGATCCACAACGTGCCACCCGACTTCATCACCGCCCAGATCGACGCGGTGTTCTCCGACCTGGCCGTTGACGCCGTCAAGGTCGGCATGCTGTCGACCCCTGCGGCGATCGAGGCGGTGGCGGAGGGGCTTGATCGCCATGGTCAAGCCAACGTCGTGCTCGATCCGGTGATGGTGGCGGCGACGGGCGCCCGCCTCCTCGTTCCGGAGGCGGTCGAGACGCTGAAGCGTCGGCTCTTCCCGCGCGCGCGCCTGATTACCCCCAATCTGCCCGAGGCGGCGGCCCTGCTTGACGCCGAGGTCGCTACGAGCGAGGCGGAGATGCGCGCGCAGGCGGACCGGCTGCTCGCGCTCGGCGCTCAAGCGGTGCTGATCAAGGGCGGCCATGGCTCCGGGGCGGAGAGCGTCGATCTCCTGGCCACGCCGGCCGGGGTTGCGCGCTTTGCGGCGAGCCGCATCGCCACCGAAAATACCCACGGTTCCGGTTGCACGCTGTCCGCAGCGATCGCCGCGGGGCTTGCCAAGGGCGCTGCGCTTGCCGACGCGGTTGGGGCCGCCAAGGATTTCATCAGCCGAGCGATCGCCGCGGCCGACCGCCTCGCGATCGGGTCGGGCCATGGCCCGGTCCACCACCTGCATACCTGGTGGTGAGTGCACGAACAGGAGTCAGTAGTGTTCGACCTAGACGGCGGGATTCTCTGTACAGCCGATCATTTGCAGGTGATGGCTCTTCCTCACTCCCCCCTTGAGGGGGAGGGTTGGGGAGGGGGGTGTCTAAATGAAGTCGGCAGCAATGATGAGCCCCCCTCCCGGATCGCACGCAGCCTAGCTTGCGCAGGCTGCGCAAGCTTGCCTGCGAGGCGATCGGACCTCCCCCTCAAGGGGGGAGGTGAAGGCTGCATATCAGGGCTCGGTGGTCCAGGAATTACTCGCCGACGGGTGTTTCGAACTGCAGCCGGCGGTGGTCTTGCCGTGCTGGCCGCGCCGTCCGTCGCGCGCGCGCAGACGCGGCGCTGGCGCATGGTCGCCTCCTGGCCGAAGCGTCTGCCGGGGCCGGGCATGTCGGCTGAGCGGATCGCCGAGCGCATCGCTGCGCTGTCGGGTGGACGGCTGCAAATTACCGTGCATGCCGCGGGCGAGCTGGTGCCGGCCTTCGAGGTGCTCGACGCCGTTGGCGGCGGCGTCGCCGAAATGGGCCACACCGCCGCGTTCTACTGGCAGGGGAAGCAGCCCGCAGCGGCGTTCTACACCACGGTCCCATTCGGGCTGACGCCGATCGAGCACGTCGCCTGGGTCGAGGCGGGAGGCGGTCAGGCGCTGTGGGATGAGCTTTATGCGCCGTTCGGTGTGAAGCCTTTCAATGGCGGCAACACCGGGGTCTGCATGGGCGGCTGGTTCCGGCAGGAACTCAACGGCCTAGGCGATTTGAAGGGCCTCAAAATCCGCTCCCTCGGACTCGGCGGCGAGGTGTTCCGGCGGCTCGGCGCAACTCCGCAGACGACCTCACCGGGAGAAATCCTGACGAGTCTGCAATCGGGCGTGCTCGACGGCGCCGAGTTCGTCGGACCAGGCACCGACATCGCGCTCGGGCTTTATCGGGTCGCGCCGCTCTACTACGGCCCCGGCTTCAACAAGCCGAACGGGACCGGCGAGTGCATCGTCGCGCTGACGGCGTGGAACGCACTCGATTCCGAATTGAAGGCGATCATTGCGCATGCCTGCGCGGCGGAAGCCTCGTTCGCGCTCGCCGAAATGGAACGGCTCAACGCCGAAGCGCTCGCCGCGCTGGTCGAACGCCACAATGTTCGACTGAAGATTTTCCCTGGGGAAATCGTGACCGCGGCGCGCCAGCAGGCGGCCGATATCCTCGCCGAAGTCGGACGGCGCGGCGAGATGGCGCGCAAGGTGCACGATTCCTATATGGCGTTCCAAAGCCGAATCGCGCCCTGGTCGCGCATTTCGCTGCAGGCGGTGCTGGCGGCGCGCGAGCCGTGACGACGGTGGTGCCGCGTTACGCCGCCGGACTGTCGACGGCGACGCTCATCGCGTTGCCGCGCCAATTGAACTTCGAGCCGAACAACCCGTCGATCCACAGGATGGGCAGCAGCAGGTCGCGCAACAGCGCCTGCACCGGATAAAGCGGCGACAGATGCCATCCGGCCACGCGCGCAAGCGCAATCTCGCCGCCGTACCACGCAAGCCCGAGCGCAAGAACGAACGGGGCTGCCGGCCAGTCCATCCCCTCGACGAACACGCCAAGCGCGACCATCGGAAAAATTCCGCCGGTGGCGATTTCCGGCAGAAAGAAATGCGGAAAGCAGGCGCGCCGCAGCCGCGACCAGCGCGATTGCCGCCGCCACACGTCGAGCGCGCTGCGATAGCCGAGCGGTTGCTCGAACGGCCGATCGACCAGTTGCACCTTGCGACCCGACGCGCGCACCACCTTGGTGGATGCGGCGTCCTCGGCGAGGTCCGCCGCGAGCACGCGAATCCCGCCCGCCTGTTCGAGCACGGCGCGATGCCAGAACATCGTCTTGCCCTGCGCGAAGCCTAATCCCACGGTATCGGCGAAATACTGCGCGCGCGCCTGATACGTATTGAGGAATGCGCATTCGAGTTCGGCCCAAAAACCCTCCGGCCGTCCGCCGATCGGCGGCGCGCAAACCAGCCCGGTCTTCTCCGTCCACGGCGCGAACAGCCGCTGAATGTAGTCGGGCGGCATCAGAACATTGCTGTCGGCGATGATGATCCAGTCGTGGGCGGCCGCTTTCCAGCCTTTGACGCAATTGTTGAGTTTGGGGTTGGTGCTGATTCGCTCGTCGCCGACCAGCAGACGGGCGCGGGAGCGCGGGTTCTTACGGAGCAGCTCTTCGACGATCGGTACGATCGGGTCCTTCGCCGAGGCGACGCAGAAGATCGCCTCATAGTCGGGATAGTCGAGCTTGAAAGTCGACCGCAACGTTTCGGTGATGTGATTCTCGACGCCGCAGACCGGGCGAATGATCGTCACCGGCGGCGCATTGACCGCCACCGGCAGCGCGTCCGCACGCGCCTTACAGCGAATCGCTGCCGCAACGATGCTGAGAACGTGAAAAAGGATGGCTAAGCCGCAGAATAGAGCGGCGAGAATCACTAGGGTCATCGACGGCGCGAGTACAACGCCGGTGTGACGGCGCAATGACAATTCGCGTGCCGCATGCGGCGCAGGGGCCGTCATGTAATCGCAATAGGACTCTGCCAGACACAGACGCCGGAGACTCAACGGGGGAAGTGCACGGTGGAAACCGGACTACGGAAGTTCCGGACGCTTTTCATCTCGGATGTGCATCTCGGCACGCGCGGATGTCAGGCTGATCGCCTGCTCGATTTTCTGCGCTGGCATGACGCCGAAACGATCTATCTAGTCGGCGACATCGTCGACGGATGGCATCTCAAATCGTATTGGTACTGGCCGCAGCCGCACAACGACGTCGTGCAAAAATTATTGCGCAAGAGCCGCAAGGGAGCGCGGCTCGTCTACGTGCCGGGCAATCACGACGAGTTCCTGCGCGATTACTACGGCACCCATTTCGGAGGCATCGAGGTCGCCGAGCATGCGATCCATGTTGCCCCGACCGGACGCCGCTATCTTGTCGTGCACGGCGACAATTTTGATCTGATCGTCACTCAGGCCCGCTGGCTTGCCTTGCTGGGCGATAAAGCCTATGACTTTTCAATAATGGTGAATCGGCTGTTCAACAGCATCCGGCGCCGGCTTGGATTCGGCTACTGGTCGCTGTCGAAATGGGCCAAATTCAAGGTGAAGAATGCCGTCAATTACATCGGCGATTTCGAGCGGACGCTGGCCGCGGAAGCGGAGCGTCACGGCGTCGAGGGCGTGATCTGCGGCCACATCCACCATGCGACGATGCATCATTCCTTCGGCGTGCATTACGTCAATTGCGGCGATTGGGTCGAGAGCTGCACCGCCATCGCCGAGCACCATGACGGACAGTTCGAAATCATCACCTGGACGCGCGCCGAACGGCTCGATGAGGGCGAGCCGGCTGCTGTCGCCGCCCAAGCGGCCTGATTCGCGCCGCGCGATTTTCCCTTCAATCAGCTTGATCTGACGAAGCCCGGAGTGTCCGCATGGCAAAGCTTGTGCGTCTGCGCGAATTTTCCGATCCCGACCGTCATGTGATCGAGAAGGCCTATGCGCGCTGGGCGCCGCTCTATGACGCAATCTGCGGACCGATCTTCGAGACCGGCCGGCGCGCCGCCGCCGCCGCCGCGCGCGAGGTCGGCGGGCGCATCCTCGAAGTCGGGGTCGGCACGGGCCTGTCTTTCTCCGACTATGACCACACGACGGAGATCATCGGAATCGATCTGTCGGAGCCGATGGTCGCCAAGGCGCAGGCGCGGCTTGCCAGCGGGCAATACCCGCATGTGAAATCGGTCATGGTGATGGATGCGGAGAACCTCGCCTTTCCCGACGGCGCGTTCGACTGCGTCGTGGCGCAATTCGTCATCACATTGGTGGCCGACGCCGAACGTGTGCTGAGCGAATGCGCGCGGGTGGTGCGGCCGGGCGGCGAAATCATTCTGGTGAATCATCTCTATTCGGAAACCGGCGTCACCGCCGCGATCGAGCGCTGGTGCGCGCAACCGGCGCGGGCGCTCGGGCTGCGGCCGGAATTCCCGTTCGCCCGGCTCGCCGCCTGGGCGCGCAACCACGGTGGCGCGGAGCTGATCGAGCGTCGTCCGGTCAAGCCGTTCGGCGTCTACACCCTGGTGAGGTTCCGGCGGCTTGCCGACCAACGATCCGAGGCGGCTTAGGGGCAACTCAGCCGCGCCGGAAGGCGCCGCCCTTGCGGAGCCTCGCCTCGCGGGGCTAGGCTTCGTTCATGACCACATCCGACTCCGCCGGACGCGCGCCCGTGCTGCCGACCGCGGCCGACGTGGACAAGGCCGCCGAACGGCTCGCCGGCATCGCCACCCGCACGCCGCTCGTTTCCTCCCGCGTGCTCGACGAACTGACCGGCGGCCAAGTGTTTCTCAAAGCCGAGATGCTGCAGCGGACCGGCTCGTTCAAGTTCCGCGGCGCCTACAACAAGCTCAGCACCATCGCTCCGGCGCGGCGCGCCTGTGGCGTCGTCGCCTATTCCTCCGGCAATCACGCCCAAGGGGTCGCCGCGGCGGCTGCGCTTCTCCACATGCCGGCGGTGATCGTGATGCCGCGCGATGCGCCGGCGAGCAAGCTCGCGCGCACTGCCGCGCTCGGCGCGGAAATCGTGTTGTGCGACCGGGAGCGCGAGGACCGCGAAGTGATCGCCCAGGAGATCGCCGCGCAGCGACGCGCCGAGATCGTGCCGCCTTACGACGATCCGATGATCATCGCCGGGCAGGGGACGGCCGGCCGCGAGATCGTCGAGGATTTGGCGGCGCTCGGGCTTTCGCCCGACGTCGTGATCGTCAATGCCTCGGGCGGCGGGTTGACCGCGGGCGTCGCGCTCGCGGTGAAGGCGCACGAACCGTCGGCGCAGATCTATACAGCGGAGCCGGCCGATTTCGACGATCACGCCCGTTCGTTCCGCAGCGGGCAGCGCGAACGCAACGCGCAGGTCACGGGATCGATTTGCGATGCGCTGATGTCGCCCTCGCCCGGAATGCTGACTTTCGAGATCAACCGCATGCTGGTCGGGCAGGGGGTCGTGGCAAGCGAAGCCGAGGTCGTCCGCGCGGTCGCGTTTGCCTTCCACGAACTCAAGCTCGTGGTCGAACCTGGCGGCGCGGTTGCGCTGGCGGCGCTCCTGTCCGGCAAGGTCAATGTCGAAGGAAAGATCGCCGTCGCGGTTCTGTCCGGCGGCAATGTGGACGCCGATCTGTTTGCCCGGCTCGTGGCGTAGGCCGATCGGCAAGGGCGATCATGCGGTTAGATTAGCCTGTGGTGAGCTCCGCTCGGGCTGCAAGAAGGTACCGAATGTTAACTGCGTGACCACGCGACCGGGGTGTTGGACCGCTTAGTGCAAGCATGAGCTCCGCAATCGGGGATAATGCAATGTAGAGGTCGACGCGATAAGTGCGACTCTTTATCGTACTGGACAGCGAGTGATTTGTTCACTATATGTTCTAAAGGTGCCACCCTCTGCATCATCTGGAGAAAAACCACGCATGCACACTGAGAACCTATCGGCGACTGCCAGGCGCATTGTCGATGAGAGTCGAACCCGGCCGATAAAGGCGATTGTGAGTGATCTGTGCCTAGAACTCGGCCCTACCAAGTGGGATGGGGTTATTACCCCAGCCTTAGTTGAGGTTGTCCAATCATTGGTTGATGAAAAAATTAATAAATAGAACAGCCCCGAAGTCTGGCCCTCAGACCATGCGGGCCAGACTTCACCCCATTCTACCCAGAGCCGGGCTGACCCCGATTAACTTACAGTATAAATCAAGGGCAAACCGGTCGGTCATCCCTGATATATAATCCACAAGAATAAGCAACGCTTGATATGGTGATGCTGTTTGTAGCATTACCTTCGAATGACTAGGCAATAACTGGTATAAATGCATATTTTTTGTATCTAGCTTTTCAGCTTCTTTACAATCGATGAATTTAACTATCATTCCGCCATAAAGGTCAAGCAGCGTATGTATAATGGTTATTCCCGCTGATTCTGTCTCAATTTTCCTTTGCTCAGTATAGACCTTTTTTGAGCAAATATCTTTTATGTTTCGGACGTATCCGCCGTACACTGGCGTTTCTATTAGGTTACCATGATACTGACCGTTGAGTATCTTGTGTTTTTCAGCAATAAATGTCTCAATTGCAGCAATTATAAAGGATGAAATAGCGCCGGATCGCAGGTATGCAATTTGGTCCTGAGGTTCGTGCTCACTCAGTTGGCATATCGTCCCAAAAAGTCCCCCTTCTTACAAATATCAACAAGCAACGGTTCTGCGGTATTAAAAGATACATGGCCTGTGCGGACTGCGTCATCGATGTCCGTTGTAAGATAACAAATATCGTCCGCCGCTTCTGTAATGAAGGCAAATGGATGTCGTTTGTAGACGGCCGTACCGTCCTTTATCATTCCTAACGATTGGAAAATTTGGTCAGCATAACTCGACTCTTCGAGGTAGAAGCCAAATTTTTTCTTCGAAGCTGTCGAATACTTAGATGAATATGGATATTTACAGAATGACGCAATGGTAGCATTTGCTAACCTTAAGCCGCCTTCGTCGCGCGATCCCGCTAAACGTGTTAAGATTCGAAATCCTTGGGCATTTCCGTCAAAATGTAGAAAATCGTTTTTCGCGCCCTCATCAGAAAGGACCTCGGCAACTATTGATGATTTAGTTTGCATTTCTGAAAACCAGCATTGGATTGCGTATTCACCGACATGACCGAATGGAGGGTTTCCAAGATCGTGAGCTAAACAAGCCGCATATGTAATATCACCAAAGCACGACGCATATTCCAAGTCACCCTGACGCGCTAGCTCCTTTTCTATTTGATTAGCAATGATTCTTCCTACATTCCCGACTTCGATTGTGTGCGTTAGGCGAGTTCTTAAGTAATCATAAACGGGGAAGGGGTGTACTTGTGTTTTACCCTGAAGGCGTCGGAATTGGGTTGAATATATTATTCTTTGTGCATCCTTTTGGAATACTGAAATATGTGGCTCCTTCCGCCCATGTTCTTCCGGTGCCATAGAGCTATGCCTAAAACGATCGGGCGAAGTCAGCTGGGACCATGACATTGGCATAGCGGCAACCATTCTTTGGGCAGTAGGGCGGGAATTGACCTAAAGGGCGAGCATCGATGTCATAAAAACATAGCACAACCGATGCGATAGGCCAGAGCGACCTACGCC
>JBAPYK010000065.1:0-3753 GCA_049284695.1 Rhodoplanes sp. | reverse complement strand
CGGCCACATTTCGACGCCGGACGCTTTGCGCTGGAATTCGGCGACCTCGGCCACCGGCAAGGCTGGTGCCTGTATAAAATCGGCTGCAAGGGACCGGAGACCTACGCCAACTGCCCGGCGATCGGTTTCGGCGATGTCGGCTTCGGCTCCTGGCCGGTCGGCACCGGCCATCCCTGCTTCGGATGCACCGAGAAGGAAACGGCGTTCCACAAGCCGATCCACGCCTTGGCGACGGTCAAGACGCACACGCCACCGACCGCGTTCCCGACCGTCGAAGGGGCGAAGGGCTGGCCGGCCGATCCCGCCGCCGTGGCGATCATTGCAGGGATCGGCGGCGCGCTGATCGGCGCCGGGGCCGTGGCCGCGAGCCGCATGCGCGGCACCCCCGCCAACGAAGACGACGCATCCAAGCCGAAGAGCTGAGGGGAGGCGGTCATGTCTATTAACCGGCGCGCGTTCCTCACGCGGTCTCTCGGCGGCGCGGCGGTGGCGGGCGCTTCGCTCGCCGCCGTTGACGCCCAAGCCTTGACGCTGGCGCGCCCGGACAAGGTCGCCTCGCCGGAGGCCGTTGGCATTCTCTATGATTCGACGCTGTGCGTGGGCTGCAAGGCTTGCGTTGCCGCCTGCAAGGCCGCAAACGGCGCGCCCGCGGTCGTGCCGGCGACGCTCGCCGACTGGAACCAGGGGGAGTGGGATTCCGCCGAGGACCTCGACGGTCGCACGCTCAATGTGATCAAGGCCTATGTGAACGGCGCCCGCGAGGTGAAGGATCGCGAGATCGACGGCTTCGCTTTCGTCAAACGCCACTGCCTGCACTGCATCGACCCATCTTGCGTCTCGGTGTGCCCGGTCAGCGCGATGCAGAAGCATCCGGTGAGCGGCATCGTCACCAATGACAAGGACGCCTGCATGGGCTGCCGCTATTGCAGCTATGCCTGCCCGTTCGGGGTGCCGCAATTCGATCTGAGCCGGCCCTATGGCCGCATCAACAAATGCGAAATGTGCAGCCATCTGCAGGCGAAGGGCGGCATTCCGGCATGTTGCGACGTTTGCCCGACCGGCGCCTCGCTGTTCGGCAAGTTGACCGATCTGCAGAAGGAGGCCGAGGCGCGCATTTCGCTGCCCGCCGGCACCGCCTATGATTTTCCGCGCGGGCGCCTCGGCGACGAGACCCGGCCGACAAACCCCGGCCAGACCGCGAACTATCTGAAGAAGGTCTATGGCGAGAAGGACGGCGGCGGCACGCAGCTGCGCTACATCGCGGGCGTGTCGTTCGACAAGCTCGGCCTGCCGAACCTTCCGAACCATTCCTTCGCGGCGACCGCCGAAGGCATCCAGCACACGATCTACAAGTGGTTCGCCGCGCCCGTCGTGCTGTTTGCCGGTCTGCTCGCTCTCACCTACCGGTCGACCCGCAAGGGCAATGGCGGCGACGAGCCGCATTCCTCAGAGAAGAGCTGAGGGAGATCGCCATGCAAGACGCGCATGCTCAGCCGCGCCCTCTGGGTGGCCGCATTCTGACGGTCCCGGTGGCGATCCTCACCGTGCTGACGCTGGTGGGCTTCTACTACATCGCCAAGCGCTACTATTTCGGCATCGGCGCTGTCGCCAATGTCAATCCCGGCTATCCCTGGGGAATCTGGGTGGCTTTCGACGTGATCGTCGGCCCCGCCATCGGATGCGGCGGCTTTGCGATGGCGCTCCTCACTTATGTGCTCAACCAGGGCAAATACCATCCGATCATGCGCCCGGCGCTGCTCGGCGGGCTGTTCGGCTACACGCTCGCCGGCGTCGCCGTGATGATCGATCTCGGCCGTTACTTCAATTCGTTGAATCTGCTGCTGCCCTGGTACCTCAACACGAACTCGATCATGCTCGAGACCGCGCTGTGCGTGATGGCCTATGTCGCGGTTCTCTGGATCGAGTTTTCGCCCGCCTTTCTCGAACGCTTCGGGCTCAGCCGAATTCGCCTGTTCATGGAACGGTTCATGTTCGTGATCATCGCGCTCGGCGTGTTGCTGCCGACGATGCATCAGTCAGCGCTCGGCACGATCCTGGCGGTGAACGAAACCAAGCTGTCGCCGTTGTGGTGGACGCAGCTTCTGCCCGTCCTTTATCTGATTTCGGCGATCGCGATGGGCTATTCCATCGTCGCATTCGAGGCGACGCTGGTGAGCCGCAGTTTCCGCCTGCAATCGAAATTGCCGCTGTTGAGTTCGATCGGGCGCATCATCCTGTGGCTGGTCGTCGCCTTCATGGCCGTCCGCATCGGGGTGATCGTGATCAACGGCAATCTTGGCCTTGCGTTCGAGCCGACCCGCGCGGCGCTGTTGTTCTGGGTCGAAACCTTCATGTTCGGGGCGGCTATCGCACTGCTCTCGACCGATCGGCTGCGGCGCACCGAACGCTACATTTTCCTGTCCGCTTGCGCGCTGCTTCTCGGCGGAACGTTCTACCGCCTCGACAGCTATCTGATCGCTTACCAGGGCTCGCCCGGCTGGAGATATTTCCCGTCGGTTCCCGAACTGATGATCACCATAGGACTCGTGAGCCTGCACGTCCTGTTGTTCATCCTGTTCTGCAAACTGCTGCCGGTCCTTTCCAATCCGCCCCGCCAAGCAGCTGAGGGACATGCATCATGACCCGCATCGTCGTCGATCCGATCACCCGCATCGAAGGACATCTGCGCATCGACTGCGAAGTCGACGACGGCAAGGTGAGCAAGGCCTGGTCATCGGGTCAGATGTGGCGCGGCATCGAGATCATTCTCAAGGGGCGCGATCCGCGCGACGCCTGGGTGTTCACGCAGCGCATTTGCGGCGTGTGCACCACCGTCCACGCCATCACCTCGGTGCGCGCGGTGGAGAATGCGCTGCAGCTCGATGTGCCGCTCAACGCGCAATATATCCGCAACATGATCATCGCCGCGCACGGCGTGCATGATCACATCGTTCATTTCTATCATCTCGCGGCGCTCGATTGGGTCGACATCGTCTCCGCCCTTAAGGGCGATCCGGCCGGCGCGGCCAAGATCGGCGCTTCGCTGTCCGACTATAAAGGCAACAGCGAGCCGGCGATCCGCGCGGTGCGTGACAAGCTTGCGAAATTCGTCGGCTCCGGACAGCTCGGCGTCTACGCCTCGGGTTATTGGGGCCATCCGGCGATGAAGCTGCCACCGGACATCAATCTGCTCGCCGCCACCCATTACGTCCAGGCGCTGGAAGTCCAGCGCATCGCCAACAAGATCGTCAGCGTGCTCGGATCGAAGACGCCGCACATCCAGAACCTCGCGGTCGGCGGCGTCGCCAATCCGATCAATCCGGAAAGCCAATCGACGCTTACGCTGGAGCGGCTTTATGCGATCAAGAACTGGATCGACGAGCTCGACGACTTCGTCAACAACGCCATGATCCCCGACGTCGCCGCGGTCGGCGCGGTCTATGCCGACTGGACCAAGGTCGGGGCGGGCGTGACGAACTACCTGTCGGTTCCCGACTTGCCGCTCGACACCAAGGGCACGAAATTCGCGATGCCCGGCGGCTACATCAAGGCGGCGGACCTCGCCTCGTTCAAGACCGTCGAGCGCTTCGGCGATCCGTACTTCCGGGACGGCGTGCAGGAGAGCGTCAAGCACGCCTGGTACGCCTATTCCGGCGACGGTAAGGCGCTGCATCCGTTCAAGGGCGAAACGGCCCCGAGCTACACCGACTGGCAGGATGACGGCAAGTATTCCTGGATCAAAGCGCCGACCTT
>JBAPYK010000064.1:0-15133 GCA_049284695.1 Rhodoplanes sp. | reverse complement strand
GCGGTTCCCTCCCCGGCTGCGCGGGAGGACAAGTTTGCCGAGATTTTTCAGCCGGCCCCCGCTTTTTTGCAGCCGGCCCCGCTTTGCTACATCCCCGGCAATCGCTGGCGCACTTGTGCCATCTCCGCCCAGGGATCGCTCTTCAAGCGCGCAAGGCGGCTCGGCAGATTGAGCACGGTGTAGCGATCGGGCGAGAGCTTTGCCGTGAGTTCCGACCAGTCGATCGGGGTCGACACCGCCGCGCCGGGACGCGCGCGCGGCGAATAGGCGGCGATCGCGGTCGCGCCGCGCCCGTTGCGCAGATAGTCGATGAAGGTGCGGCCCTGCCGCGCGCTCTTGGTCGCCTTGGCGAGATATTTGGTCGGCGCGTCGCGCGACATGGCGAGTGCGATCTGCCGCGTGAATTCCTTCGCCATCGCCCAGTCGGCGCCGTCGAGCGGGGCGACGACATGCAAGCCCTTGCCGCCCGAGGTTTTCACGAAGCTCACAAGCCCGACCGCGGCGAGCCGGTCGCGCACCTCGCGCGCCGCCGCAACCACATCGGGCCAGCCGACGTCCGGCGCCGGATCGAGGTCGAACACGATGCGGTCGCACAGATCGATATGGTCGATGGTGGTGCCCCACACATGCACTTCAAGCACGCCCGCCTGCGCCAGCGCGAGCAGCCCTTCCAGGCTCTCGATCGCAATCACCTCAGCGCCATCGTCATTGATGGAAATAATGCGGCGGCGATCGAAGGACTCGTGCGCCCGCTTCTGCACGAAACACTCGGCACCGACCCCGTTCGGGCAGCGCAGCAGCGACAGCGGCCGGCGCACGACATGCGGCGCGATCCATTCCCAGATCGTCGTGTAATAATCGGCGAGCCCCTGCTTGGTGAGCCCGATATCCGGCCAATAGACCCGATCGGGATTGGTGAACCTGATGTCGACGCTCCCGGGATTGGCCGGCGCGGCGCTGTTGTGCCGCTTCGACCCGGAGGCCCCAGAGCCTTTGCCGCGGCGGCCTTTCGTCCCCGTCGACGCCATAACGCTCGGGTTTTCGCGGACGACCTCTTTCGGCGGCTTGTCCTCGCGCACACCCTTGAACGCGGCCTGGCGCACGAGCCCACCGCCGGTCCAGCCACGCAGATCGGCTTCGATCACCAGTTCCGGCTTCACCCAGATCACGTCGCGCCGCCGCTCGTCGGCGGGCAGGCTCGCGAAAGGCGAGCGCTCGATCCGCAAAGGATCAAGGCGCTTCCACAACTCTTCTGCGGTCTCCTGCGAATAACCGGTGCCGACGCGCCCGGCGTAGCGCAGCTTTCCGCCCTCGTAGGTCCCGACCGCGAGCGCGCCGATCGCGCGCCGCGATCCGGTGGCGAGCGTGAAGCCGCCGACGACGAATTCCTGTCGCGCCGAGCACTTGCTTTTGAGCCAGTCGCGGGTGCGGTCGGAGCGGTAGGGCGCGTCGATCTTCTTGGAGACGATGCCTTCGAGCCCCATGCGACACGCGTGTTCGAACACGACCGTGCCGCGCTCACTCAAGTGCTCGCTCATGCGCAAGACGGGATTGCTCGGGCCCTCGGCAAGTAACCCTTCGAGCTGCGCCTTGCGCTCGATCAGCGGCTCCGCAGCGAGGTCGCGGCCATCGAGATGAAGCAGATCGAACACGTAATAGATGAAGCCGCCCGCCCGCCCCTCCTTCAGCGCAGACTGCAGAGCCGAAAAATCCGATACTCCGTTTTCGTCCGGCACGACGATCTCGCCGTCGATCAGCGCGGTCGCAGCGGAAAGACCCGCGATCGCCGCGGCGACAGAACGAAACCGCGTGGTCCAGTCGAGGCCGTTGCGGGTCTTCAGCGTGACTTGCCCTCGGTCGAGCCGCGCCTGCATCCGGTAGCCGTCGAACTTGATCTCATGGACGTAGTTCGTCCCGTCCGGTGGCCTTGCGGCAAGCTCGGCAAGCGCCGGGGGAACGAAGTCCGGAAGCGGAGCCGAAGCGGCCCGGCTGCGCCCGCGCTTGCCCTTACTCTTGTCCGAACGCGCCGCCCGCACCGCGTTCGGAAGCGAAACGGAAGCGGTCGCGGGTGGATCCGGAGGTGGAATAGGCGGCGTGGAGGCGCGCTCGCCGCGCGCCGTCGAGTTCCACACGGCCGCGGCCTTTACCTTGGAGCGGATTTTCGGTGCTTTCCCCTGCGCGATTTCCTCGAGCGAACGCGCCGTCGCGACCGACAGCGTGTCTTGTTCGAGGATATCGGGATCGCCGCTCTTGCGCGCTTCCGCGTCCTCAGCCTTGATCAGAAGCCAGTTCTCGTGCTTGTCGCCTCGCCGGGGCCGCATCCGCACCAGGTGCCACCTCCCCTTCAGTCGCTCGCCTTCGAGCACAAAATTGAGGTGGCCCTTCTTGTAGCCGGCATGCGGATCGCCGTCGGGAATCCAGCACCCGCGGTCCCACAGCATCACCGTGCCGCCGCCATACTGGCCCTTCGGGATCGTGCCTTCGAACTCGCCATAGTCGAGCGGGTGGTCCTCGACCTCGACGGCGAGCCGCTTTTCCCCCGGGACGAGGCTCGGGCCTTTCGTTACCGCCCAGCTCTTCAAGACGCCGTCGAGCTCGAGCCGGAAATCGTAATGCAGGCGGCGCGCCGCGTGCTTTTGCACGACGAAGCTGTTTCCGCGCGCACGCGCGCGCTTGCCGCGAGGCTCGGGAGTGACGTCGAATTTGCGCTTGCGACGATAAAGGTCGAGCGCCACCGCCTAGCCCGCTTTTTTCATCCGCTTCCGCTTGGCGGGAGCGCTCTCCTTGCTTGCGGATTTTCCGCGCGCAGCCGAGGAGGCAGCCGCCTTGCCGCCCTTGCCCGCTTTGGCCGCCTTGCCGCCGCCTTTGTCGGCGCCCGCGCCTCGCTCCGACTGAACGCTGCGACGGAGCGCATCCATCAAATTGACCACATTGCTCGGCTGCGACATCGGCTTCGGGGTGATCGTCTGGCCGGCGCGCTTCGATTGGACCAGTGCGGCAAGCGCCTCCTCATAGCGGTCCTCGAACTTGGCCGGATCGAAATGGGCGGCCTTGGTCTCGACGATATGCACCGCCAGACCGAGCATGTCGTTCGATATCTTGATGTCCGGGATATCCTCGAAATAGACGTCGGCGTTGCGGACCTCGTTCTTGTAATGCAGCGTCGTGACGAGCAGCCCCTTGCCGCGCGGCTCGATCATTACAATGCGCTCGCGCCGGTTCAGCACCACACGCGCGAGCCCCACAACGTCCTCCTTCTTCATCGCCTCGCGGATGACGGCGAACGCTTCTTGCGCGATGCGGTCGTCGGGAACGAGGTAATACGGCGCATCGAGATAGATCGCGTCGACCTCGCTGCGTGGCACAAACGCCTCGATGTCGATCGTATGCGTGCTTTCAAGGGCGACCTTGTCGAGCTCTTCCTCTTCGACGAGGACATAGGCGTTGTTCTCGACCTTATAGCCCTTGACGCGGTCCTCGTCGGGCACCGGATCGCCGGTCTCGGCGTCGACGACGTCGTACCGAACCCGGTGGCCGGTTTTCCGGCTAAGGATGTTGAAGCGGGTTCGCTGGCTGGTCGAGGTCGCCGGAAACAGCGCAACCGCGCACGAAACCAGTGAAAGTTTGAGGTAGCCCTTCCAGTTTGCGCGCGGCGCCATGACGTCCTACTCTGACCGGCTGATGGCGATTAGGCCATTGAAATGAAACGCATCCTCGGGTCGCGGGTTCCCCCGTTGACGCTCTTGGCGCAACCTGCGCCAGCTTCTAGCTAATTGGCTTGTCCTAACATCTAGTGTAAGCCCTTGATTCCGGATTGCCGACCCCCCGCTGGGAGATGCCCTGTGCCGCAGTCGTCCAAGACCCCGTTGCTCGATCGCATCAATACGCCAGACGACTTGCGCCGTTTGGAACAGGCGGAGCTGCGCCAACTGGCAGATGAGCTGCGCCAGGAAATGATCGACGCCGTCGCCCAAACCGGCGGCCACCTCGGCGCAGGACTAGGGGTCGTAGAGCTCACCGTCGCCTTACACTATATCTTCGACACGCCGCGCGATCGCCTGATCTGGGACGTGGGCCACCAAGCCTATCCGCACAAGATCATCACCGGGCGCCGTGACCGCATCCGCACGTTGCGTCAGGGCGGCGGCCTGTCCGGTTTCACCAAGCGCGCGGAAAGCGAATACGACCCCTTCGGGGCGGCGCATTCCTCGACCTCCATCTCCGCCGGGCTCGGCATGGCGGTGGCGCGCGATCTCGGCCAGGGTTCCAACCATGTCGTGTGCGTGATCGGCGACGGGGCGATGTCCGCCGGAATGGCCTACGAGGCCATGAATAACGCCGGCGCGATGGATTCCAATCTCATCGTGATCCTCAACGACAACGACATGTCGATCGCTCCGCCGGTCGGGGCCTTGTCGGCCTATCTGACCCGGCTACTTACCGGCCGCCCTTATATGTCGTTGCGCGAAATCGGCCGCGAGATCGTGCAGCACTTGCCGCGCCGCCTGCACGAACAGGCCGTCCGCGCCGAGGAATTCACCCGCAACATGATCACCCATGGCGGGACGTTGTTCGAGGAACTCGGCTTCTATTATGCCGGTCCGATCGACGGACATAATCTAAACCACCTGCTTCCGGTGCTGCGAAACGTGCGCGACGCCAACCGCATGGGGCCGATCCTGCTGCACGTCGTCACGCAAAAGGGCAAGGGCTATCCGCCGGCCGAAATATCGGCGGACAAGTACCACGGCGTCGTCAAGTTTGATGTGGCGACCGGCGCGCAGGTCAAGTCGAAGGCGCATGCGCCCGCCTACACCAAGGTGTTCGGCGAAAGCCTCGTCAAGGAGGCGAAGAAGGACGACAAGATCGTCGCCATTACCGCGGCGATGCCCGCGGGAACCGGGCTCGACATCTTTGGCGCCCAATTCCCCGACCGATGCTTTGACGTCGGCATTGCCGAGCAGCACGCGGTGACCTTTGCCGCCGGGCTCGCGGCCGAAGGCTACAAGCCCTTCGTCGCGATCTATTCGACCTTCCTGCAGCGCGCTTATGACCAGGTGGTCCATGACGTCGCGTTGCAGAAGCTGCCGGTCCGTTTTGTCATGGATCGCGCCGGGCTGGTCGGCGCCGACGGTCCAACCCACGCCGGCTCGTTCGACGTCGCCTATCTCGGCTGCCTGCCGGGGTTTGTTCTCATGGCGGCGGCGGATGAGGCGGAGCTCGTGCACATGGTCGCGACCCAGGCCGCCTTGAACGATTGCCCGACGGCACTGCGCTATCCGCGCGGCGAAGGCGTCGGCGTGCCGCTTCCCGAAGAGGGCAAGCCGCTCGAGATCGGCAAAGGCCGGATCGTGCGCGAGGGCCACAAGATCGCGCTGTTCTCCTACGGCGCGCGGCTGGCCGAATGCCTGAAGGCGGCCGACGAACTCGCGGCGCTCGGGCTGTCGACCACGGTCGCGGACGCCCGGTTCGCCAAGCCGCTCGACATCGACCTGCTGCAGCGGCTTGCGCGCGAACACGAGGTGCTGATCACCATCGAGGAAGGTGCGATCGGCGGGTTCGGCAGTTTCGTGCTGCAGGCGCTCGCCGAACACGGCATGCTTGATCGCGGGCTGCGGGTGCGTGCGATGGTGCTGCCGGATATCTATATCGATCACGACACGCCGGCGGCCATGTACGCCAAGGCGGGGCTCGATGCCAAAGGCATCGTCGCCAAGGTGTTTGAGGCGTTGGGCAAGGATGCCGGCGCGGGGACCGTGCGCCTGGCGTGAGAATTTGCCGGTCATTCCGGGGCGCCGCGAAGCGGCGAGCCTGGAATCCATGCCCACCGACTGGAATTATGGATTCCGACAGTCGAGCGCCGCTCGCCTTCCGGAATGACGAAAATATAGCCGGTTCATGATGTCCCCTCGCCTGCGCGCCGACCGGCTTCTGGTTGAGCGCGGCCTGTTCGAAAGCCGCGCCAAGGCGCAGGCCGCCATCGCCGCCGGTCGCGTCAGCGCCAACGGCGCGCCGGTGCTAAAGCCCTCCGACGAAATCGCCCGCGACGCCGACCTTGCGGCTGCGTCCGCGCATCCCTTCGTGTCGCGCGGCGGGGTGAAGCTCGCGGCGGTGATCGACGCCTGCGCGATCGATGTCGCCGGTCGCGCCTGTCTCGATGTCGGCGCCTCGACCGGGGGCTTCACCCAAGCGCTGCTCGAACGTGACGCGCGGCGGGTTTACGCAGTCGATGTCGGACGCGGCCAGTTGCATCCGACCCTTGCCGCCAATCCGCGCGTCGTCTCGTTCGAGGCGACCGACATCCGTGCGCTCGATCCGGCGGCGCTGCCGGAGCCGCCCTCGCTCGTCGTCATCGATGTAAGCTTCATCTCGCTCAAGCTCGTGCTGCCGGCCGCGCTCGCGCTAGCAGCGCCCGACTGCCGGCTTGTCGCGCTGATCAAGCCGCAGTTCGAGGCGGGACGCGACCGCGTGAAGAAAGGCATCGTGCGCGACCCGCAAGTCCACGCCGCGGTGTGCGACGACATCGCCGCATTTGTCCGGTCGCTTGGCTGCACCGTCGAGGCGGTTCTCCCCTCGCCTATCGAAGGCGGCGACGGCAACCGGGAGTTTCTGATAGTCGCGCGGCGCGCCACACCGTGATTGAGCATCTGACCATCGCCCGCCTCGGCAAGCGGGGCGACGGCATCGCAGAAACGCCGGGCGGTCCCATCTACGTTCCCTACGCCTTGCCGGGCGAGACCGTCGAGGTCGAGGATTGGCACGGCCATCCCGATCGCCGCCGGCTGTTGCGCGTCGAGAAAGCAAGCCGCGAACGCATCGCCCCGATCTGCCCGCACTTCGGCCTGTGCGGCGGCTGCGCCGTGCAGCACTGGGATTGGGGCCATTATCGCGCCTGGAAGCGCGACCTCGTCATCGCCGCGCTTGCGCAAGTTGGCATTGCGACTGACGTCGATGACCTCGTCGACGCCCATGGCGAAGGGCGGCGGCGCATCGTGCTGCACGCGCGGCGCGGCACCCATGACGTGCTCGAGGTCGGCTTTGCCGCGCTCCATGCCCACGCGATCGTGCCGATCGACCGCTGCCCGGTGACCGCGCCGGGGCTCGACGGCGCGATCGAAGCGGCCTGGGCGATCGCCGAGGCGTTGCGGCCGACGGCAAAGCCGCTCGACATCCATGCGACCGCAACCGATGCGGGGATCGACATCGATGTGCGCGGGTCCGGTCCGCTGGCGCCGCAGGAGGCGCTCGCGCTTGCGCGCATCGCGGAAATGCATCGGCTTGCACGCGTTACCCGCCACGGCGAGCTGATTGCGCAGCGCGCGGTCCCGACGGTTACGATGGGGCGCGCGAGCGTCGCCATTCCGCCGGGGGCCTTTCTGCAGGCGACGGCGGAGGGCGAGGCGCAGCTTTCCCATCTCGTGCTGCGCCAGATCGGCGATGCGAAATCGGTCGCCGATCTTTTTGCCGGCGTCGGCCCGTTCGCGCTGCGGCTTGCCGAGCGCGCGCGCGTGGTCGCGGCCGACCTCGACGAGGCCGCCGTCGCGGCGCTTCGTCAAGCGGCGCAGAAAACGCGCGGGCTCAAGCCGGTCAATGTCGAGACGCGCGATCTCTTCCGCCGCCCGTTTCTCGCGCGCGAACTCGCAGAACTGCGGCTCGATGCCGTCGTCTTCGACCCGCCGCGCCAGGGCGCCGACGTGCAGGCGCATGAACTCGCGACGAGCAAGATTCCTCTCGTTGTTGCGGTCTCATGCAATCCTGCGACCTTCGCACGCGACGCCAGGACGCTTCTGGATGGCGGCTATCGCCTGACCGAGGTCACGCCGGTCGATCAGTTCCGCTACAGCTATCATGTCGAGATCGTCGCGCGCTTTGCGCGGTGAGGTAGGATTGCGTCCATGCCAACGGACGCCCCCCGTGGCACGCGCCGAAGGCCGACGGCCGGCCAACGAAGCGATGTGCTGGAAACAGTCATAATTTCAGCGGGGGGCGCCTAGTACAAGATAGAGTTGCGCAAAACGGAAACCATCCCATGGATGTGTCCATCGAGCCTGCTACCGCCGGCGCCGCTTCTCCAGCCGAACTGATAGTTCGGCAGTTCCGGCAGATCTTGTTGTGGCCGCTGCAGCTGATACCGCTGAAGGCGGGCGCGCAAATCCACAAATACTGGGAGCTGCTGGAGTCATTCCAAAACGAAGACGGGCCGGTCTGGCGCGAGCTGACCGACGAGTTCCCGGACGATGCCGCAGCTCTTACTGAACGGCACTACCGCGAATTCGTTACGTTCCTGCCGCGCGCCCAACGGTTCCTCTATGGCGAGCGCACCTCGCGGACAGGCCGTACCGGCTATGGCGAATCGCCCATTCGCATCTATCGCCGACAAGATATTCGCGCCGTGCGCGTCGTACTCCGGCCAGGCGATGCGCCGATTGAGCTCGCCGTCGCCCACGCCGATCTCTACTTTTTCTTTGACGTCGACATCGTAATCCTCGTCTTCGAGCTGTCGTGCAGCGACCTGCCGCTGGCGTCAGCTCAGGAATTTGTGCATCGCTTCGGCCGCGCCTATCCCGCAGGCTGGACCGAAGCGGGCGAGGCCGAAAAATGCCCGGCGCGCGTTGAATGGCTTGATGCCGGAGGTCAGGTCCTCGCCGTTTCCGACTTTGCCAGCCGTCTGAAGTTTATTGCCTCGGTGTGCCGCCATACCGCGCCCGCGATTGCCGAGCATTGGGAGTTCTTGCTGCAGCCCATGTGCCCGCACCATGGCGAGCGGACGGAGCCGTTGCGCTTCCGGCAGCTCGAATATTACCGCATGCCGTCGATGGTTTATCTCGCGGTCGACGATCCGTGTGCGCTGGCGCAAGCCGACTGTGTACGATTTGCCCTGTCAGCCGCATCGAAAGAACATGCGGGGCTGCCATACTCGCAGAGCTACCTGCGCGATTTCGAACATCATTACGCGTATGACCGGTACCACGACCCGGGGCGGGGCGGGGAATGCGCCGACACGCGCATCCTCTGCACCGGGCACAACTTCGTCGCGGTGGGCGACGCGCATCAGACGGCTTACACCGATCCCGAGCGCGGGTTTCTCTCGCAGTTTCGTCACCAGATCTTCCTGCTCGGACTTATCGCGCACTTCCACCGGGCGGCAATGCTGATGGTTTCCGATCGCCTGATGACCATCATATCCCGCCTCGATATCAGCGACATCGCGAGCGTTCGCGAGTTCCGGCGTGAAATCCGCCAAACGCAAGAGATATTTCTGCGCTTCACCCACCGCTATTGGTTCTCGGAGGTGTCCGATCAGCCGATGGCGCACGACCTCTTCCACATGTGGTCCCATAACCTCTCCCTGAACAAGCTCCACGCAGATCTGCGCGAGGAGCTCCAGGACATGTTGAACTATCTCGATTCAGACATGATGCGGCGGCAGTCGACCGCTATCGTGCGACTCACCGTCGTTACTGTAATGAGCATTCTCGGCACGGTGACGACCGGCGTGCTCGGAATGAACGTATTCGATGAAGCAGCGAAACCCTGGCATTACCGGCTCAGTCTCGTCGCTCTAGCGCTCATCGGCACCATATTTATCACATATATCGTGCTGCGCCGGTCGCAGCCGCTCGCGCATTTCTTCGAAACGGTCGCCGACACCCGCGTCACTCTGCGCCGCCAATTGAATGCTCTTAAGGCGGTATTTTGGGAACGCCGATAGCGACGGATTTGCGGCTCAATTGAAACTAGGATTGCCGCCACAAGCGCTCGCCGGTCAGGCAGGAGACGCGCTGCGCTTCCCCGCGCAATTCGTTCGTCGCGTCACATCCCAAACTGGTTTGATTATGACGGTTTAAGACGTTTGATTTCCTCGGCCGCATCTTCCAATTCTTTGGCGGCTTTGTTCAGCAATCCCTTGTCGATCGTGCCCGTGGGCCACATGGGCCACCACCACGACCACCACCACCACCACGGAGTTATCTCATGCCTTTTGGCCGATTCGCGCAGGTCTTTCGCAGTAAGCCTCAATTCGGCAGGATTGACCATGACGACCTCCATGTCCCAAAGCCGATCAGTCACGCTAGTCGCATTGGCGCCACCTGCATTGACTTGGACCGGAGTCGAGCACAAGAATTACTATTGGCAAGGTACTGCGGTAATCGCCTGCGGAGCCCCGCTGAGATCG
The DNA here is from genome assembly GCA_049284695.1 of Rhodoplanes sp. Classification (GTDB taxonomy): domain Bacteria; phylum Pseudomonadota; class Alphaproteobacteria; order Rhizobiales; family Xanthobacteraceae; genus Rhodoplanes. The sequence goes on along the minus strand of JBAPYK010000064.1, from coordinate 4,956 downwards.
AACTCGAATGCCCAATGCGGGCCTTTCGTAGGCATCAAGGTCACGCGTAGTCGATGCGCCGTTAACAGGCCTTTGAATTCATCGCTGGACGCATCCCCAAGGCCTGTGACCGTCAAACTGAGGCGACTGTAAGGGCCGCGCTGCTTGGGCGGATGCTCGTCTAACTGGTAGCGCCACATCATCAAACTGGGCGCGGTGCCTTTTGACGTCACGATGCTTACAATCCGCGCCGCCGACTTGGGATGCTCTAAGCATTCGACTTGCAGATACGCCGATATGCCGTCGAACGTCGCCTTGGCCGGAAGAGTGGCGATTGTCCCGACCTGATCGTTACGCAAACTGCCCACCTTAGGCCCGCGGTCCACCTTCCATCCTGCACCGGCCAAGCACGGCCACAGGAAAAGAAAAGCCGCGATCAAACCCTTCCTCATCGGTTCCGTCCCTGCAGGGCAAACTGCATGCTCCCGCCTCCGCATAGCGCATCAAGCTGCAATCGGGCTGCCGGCACCGGGCCGAATACCAGCGCCTCGGCCACTCTTCACGCGTCTTACATCGGGCCCGAATATTAATTGGTCCGTCGACAACCCGAAAGGAGTGGACCGCCAGCCCATTCTCGTTCCCGCACCAAGGTCACGCTCGCCAGAGCCTTTTCAAATCAACGATGGCATTAAAATACCCGAGGAAAGCGAGCCTGCTCCAAATTGATATTGTCGTGCAACACATTTTGGCGTGTCCGCGACTTTGAGCCGGCGTATTCGCGTAGCGCGTTCAAGTCTTGCTCCATCTCCTCGAGTTGCCGCTTAACGACGTCCCGGATCGACACGACTCCGATGATTCGTCCGTCCTCAACCACGGGCAAGTGGCGGAGCTTGCCTTCGGTCATGCGCTGCATGATATCGTCCACCCTATCGTGCCGACTGCAGGTCAAGACCTTGCGCGTCATGACCTCGACGACCAACGCGTCGAGAGCGGCGCGACCGCGCATGCTAAGCACGCGCATGATGTCACGCTCGGAAATAATGCCGACAATCGCGCCTTGCACGTCCGTCACCACCAGCGCTCCAATGTCGTGATCGGAGAGGACCTTTGCGGCGAAAGCGATGGAAGCCGTCGGCTCTATCTTGTGAACGGTCGCCCCCTTAAGAGCTAATAGCGTCTGAACGGTCAAGCTCGCCTCCTCGGATAGGATACCCCTGATGCGCTACGGGGCGATCAATCCCATCGGACATGCCCCGCTAGCAAACACACAAAGCACCCGTTCAATCGGCGTCGCCGGGGCGCTCGGAGCCAAATTCCTGATCTGTCCTCTCGACAGCACCTTATGAAGGTAGTGCAGAGCCATCGCATCGTTGGCGACCGCGTGCAGACCGGTGATCCTGCCTGGCGATAGCATCTCTTTCGGAAAAAGCTCGTCGCGCAGCTTGCGAGCGCCTCCTTCGGGCATGTCGGCGAGTTCGGCGTAACGCTGGAGGGCAGCAGGGTCTGAATACATCCACTCGACGGCCTCTTGATAGGCCCGCAGGAACCGCACCAGAACCTGCCTGCGCTTCTGCAAAGTCTCCGCATTCGTGATCATCACACTGGTGGTTTTATTCCGAATGCCCGGCACGTCGTTCGCGCGCGCGAGAACCCGAATATCGCCCAATGCGATCCTATCGATACCAAATGGGAGCGTTCCCCAGCCAATATCGACGATTCCCGCCTTCACGTGGGCGAGCGTCGCGTTTGTTCCGCCGGTCAACACCAACTTTGCTTTCAAGCCATACTCCCGCATGAAGTCGATGGCGTCATAGTGGCTGGATGACCCGTTGCTCTCATAAGCGATGGTCTTGCCGTCCATGCCTTCAATGGACTTGATGGGTGAGGACTTCGGCACGTACCAATAATTGACGCTGCCCGCCCGTTGCGCGCCGATGATCCGCAAGGGAGCGCCGCGCGCGTAAGCGCGCATGACATGCATGGCGTTAACGGCCAAGCCCACGTCGGCGCCGCCTGAAATCACCCGGTCTTCGGTCGTGCTGTCGTCTTGGGTGAATACGAATTCGAGCGCAATGCCATGCTTCGTGAAGATCCCGGCCTGCTGACCAAGCGGAGCTGCAGCCGACTCCCAGGCGCCGCGCTGCGCGGTGGCCACGATCAACTTGTCTTCCGTCGCCAATGCGTTCGGAATCATGGCCAGCAGCGCGGCAACGCAGTAGACGATCAAGCGCAGATTTCTAATAGTCATCATCGCTCGGCTCGCTCCCACTTTGCTCAGTAAGGAGGCGGAGCGCCGGTCGGACTCATCTCGGTTCGATCGGCTTACGAATGGCTCCAACTGGCTCCGAGTCCTGGACCTGTCCTACTATTGTCATGGCGCCTGACGATGGCGGCTGTGAACGAATTCACATCTGAATAAAAAAATGCGTCAACGCAGTTTCAGACTCGGCATAAGGTGCTCCTGTACCTGGTCTGCTTCACCTCCGGGACCCGCCATTGGAGCATTTACCGGCGAAGTGGGAACCGGTTCGCCGCAGAAAATGCGACCACTCAAGGAGAGCAGGAACAAATTCCGATTCCATCGGAACGGAATTTGTTCTAGCGACCGGTGCGCTCCAACAACGGGATGCCATGAGCGAGCAAGGTTTTCCTACGGCGGTGTTGTGGTCGTCGTATCTTGCGATGTTGGCTGTCGGCGCCAACAGCACGGCCATTATGTCGGCCCTGCCGACGATACAGACCGACCTTTCGCTTAGCGCCGCCGGCGTGCAGTGGGCGGTCAATGCTTACCTGGTCGTCGCTGCGGTCTGCATCGTGCCCGGCGGCCTCGCCGCGGACCGGTTCGGGGCGTTGCCGGCGTCGATTTTCGGAATGGCGCTGCTCGCCATCGCGACCTGCATCATCGGCGCTGCGGGAGGTCAAACCGAGCTGCTGGCCGGACGGGCCCTGCAGGGTCTTGCCGCGGCCTTCGCGGTGCCCAGCACTTTGGCCGCCGTCGGTACCGGCGCAACGGCGGAGCGCCGGTCTCGCGCCATCGCCGCATGGTCCGGCTTCCTCATGTTGGGCTTCAGCATCGGGCCGCTGGTTGGCGGCGCGCTCACCCATTTCCTCGGCTGGCGCATGATATTCTGGCTCAACGTCCCGTTCATCCTGGTCTCAATCGGCGGGCTAGCCTCCGCTGGCCTGGCGGCGATGTCTCCGGCGACGGCGCAACGGAGACGCTTCGATTGGTTGGGGTTCCTTTTGACGGGAACGTTCATGGTTTCACTGGTGCTTGCGTTGCAGGCAGTACCCCATGCCGGCGCCGCGCCGCTTTCAGCCGTCGGGCCGTTCTTGGTGGCGGTGGTGGCATTCTTGTTGCTTCTCGTTGTGGAGTCGCGCATCAAGGCGCCGCTCGTCGACTTGAGTTTCTTCAAGCGGCGGGGCTTCGTGATGGGCGTGGCGATCGGCTCGCTGTCTTTGTTCAGCACCATGAGCCTGCTGCTCTATTTTAATCTGTATGCACAGAGCAAAGATGGCCTAGACGTCAACGCCATCCAGGCTGGCCTGTTGCTGGTGCCGCTGGGCGTGGCGCTGCTTGCGCTCGCCCTGTCGGCGTCCGCCATCGCGGCGCGGCTCGGGCAGCGCAGTGCGATGACTGGCGGCATGGCGCTGCTCGCGATCGGGAGCGCCATGGTTGGAGCGGCCATCACTGGAGGGAGCGCCGTTCTCCTGGTGATCGGGCTTGCCGCAATAGGCGGCGGCCTGGCTCTGCCTTACGCCTTGGCCCCGCGGCTCGCGCTATCCGTCCTCTCGCCGGAACAAACGGGCCAAGGTTCGGGCATTATCAATGCATGCACCTTTCTCAGCGGCAGCACCGGCGTTGCCTGCAGCGGGATCGCTTTCACAGAGGGCGGTTTCATCGCCGTGTTGGCGCTCATTGCGGCGGCTGCCCTCCTCGGCGCAGCTCTCGGCTGCATCGTTCCAAAAACCACATAGACGTCATGGGTTCACACGGAGGCCGCGATGACGGATCGAACAGGCGCCGAATTAATCCAAGACTTCCTTGCGACGTACGAAATCCCATTCGTTTTTGGGAATCCGGGCACAACCGAGACGACCTTCCTTGCTGCAGTAGCGGCCTCGAAAGCGACCTATATCTTGTCATTACATGAGTCGACCGCCGTTGGCATTGCCGCCGGCTACGCACTCATCACCGGCAAGCCATCCATCGTCAGCCTGCACACTTATCCGGGCTTGGCTAATGGCATGTTCAATATGCGCAACGCCTTGATGGCCGGGGTGCCTCTGCTCGTCGTCAATGGACAGCAGGATTCACGCTTTCTCATTCACAATCCGGTTTTGGGTGCGCCAAACGCCCAGCTTGCCGAAACAGCGACCAAATACTCGTATGAGGTGACCGGTGTCGACGATCTCGCCGTGGCACTGCAACGCTGTTACCTTCAGGCGAGGCTTCAGCCTACGGGGCCGGTTTTCCTATCGATCCCGATGAACTTTATGCTGGAGCGAACCGGCCATACAACATTCAAGAAGACACGGATCGTTGAAGATGCCGTGCCGTGCGCACTTGGCGAGGTGGTACGCGCATTAAGGGCTGCTCCCGCAAGGAAACTCGCCATTGTGGCGGACTACGCCGTCGGCGCCGCGCACAGCCTCGACGCTGTGAGCCGCGTTGCAACCGCCCTCGACGCAGATATCTACGCTGCGCCATTCCACGTGCAGGGCACCGTCGATCCGCTGCACCCGAACTTTCGCGGTCAGCTTCCTCCCACCACAAAAGAAATTATAAGTGAAGGTGTCGACCTTCTCACCGATCAGCAGCATCGTGTGGTAGCGACTCAGGGTTTCGTTAATTATTTCTTCGCCAATGGCGGCCCCGATTCGCCGAAAGCCGGCGACCGGCCGACGACGCGACGCGCTAGACGCGGAAATCCCGCGTATCACGGGCGGCCACTCCTGACCTGCGCTCCACTATTT
>JBAPYK010000063.1:0-19970 GCA_049284695.1 Rhodoplanes sp. | reverse complement strand
ATTATCATCGCATATTCTCCGGAAACTTGGTAGGCAAAGGTTGGCATTGCGAAAGTTTCTTTCACGCGTTGCAGAACATCGAGGTAAGGCATTCCCGGCTTCACGATGAGCATATCGGCGCCTTCGGCGATATCCAGATCGACCTCGAACAGCGCTTCATCTGAATTGGCAGGATCCATCTGGTAAGTGCGCTTGTCGCCAGAGAGATTTGCCGCCGAGCCGACCGCGTCGCGGAACGGGCCGTAGAAGGCCGAGGCGTATTTGGCGGCATAGGCCATGATCTGGACGTCGGATCGCCCCGACTGATCGAGCCCTCGCCGGATCGCCCCAACGCGCCCGTCCATCATGTCCGAGGGCGCGACGATATCGCAGCCCGCCTCGGCCTGGACGAGGGCTTGTTTGACCAGCACGGCGACCGTTTCGTCGTTGACGATGACGCCCTTGCGCAGGAGCCCGTCATGGCCATGGCTGGTGTAGGGGTCGAGCGCAACGTCGCACATGACGCCCAGTTCGGGAACCTCGCGCTTGATGGCGCGGACGGCGCGGCAAACCAGATTCTCCGGGTTCAGGGCCTCGGTCCCATCCGCATCGCGCTTGGCCGGGTCGGTGTAGGGGAAGAGGGCGAGACAGGGAATGCGAAGGGCGGCGGCGCGCTGGGCCGCGCGCACCGCCTCGTCGATGGAGAGGCGCTCGATGCCCGGCATCGAGGCGACCGGCGTCCGGGTTCGTTCGCCGTCGATCAGGAACAGGGGCCAAATCAGGTCGTCGACTGTCAGGACGTTCTCGCGCACCAGCCGGCGCGCCCATTCCGCCCTGCGGTTGCGGCGGGGCCGATGCACGATGTCGAGCCGTTCGGCGCGAGCTGGAGCCTCGTCCGCAACTGGAACGAAACGCATTTTTGACTCCAGCGGGCGCCCGTACTTGATCGCCATTGACTGCCTCCGCGGCTGACGCTCCCGACTGACTCGTGCCCCGACCGAGTTCTTTTAGGCTCACGGCGCGGAGCGGACAACGCCGAGGCCGGCCCGGCCAACCGGGGGACCCTGATCGCCTGTTCGTTGCGCCTGCCGCAGCATATATTGGACGCAGGGCGGCTGGAGCCAAATTCGGCCGAACTGGACGGCCTGATACCAGTTTGCGGCGGAGTCAGAATTGGCGCGATTTGCTGATGCGTGGTCGCATTTTCTGCGGCGAGCCGGCTCTTATTTTGCTGGGTCGCACGTCCTGTGGCGAATCCGCTCATACCTTACTCAAAACCCCTTCAGCTCTGCCGAAGCCCTCGAAGATGAGAACCTGTCCGCGAATAGCGCGAGCGGGCTGACCATCCGCGAGGCGACCGCCCCGATCGCTCCGCTGCGGATCGACCAGCGCCGTTCCAGCAGCGATGGTTGGGCGGGTTGGCTCACTTTGTTTCTCCGAGCGGTAGCCGTCATCTCGCTCGCGAAAGGGCTGTATCATTGGGCCGTGATCTGCGGCTTCGGAGCGGAGTCCGGCGGTGGGTTCGAAGCGCAAAGCTCGCCATGGCAGATGGCGACAGTCTTTTTCGCTATCATCGATCTCGTCGCGGCCGTCGGGTTATGGCTTGGGGCGCCCTGGGGCGTGATCATATGGCTCGCGAGCTCGGTCACGATGATCGTCGTGCACGCGCTCTTGCCGCAGATCTACGGGTTCCAGCCGGTGATCATCGTTGGGGAGATTGCCTTGATCGTCGGCTATGTCTTCATCGCGTTCGAGGCGGCGCGCGAGCAGGCGGAGTAAAGATTAGCCACCCGGGGTAACGCGATATCGATGTCGTTGGTTGGATTGACTGGTTCGATGCATTCCGTTGAAGACCCGAAAACCGCTGCAGCCCGTTCACCGACGGACGCGCGTGGATCCGCCGTGACTGACGAGACCTTGAGGCTCCTGAAGGAACTCGACCGCAAGGTGCTGTGGCTTGCGTCCTGGATGATCCACAACGCCAACCATTTGCGCGAAAATGTCGATGGGCTGAAGGTCGGCGGCCATCAGGCGTCCTCCGCCTCGCTCGCGACCATCATGACGTCGCTCTATTTTCACGTGCTGCGGCCCGAGGATCGCGTCGCCGTCAAGCCGCATGCGAGCCCGATCTTTCACGCGATCCAGTATCTGCTGGGGCGGCAGACCGTCGACAAGCTCCGCGACTATCGCGGCTACAAGGGCGCCCAGAGTTATCCCTCGCGCACCAAGGACGCCGACGATGTCGATTACTCGACCGGCTCGGTTGGACTTGGCGTCGCGCAGACGCTGTTCGCCTCCCTCACCCAGGACTATGTCCGCGCGCACGGCTTCGGCGGCGACCGTCCGGAGGGGCGCATGGTCGCCCTCGTCGGCGACGCCGAAATGGATGAAGGCAACGTCTTCGAGTCGATGCTGGAAGGCTGGAAGCAGGGCCTGAGGAACTGCTGGTGGATCATCGACTACAACCGCCAGAGCCTCGACGCGGTGATCCGCGAAGGCCTGTGGGCGCGCTACGAGGCGTTGTTCCGCGATTTCGGCTGGGATGTCGTGATCCTGAAATACGGTTCGCTGCTCGAGGCGGCGTTCGCGCGGCCGGGCGGGGAGGCGCTGCGCAGCTGGATCGATTCCTGCCCGAACCAGCTCTACTCGGCGCTGGTCTTCCAAGGCGGCGCGGCTTGGCGCAAGCGGCTAACTGACGACCTCGGGTCCGACTCGGCCGTCATGCGGCTGATCGGTGAACTGTCCGACGACGCGTTGGCGCAGCTCGTGACCAATCTCGCCGGGCACGATCTGCCGACACTGATCGATGCCTTCGGTCGGATCGACCACGACCGGCCGACCTGCTTCATCGCCTATACGGTCAAGGGCTACGGGCTGCCGTTCGCCGGCCACAAGGACAACCACGCCGGCCTGATGACGACGGCGCAGATGGAAACCTTCCGCGAGGCCATGAAAATCCGGCCTGGTCACGAATGGGACCGGTTCGAAGGGCTGAACGCGCGCGGGGAGGACTTGCAGGCGTTTCTCGACCGCGTCCCGTTCGCGCAAGGCGGTCCCCGGCGCTACCGCGCGGCGCGGATCGAACCGCCCTCCGAGCTTAAGCTCGCCATCCAGCCGGACATGTCGACCCAGCAAGGGTTCGGCGCGCTCCTCAACGAAGTCGGCCGGGAAGCGAGCGCCTTCAGCGATCGCATCGTCACCGCGTCGCCGGACGTGACCATGTCCACCAATCTCGGGCCGTGGGTCAACCGGCGCGGCCTGTTCGCCCACGAGGCGATGGCCGATACCTTCAAGAGCGAACGCATCCCCTCGACCTTGACCTGGGAGTTCTCGCCGCGCGGCCAGCACATCGAGCTCGGCATCGCGGAGATGAACCTGTTCATCCTGCTCTCGGCGCTCGGGCTTGCCCATTCGATTCACGGCGAACGGCTGTTCCCGATCGGCACGTTATATGACCCGTTCATCGAACGCGGGCTCGATGCGCTGAATTACGCCTGCTACCAGGACGCGCGCTTCATCCTCGCGGGCACCCCCTCGGGAATTACGCTGTCGCCCGAAGGCGGCGCGCATCAGTCGATCGCCACGCCGCTGATCGGGCTCGCGCAGGACGGTCTCGCCGCTTTCGAACCTGCCTTCGTGGATGAACTCGCGGTCGTAATCGCTTTTGCCTTCGACTACATCCAGCGGGATGGGGAGGGGGAGCCGTCGGAACGCACCTGGCTGCGCGACGAGACCGGCGGTTCGATCTATCTGCGCCTCTCGACCCGACCGGTCGAGCAGCCGCAGCGAGCAATGACGCCGGAACTGCGCCAGGGAATCATCGACGGCGCCTATTGGATGCGACGGCCCGGGCCGAACTGCCAGGTCGTGGTCGCCTATACCGGCGCGATTGCGCCCGAAGCGATCCAAGCGGTCGGCCTGATGGCCGAGGATCGCCGCGACGTCGGGTTGCTCGCGGTGACGTCGGCGGACCGATTGAACGCCGGCTGGACCGCGGCGAGCCGCGCGCGCGAGCGCGGGCTCGCGCATGCGCGCTCGCATATCGAACGGCTGCTCGCCGATGCGCCTCGCTCTTGCGCGCTCGTCACCGTGCTCGATGGCCATCCGGCGGCGCTCGCCTGGCTCGGCGCCGTCGCCGGCCATCGCACGCGCTCGCTCGGGGTCGAGCATTTCGGTCAGACCGGCTCGATCCCAGACCTCTATCGCCACTACGGAATCGACGCGAACGCCATCGTCGCCGCGGCGCAGGCGATCGCGCCCGGCCGCCCGATCCGCCATCTCAAGGCGCTGTAGGTCCGGCTGGCGCCCACATCGAGGCCATCGCTATTTCGATCGAACGCCGATTAACCAACGGGGCGGCAGGCCGACGTTCCAGAAAAGTTCTCGCTTGATTTCTGCCCCGCGATGGCGCACCGCCTTTCACGCGCAATGCGCTTTGACCGTCTGATCCGCCGCCTGTAAAATTGCACCATTGGCCCTCACCTGGTGGGCTGGTCTTGAACGGGGCCGGTGGTGCCTAGGAGATCATCATGACGAAGAACAAGTTGCCCTTCGAAATTCCGACCGACGTGCGCAAGATGACTGAACAAAGCATGGAGCAGGTGCGAACGGCGATCAACGGCTACCTGCAGTTTTTCCAGCGCGCCGTTCCCGGCGCTCCCCTCGGCGGCAATGAGCTGAGCAACAAGGTCCTGACCTACGCCGAGCGCAATGTCGCGAATGCTTTCGAGTTCGCCCAGAAGCTCGTTCAGGTCAAAGACGTCCAAGACCTCGTCAAGCTGCAGACCGAGTTCATCCAATCGCAGATGCAAGCGATGACCGAGCAAGCCAAGGACTTGAGCGAAACCGCCACCAAGGCCGTCATGGACGCGGTCAAGGGGGCAGGGGGCTCGCACGGCGAAGGCGGTGGGATTTCTTCCTAGCCACTCCTCGCAATCCGGTGTCAGCCGGCCGGCGAACGGTTTTGGAGCCGCCGGCCGAATTTTTTTACTAGAGCGAATTCCGTTCCGTTCCGGTGGAATTGGAATTCGCTCTGGTTGTCCTTTGGTGGTCGCATTTTCTGCGGCGAATCGGCTTCCACTTCGCCGGAAAATGCTCTAAGGCGCGGCGCGGCACGCAAAGCCAAGCTGCGAGCCGCGTGCTTTGCACTTTGCGCGAAACGAGCCTGATCAATTGGGCTCGTTTCCGCTTTTATCTGGCAATTAGCACGGCTGCCCCGCCCGCGCGCTTGCGCAACGGGACGTTCAGCCTCCGACAGTGACCGAAGTCAGAGTGGTTGCGCGGAGACGCCGCCGGGCGCGCGGCCCGCGAGGCGGCCATCGATCGCACGACGAATCACCTGACGTATCTCGGTATTCGAAAGAAAGAGATCGTGATTGATGATGCCCCAGCCCTGCTGCGAGGCGTCGATCACCCGCAAGCCCAGACGCTCGAGCTGCGCCTTTTCTGCCGCGCCGACGCGCGTCATGCCTCCGGCGATCCATCGCGAGACCGAAAGCGCGCGATCGTTCGTGGCCGTGACGATCGTGATTTTCGGAGCAAGGCCGCCAATGCGCTCGACCGAAGCGGAGAACACGTCCATGTCGATGTCCGGCGAAGCGAAAACGATCGACCCGATCCGCGCGGTCGCGGCCTCGCCGTGGCGCGCATAAAGCTGGCGAAGCGCCTCCATCGTCACCATCGTGCCGATGCTGTGCGCAACGATATGGACCGTGCCGACCGAGGGGCTCGCCAGGAGCGAGTCGGCCGTGCGCTCCAAGGCGTCGCGCGACCACATCGCGCTCTCGCGGTCATAGCCGTAGTCGAGCAGCTTGGCCCGCGACGGCCAGGTAAACACCATCGTGTGGCCGTGAAAACGAATGCCGTCGGAGAGCTTCACGGCGTCGAGCGCCGCTGACTCGAAGGTTGTGTTGTATCCGTGCACGTAAAGCAACAAATCGCGCTGCGACGCCAACCGGAACAAGTCGCCGACATCGGCGAGCCGCTCGACCCTGGCGATGCGCCAATGGTCCAGTCCGACCGAGGCGAGCGAAAACCGTCCGTCGTCCGGAGGCGTGAGTATGACGCGCGCCGTGCTCAGCGCGCCGCGTTCCGCCCCGAACCAGGGCTCCTCGCGCGCCCCGCCGACCGGCTTGCGGTTCGTCGCCACCAGCAGCGTAGGATCGGCGGCAAGGTCGGACGCGTCGTACTTGGCGCCTCCGGCGATCACGTTCGCGCAGCCGGGAAGCGCCGCTGCGCAGGCCGCCACTGCGCCTGCACGCAGAACGCCCCGACGCGACAGCTCCGTTTTGAACAACGTTTTCTCGCGCACTTGAAGCTCTGCTCTGATGTTTTGGCGACGCTCCGAGGTCCGCCCGTCTGGCCGGTGCGGTGGATGACGTCGACGTTACGGGGCCGCGCTTCGGCCGCCTGCGATACCGGCTGTGCCGGACGCGCCCCCACCCGTCACTTGCCTGACGCCCGATCGCGGCGACAACAGGGCGGGAGGGGCAAGCATAATCACGGATCACCGCAAGATCGTCGCGCACGGCGCGAGCTAGCGCATCATGCTTTCACGACGGATGAAGATCAGCGGCCATCTCATTGTGACAAGTGGCGTGCTTGCCCGTACACCTGCGTGGCCGACGCGAAATTTGATAACGGCGCGCGAATTGCGCCCACTCCCTCTCTCGCGATCTTTATTGGACGGCCTCTGCAGCGCGGGCCAGTGTCCACCTCGCGAACGGTTGTGTCATCAGCCGAGCGCCGCTTTTGGGGCATCGACACCAGCAGCATGATCGCCGCGGAGGGGTAGCCTGCCATGGATTTGGACATCCTGGCCTACGCGATGTTGGGGTTCTCCCTGTTGGCGTCGGCGGTCAAGATGGGCAGCTGGATCCTCCACGCCGATCCCCGGGCAATCATCAATGCGGGGCGCTGGGCCATGCTCGCGCTGGCCGGCCTCGCGGTGGCGCTGCTGGTCTGGCTCGTCACCAGCGGCCGCTATGCCTATGCGATGATGCTGGCGGCGTTCATGCTGCCGGTGCTCGTGCAGGCCGCCCCGCGCTGGCGCGTCTTCCTGGGTCCACTCAACGACGCGCGAAGCGGATTTCCTCCCATCACTCCGGATCTCAGCTCCGGCGGCGGCGCCCGCCACGCCGCACCGTCCGGCACGCCCGCGGCCGATCCACGTCTCGTGCAACAAAGCATTGCTGTGCTGCGGGCGTATGTCGAGCAGAGCGGGCTGCAGATCGAACAAAAGCCGGCGGAGCTGCGCTCCGGCAGTGCAGCGGTGCGACGCCCCGGCAATGGGCGGCAGACCATGTCGGTTGAGGAGGCGCTCGACGTGCTCGGGCTGAAGCCGGATGCGAGCGCCGAGGAGGTTGGCGAGGCGCACCGCCGTCTCGGTCAGAAGCTCGATCCGAAACTCGGCGGAACTCTCTACCTCAAGCGGAAGATCGACGAGGCGCGGGACGTGCTCCTCGGGGAATAGGCTTTCTGTCGCCACAGGACCGACATGAGCTGGGGGCGCAATGATCGATGGCTGCTGGTCCGGCTTGCGGCGCAGAATGTCGGGCGTCGCCGGCTGAGAGCGATCTTTCTCGGCGTGGCCGTGATGCTCGGCGTCGGCGTCGGCTTTGCAAGCTTCGTCGCCGGATGGGCGCTGCGCGAGGGCATGGCGACGAGCTTCTCACGCATGGGCGCCGACCTCGTCGTCGTTCCCCGCGCCACGCTCGTCAACATCACCGCAAGCCTGCTCACCGTACAGCCGACCGACGCGACGCTGGCTGCCGATATTGACCGAAAGATTGCCGCTATTCCGGGCATCGCCGGCGTAGCGCCGCAACGGATCGTCCCAATGCTGGTCGAGGGACAGGCGGCGAACCTGATCGCCTTCGATCCGGCGCGCGATTTCTCCGTCCTCACTTGGATCGCAGAACACCGACCGGGACCGATCGACGGCCTGATTGTCGGAGGGAGCCTTGCGGCCCGGCTCGGCACGACGCGCAGCGTCTGCGGATTGCCGCTGCCGGTCTACGGCCGGCTGGAAAGGACCGGCGTCGGGCCGTTCGACGACTCCTATTTCGTCACCTTCGAGACGCTCTCGGACATCGTCTCTTTTTGTCGCGGACAGCATGCGCGCGGCGGCAAGTCAGCGCCGAAAGCGGAAAACATCTCGTTGGCTGACGGCGCGGACCATCTGCATGGCGAGCGCTGCGCGCCGGATTTGCCGCCCGACCGCGTATCCGCGTTCCTCCTGCAGCTCGCGCCTAGCGCGAAGCTGGAAGACGTCAAGTTCGGCCTGGCGCAGTTCCCCGACGTGAAGATCGTCGAAGGCAACAGCGTGCTTACCTCCTCCCGGCAGGCGCTCAGCACCTTGCTGATCGGGGTCGTCGCGTTCAATGCGCTCCAGCTCGTTGCCGTGCTGATCCTGATCTCGCTCCTGTTCTCGGCGATCGTCCAGGAGCGCCATCGCGAGGTCGGACTGTTGCGGGCGATGGGCGCGAGCTCCAACCAAGTGATGACCATTATTCTGACCGAGGCCGCCATCGTCACCGGTTTGGGCGGGCTTGCCGGGCTTTGTTTCGGCACGGCCGTGTTGCTGCTGTTCGCGCGCTCGCTCGGCTTCTATTTCGGGCTGCTCGGCGTTCCGTTCTCCTGGCCGCCGACTCCGGTGCTGCTGTTTGCGGCGATGCTCGCAGTCATCTTCTCCGCGGCTCTCGGATTGGCCGGTGCGTTGCTGCCGGCGTGGCGGGTGCGCAGCGCCCCGCCCTACGCACTCATTCAGGCGGAGGCGCAGGCGACATGACCCTGTCGGCGCAGTCGCTCGGTAAACGCTACGGCGCCGATCCAGGCTACGACGCCGTCCGGGACGCCAACCTCGATATAGGCCGAGGCGAATTCATATCGATCGTTGGCCGGTCCGGGTCTGGGAAATCAACCTTGATGGCCATGCTCGGCGCTCTGACCCGGCCGACGGAGGGCAGGGTTCTGTTCGGCGGCGCCGACATCTGGACGCTGCCGGAAGGCGAACTGGCGCGCTTCCGCTCGCGCCATGTCGGTTTTGTGTTTCAGTTCCCGAGCCTGCTGGCGAACCTGACCGCCGTGGACAATGTCGCCTTGCCGGCGCTGATCGCCCGCACCATGCCCGCCGAACAAGCCTACGCGCACGCTTACGATCTGCTCGGCCGCGTGGGGCTCGCCGATCGCGCCGACGCCTATCCCGGCAGCATGTCCGGCGGCGAACAGCGCCGGGTCGCGATCGCGCGCGCGCTCATCAACTCGCCCGCGGTGTTGCTCGCCGACGAGCCGACGAGCGATCTCGACGAAGACACCGAAACCGACATCATCGATCTGCTCGCCGATTTGCAACGCAAGCACGCCTTCGGCTTCGTGCTGGTGACGCACAATTTGCAACTCGCCAAACGAGCGCAGCGCACCTACGAGATGCGGCAAGGCGCGCTCGCCGCAATCGACTTGCCGCAAGCCGTGATCGAAGCAGAGCGGCCGCGGATCTTCGGTCCGTCCACGATCGATCCCGCACCGGCGACGCCAGCGCCCGCGAGAGGGCCTATCCGTCTTGGTGGCAATCTGTGGCGGGGCGCGCAGGCTCTCCTCGCGGCCGCTGCGGTCATCTTCGCCGGCATTTTGCTCGCCGACTTCGGCGTGGAGAAATATCAAACGATGCGCGTGCGCGAGCGCATGGCGCGCATTGCGGCGCTGCGGCACCTCGCTCTCAACAGTCTGCAGGGGGACATCCAGTCGGTCACCGATCTCGGCGACGGCCGCTTCGAGCTGAAGACCTATCTGCAGAATGTCGGCGACGGCGGCCCGATCTACGTCATGGCGCCCGACATGCGCGCCTATGTCCAGGTCAAGACGGCCTGGCAGGAACTGCAGATGAAACCCGTCGATGACAGCGCAAGTGGCGTCGCCAAGATCGAGGGGAAGCGGACCTACCGCTATCTGTTCGACGCGCAAGTCAGAGAGTTCGCGCAGCTATTGCCGAACTACATGCACATTCGTTTCTCGGGAACGATGCTCGTCAGCCCGAGCAGCAAGCCGAAGGGCGACGTGTTCGAGCGCAAGGACAACTACTACGTCTATCTCAAGCCATCCGGGCTCGCGGACGAGGCCGTCGCGCGCGGGATGCGGTTTTCGGGCAAGCCCCCGGTGTGGATTCCGATGCCGCCTCACTGAGCGCGAGAGCGCCGACTCTCGAACGCACATGAGGATGCAACGAAGTTTGGCTTTGAAGAGCGGAGGAAACTAACCGATGTCAGACGGGCGCAAACCGAAACCGAACGAGGACTTTGAGAAATCCGGTCCGGATTTTTCGGACCGCGTGGAGGGCAAGCGCGAAGACCTGCTCAGCCCCGAGCAGATTTTCGCCAAGCGCAAGGCGGAGGTGCTGAAGCAGGACAACGAAGCCTTCGCGCAATATCTCAGCGAGAAGCAGGCGCGCGAGCAGCAGCAATCGGTGCAATTGGCCGATCCGCCGCAGCGCAAGCCGCTTAATTTCAACCGCCGAAGCGTGTTGACCTGGGGGGCCGGCGCGGTGGTCGTCGGCGAGGCGGCGACGCTCGGCTACAAGATGGCGACCCGAGACGCCGTACCGCCGCAGGGGCTGCAGCATGGCGGCGCCACCTACACCGAAGCGCAGCGCCACAACATCGACCGCGAATTGGTTAATCCGCAGGCGGATGTCGGCGGCAGGAAGTTCGGCGAATGGGTTCTGCTGATGCCGACCAAGCTCAGCGGCGGCACCTATGCTGTCGACCTCAACACCGGGCGGGCGCTCGCCTGGATCTCGTATTGGAATTACGGCGACTACAACCCGATTTCGCATCACCTGTGCGCCTTCCCGAGCGCCGACCCGGCGAAGGGCTTCGAATTCGTCAACAGCACCCAGGGCGGCAAGAACGCGCTGATCTACGGCATTCCCACCAATATCGAAACGCCGGCCGAAGGCTTCAACATCTATCGCGTCCGCTACGACGGCTCGCAAATGGAGTTGATGGAAAACGTTGCGGAAACGACCGGGCTCGGTCTCGGCGTCCACGTCACCATCGATCCCGGCACGGCGGAACGCTATTTCGTCACCGACGGACAGAAAGACATTGCCGCGTGTTTTGATCGACGCACGTCGCGCGTGATCGCGGCGCTCAAATTCGATTGGGCGCCGAATGTGCGCAACCTGGCCGAGGCCTGGCAGAAGGGCGGCGTGCTCAAGATCTCCAAAATCTATCCCGATCCGGCGACCGGCAAGTACGACTACCGCGGCACCAAGGGCCAGAAGATCGAATGGGAAATGGTGCCGATGGGCGAATTGTTCGTCGAGGAGGGGACGATTCCCGGCGACGACGTGTTCAGCCTGTGCGGGGCCGACGGCACCATCTGGCATCCGACCGGCCGCTGGGCGTCCACCATCGTGCGCCTGTGCGGGGGCCAGATGATCCTCGATGCCGAGAAGAACTTCGAGCCTGTAGCCTTCCTGCAGTTCAACAAGGACGCGCCGAACCAGTATCCCGTCACCAAGATCGACGACGATCACTGGCAGGTGACGTTCGACAAGATTTTCTCGCCCGGCCACGAAGTCGGTTTCTCCCCGGACGGCCGCTTCCTGTGCATGATGAACAATCTGCGCGAAAACAATTGCTCGGTATTCGATTCCAGCGATCCCGATCCGCGCAAATGGAAGAAGATCGCCCATGTCGAGGACCCGCTGTGGCGCGGCAAATACCCGAACCCGTTCCACATGGTGTTCTCGATGGATAGCTCGAAGCTTTATCTGTCGATCCTGCATCCGTCGCCGGCGAGCAGCGGCGTCATGGTGGTCGACACCAAGACGTGGAAGATCAAGAAGGAAATCCAGGGCATCGGCCCGGACATGCAGACGCTCGCGATCACCTATGACGGCAAATACGTGGTCGGCGTGTTCAGCGGATTCCAGCGCCTTTCCAGCGGAATCGCCTTCATCGACACGGAGACCGATGAACTCGTGGGAATCTGGCCGAGCAACGGCGGCCACCATGACTGCGTGATCATTCCGACCGCGCTCGAGCACATGAAACACACGAGGTCGTGCACGCTCTAGGTTCGACGCCGGCGCTAACGCGTGATTATCTCAGATCGGATCGCTTACCCCACCAGCGGTGGTCATGCTCCGCGGATGCGGGGCATCCAGTAATCACGGAGCGCTTTTGTGTTTACTCGATCACCCGCTTGCGCGGACGATGACAGCAACTGATTAGATCGATCCGACGTCCTCGATCAAAGCCGAGACCGCTTTGCGTATCGGCTTTAGGTCGAAATCGGGCGCCAAGACCTCGCGGTCGAAGCTCTCGGCCAGCTTGTCCATGCCGAAGAGCGCCCGGACGAATCGCGGGTAGATAAGCTGGCCGAGAAGTTTCTGCGCCGCATCGCCGCTGGCCCGCGCCGACAGCCCGAACGTTGTTTTCAGGTAAGTGCTCAGGCGTGTGTGGACCTCCGTGAACATCACCTCGAAATGCTGCGCCGCTCCTTGCGGGAACCTTGCGGTCTCCGCCAAGCTCACGCGACACATCTGAATCGACGATTGGTAGAGCAGGATTTCAAGATACCGGCCGCAGAACATCGTCAGGGCTTCCGCAGGCTTCTCCGAATAGTCGCCGGGCATTTTCAATCTGCTGAGAAAAAGCCCTCGCACCAAGTCAATGACCGCGAGGTACAGCTTCTCTTTGCTCTCGAAGTGCGCGTAGAGGGAACGCTTGGAGGTTTCTGCACGGGCGGCGACCATATCCATCGACGCCCGTTCGAATCCCATTTCAAGGAACACGTCCTTGGCGATCCAGAGGATGTGTTCGCGAAGTTGGTCGCCTCGTCTTGCCATACCCGACTGTCGCTTACGTCGTCCCGCTTGACAATAAAGTATACGGTACGGTATAGTATACTCAATTATCTAATAGCGGATCAGATGCCATGATCGTCGTTACCACGCCCACCGGCGCCATCGGCCGGCAGGTCCTGGATAATATCCTCGACAGCGGCGAGCGGATTCGCGTGATCGCGCGCGATCCCTCACGCCTCCCATCGCACGCGCGCGAGCGCATCGAGGTCATTCGCGGGTCGCACGGCGACATCGATGCCGCCAACCAAGCGTTCAAGGGCGCTGACGCTGTGTTCTGGCTGGTCCCGCCAAACCCTCGCGCCGAGAGCATCGAGGCCGCCTATGTGGGCTTCACTCGGCCGGCATGTGAGGCTATCCGGAGCCAGAGCGTGAGGCGAGTGGTCGGAGTCTCGGCCCTGGGCCGCGGAACGACGGTGGCCAGGAAGGCCGGGCTGGTCACGGCGTCGCTGGCGATGGACGACGTGATCGCGGGCACGGGTGTGAACTTCCGTGCGCTCACGATGCCCTCGTTCATGGATAACATTCTCCGCCAGGTAGAGCCGATCAAAAATCTGGGTATGTTTTTCTCGCCCATCTCCGGTGATCGCAAGTTCCCGACTTGCGCGACGCGCGACATCGCCGCCGTCGCCGCTCGGCTGCTGCTCGATTCCTCCTGGAGTGGGCAAGACAACGTCGCGGTGCTCGGTCCTGAGGACATGTCCTACAACGACATGGCGCAGATCATGTCTGACGTGCTGGGGAAGTCCGTGCGCTTCCAGCAAATTCCCTTCGAGGCGTTCAAGGCCGGGCTTTTAGAAAACGGAATGTCTGAGGCATTTGCTCAAGCATATGTCGACATGATGGTGGCCAAGAACGAGGGCCTCGACAACACCGAGCCACGCACCCCGCAGTCCACCACCCCGACCAGCTTCCGCCAATGGTGCGAGGACGTATTGAAGCCTGCGGTTCTCCGTTGAGATAGCCGCAAGTTGAAGGCTTTCAGAACGTCGGGTCACGTCATCGTACGCAGCGCGGCGGGTAGGTCCGACGAACGCCTGCGCCTCGTCTCAATAAATTCCTGGGATCAGCCGCCGCGCAGCGCGCGCACGATAGGCGTCGTACTCGGCGCCAAACGCGGAGCGCAGCAACGCTTCTTCGGAGCGAATGCGCGCGAGCAGCGGAACGATCATGAGCGCGGTGAGAATAACGCCGATCGCCGAACGATAAGGTTGGCTCAGGGCGGCGGAACGCAAACATAAGCGGAACGCACCTGGATGATTCAAGCAACAGATCTCAGCACAAATTTGCGCACTATTGCTTTCACGCAACGTCGTTAATTCGAAACATGATGAAGCATTCTCTGCGTTTGCGTTCATAAAAAAATAATTATCCATAGGGAGGATACGTAGCGCGCCCTAGAGAGGGTACGTAGTACTGCGCGGTTGGACTTTGACTCCCCAGATTCGCCTCAATGATGGTAATTCTTGCGGCTGTGTTGTGGCAGTGGGGAACCGCAGCGGGGGGACAGCACCGTGAGCGCAATCACCAACAAACTGATCTTTGATCTGATCAAATATCAGTACAGTCCTTACGATACGCACGAAGAGTTCAAACGTGGTTTTGCGGCGTACCAGTCTGGCGACTGTCGCAATCCGCATGACGCCGACTCTATCTCCGGCCGGGCATGGGACCGCGGAGTGGAAGCTGCAATGCACTTTGTGAGAGCGACGGCCTGAGCAGTTCGGCCGATCGACGCGGCTCTGAAAACGCGATCGTACTGAGATCAATGTTTGTTCGGGTGCCGCCAAGAGCGGCAAGAGTTCGCGATTCCGAGCTTGAAATAGCGTAGCGCCCCTGATCTAGGCGGCGTCATCCGAAAACGATGGCGGAAGGGGTGGGATTCGAACCCACGAGGGTGTGACCCCTGCTGGTTTTCAAGACCAGTGCCTTAAACCGCTCGGCCACCCTTCCGTTTCGACAAGTCAACGATTTAGAGCATTTTCCGGCGCAGTGGGACTCGAATTCGCGGCGGCGCGCAAGCAAAGGAAGAAACCAACAGAACAAATTCCGACTCCATCGGAATCTGGATTTCTGCCGCAAGCCGAGCCAAGCGAAGGAAAGAAGGCACTCCAACAATGGTTTTTCCGCCGCCGCTCCACAAGTTGCGCGGCGCAATTGCAACAGTCCAAAGCCAACTATCATCCCGTCTTTATTCCGCTTCATTTTCCAAACTAATTGTTTACCTCACGGGTGAGACGACGGATCGAATGGGGCATCGTTCACCGTCGTCGCAAAGGTGCGGTGCGCGATAAGGGTATGCGCCGGGAAGGGGGAACCTCAGCCGTGGCCTGGGGGGCGAAACGGGGGGCATGGGCGAACGTCGCGCGCTTCGGCGCAGCGGCCGCATGTCTTGTGCTCGCAAACTGTTCGGGGTCCGATCTGCGCCAGATCGATCCCGAGTTTGGCTTTGCGGCGAGTCCGCGGATAGCGGATTTTGGCGATGGCATGCGCAAGGGTGGGGGAGGCTATCTCCTCGGCAAACCTTATGTCATCGGCAACCGTCGCTACGTTCCACAGGAAAACGCGAACTATCGCGCCGAGGGCCTCGCGTCTTGGTACGGGCCGGATTTTCACGGCCGTCGCACCGCCAATGGCGAAGTGTTCGACATGCACAGCATGTCGGCGGCCCATCCGACGCTGCCGCTCCCGAGCTATATACGGGTGACCAATCTCAACAACGGTCGTTCCATCGTTCTCCGCGCCAACGACCGCGGACCCTATCACCCCAACCGGATCATCGACGTTTCCGTGAAGGCGGCCGACATGCTCGGCTTCTCCAAACACGGCGTAGCGCGGGTGCGGGTTGAATATGTCGGCCGCGCGCCGCTGGAAGGGTCCGACGATGGAACGCTGATGGCGACGTTGCGCCAAGGCGAGCCGGCGCCGGCGCCCTCCCTCGTCATGGTGGCGTCGGCGCGCCCCTTCCTGCCGATGTTCAGGACGGCGGGTCCCGTAGACGGCCCGGTCCCGCTGCCGCCGGACCGGCCGTTCGCCCTGGGCAGCCTGGATTGAGCTGCGGCTGCCCGCGCCCGCTGCCGCCGCGCGCATAATCTTGCTATATAACCAAGGCCCTGCGGCGTTGTCCGCCATTGTTCAGCCAAGTCTGCTGACTAACAAATGGCGTGCCCGGGAGGGTAGACGCCGCCGTTGTGCGGCGAGCGATCGGAAAGGAAACACAAGTGCTTGGGACGGCGGTCTTCCGGTTTGGATCAGCACTCTTCGCGATGATCGGCGTGCTGGCCCTGCTTGTGGTGGCAGGCGCGGCTCCGAACCCGGTCTCCGGGCCGAAGAAGGAGGACGGGGGTTTCCAGACAAGCGCGCCCTACGCGATCCTGATCGATGCCGAAACCGGAACGGTCCTGTTCGAGAAGGCGGCGGACGAACCGACGCCTCCTTCGAGCCTGGCCAAGCTGATGACCGCCGAAATCATCTTCAACGAGATCGCCCAAGGCCGGCTCACGCGCGACACCGAAATGATGATCAGCGAGGACGCCTGGCGCCGCGGCGGGGCGCCTTCGCGCACGTCGAGCATGTTCGCGCCGATCCACAGCCGCGTGAGGGTGGAGGATCTTTTGCGTGGACTGATCATTCAGTCCGCCAACGACGCCGCGATCGCGCTTGCGGCAGGAATCTCCGGCAACGAGCGCGCCTTCGCCGTTCTGATGAACAAGCGGGCGCGCGAGCTCGGCCTCGTCAACTTCAATTTCGCCAATTCGACGGGTCTCCCCGAGCCGTCCCAGAAAGTCTCGGTCCGCGACCTCGCCAAGCTCGCCCGGCACATCATCCGCACTTACCCTGAGTTCTATCCGATCTATGGCGAGCGGGAGTTCACCTGGAACAAGATTCGCCAGCAGAACCGAAACCCATTGCTCCCGCTCAATATCGGCGCCGACGGCATGAAGACGGGCTACACGCGCGACGGCGGGTTCGGTTTGGTCGGTACGGCGGTTCAGAACGGCTTGCGGCTGATCGTCGTGGTCAACGGACTGAAGACGGCGAAGGATCGCGCCGACGAAGCGAAGAAACTGCTCGAATGGGGATTCAGCGGGTTTGAACAGCGCCCGCTGTTCGTCGCCGGAGAGGTTCTCGGCCAAGCCCGCGTGTTCGGCGGCACGCAAACCTCGGTCGGCCTGGTCGGCCCGAAGGCTATTTCAATGCTGATCCCCCGCAACAGCCGCGAGCGGATCAGCGCCAAGATCGTATATACAGGGCCAGTGCCGGCGCCGATCCAGGAGGGGCAAAGGATCGGAACGCTCAAGGTTTTCCGTGGAACGAATGTCGCGCTCGAAGTCCCGCTCCAGGCCATGGAAAACGTCGATCGCGGCAATCTCTCGCGACGCGCTTATGACGCGGCATCGGAGCTCGTCATCGGGCTGTTCCGGGCCGGCATCGCGAAGATCTAGCGCCGAGCCGCCGACCGACATGCGGGGTAAATTCATCACATTCGAAGGCGGGGAGGGCGCGGGTAAGTCCACCCAAGCGGGGCTATTGGCGGCCCGGTTGAGGGCGCAAGGCGTCGACGTCGTGCTCACGCGCGAGCCCGGAGGCTCGGCGGGGGCGGAGATCATCCGGCATGTCATCCTCTCGGGCGCCGCTAAGCCCCTTGGTCCCGAGGTTGAAGCCGTCCTGTTTGCCGCGGCGCGCGCCGATCATCTCGACCACGTCATCCGGCCGGCGCTCGAGCGCGGAAGCTGGGTGGTGTGCGACCGCTTCGCCGACTCGACGCGCGTCTATCAGGGCGCGCTCGGCAAGGTCGATCCGCGCATCGTACGCGGCCTCGAACGGGTGACCGTAGGCGACGCAATTCCCGACCTGACGATCATCCTCGACCTCGCCGCCGAGCTCGGCTTGCAGCGGGCCCGCAGCCGCGGCGCCGGGGGTGACGGCGACCGCTTCGAGCAAGAGGGTCTGGATTTTCACCAGCAGTTGCGCGCGGCCTATCGGGAGATCGCCGCGCGCGAGCCCGGCCGCTGCATCCTGATCGACGCGAGTTCGCCCGAGGACAAGGTTGCCGACGAGGTGTGGAACGCGGTCCGTCGTCGACTAGGTTCAGCTCCGGCCGCAATCGCGGCGGGGGCCGCCGCTCCATGAGCGCCACGCGCGCCGAGCCGGCGGTGACCGCGCCGCCGCATCCGCGCGCCAACAACACGCTCTACGGCCACGCAGCAGCCGAACAAGCGCTGCTTGCCGCCTTTCGCAGCGGGCGCATGCCGCATGCCTGGCTGATCGTTGGTCCTGCCGGAATCGGCAAGGCGACGCTTGCCCACCGTCTTGCGCGCTTCGTGCTCGCCCATCCGGACCCCGCCGCAGCCGCGGTGCAGCGGGCCCAGTCGCTTAGGATCGATCCCGACCATCCCGTTGCCCGTCGCATTGCGGCCCAGGCACAAGGCGACCTTCTCGCGTTGGAGCGGCGGATCAACGAAAAGACCGGCAAGCTATTCCAGGACATTGCCGTGGACGACGTCCGCCGGACGGTGTCGTTCTTCGGCTCGACGGCGGGCGAAGGCGGATGGCGCGTCGCGATCATCGATTCCGTCGATGAGCTCAATGCGTCCGGCGCAAACGCCTTGCTCAAGATCGTCGAGGAGCCGCCGCACCGCTCGCTGCTGCTGCTGGTCGCCCATTCCACCGCGCACGTTCTGCCCACGATCCGCTCGCGCTGCCGGGTCGTGGCGCTGCGACCGCTCGATCCAACGGACCTCGTGCAGGCGGCCGCCGCGGCGCTCGAACGCGACCCGGCGGACCCCGTTCTTGGCGAAGCGGCTGCGGCGGCAGACGGCAGCGTCGCGCGCGCCATCGCCTTGTGCGGCGGACCATTGCTTGCCGTCCGCGAGCGCGTGAACGAATTGCTCGGCCGCGTTCCCGCGGTCGATCCGCGCGCACTGCATGCGCTCGCCGATGTTCTCGACCGCGCCGACCGCGACGCCTTTGACACGTTCGTCGAAACAGTGCGGACATGGCTGTCGAGCGAGCTGCGCCGGACGCCCCAGACTCTGGGCCGGCTTGCGCCGCTCGCCGAGGCATGGAGCCGGCTCAACCGCGCCGCGCGCGACGTCGAGACGTTCAATCTCGACCGCCGGTCGCTGGTTTTTGCCGTATTCCGCTGGCTTGCCGAGGCGGTGCCCGGTTGATACCTCTTGCGGGCGCGGCCGGGCCTGTCCCGGCCTTCAATCTTTGGTTTGAAAACAGGGCCGGCGAGCTCGTCCGACATGGCGTCGAAGCGTTACTTTCTCACCACCGCGATCGCCTATCCGAATGGGCCGCCGCATATCGGGCACGCCTACGAGGCGATTGCGACCGACGCCATCGCGCGCTTCATGCGGCTCGACGGCTACGACGTGTTCTTCCTCACCGGCACCGACGAGCACGGCATCAAAATGCTGCAGACCGCGGCCAAGGAGGGACTGACCGCGCACGAACTCGCCGAGCGCAACGTGCCGCTGTTTCAGGCCATGGTGAAGCGCCTGAACTGTTCGAACGACGATTTCATCCGCACGACCGACGAACGCCATCATGAGTCGTCGCGCGAGATTTGGCTGCGGATGGAGAAGAACGGCGACGTCTATCTCTCCAAGTATTCCGGCTGGTATTCGGTGCGCGACGAGGCGTTTTACGGCGAGAACGAAACGACCGTCGGCGAGGACGGCGTGCGGCGCGGGCCGACCGGCACGCCGGTCGAGTGGGTGGAGGAGGAGAGCTATTTCTTCCGGCTGTCCGCGTATCAGGACAAGCTTCTCGACCTTTACGCGCGCGTGCCAGATTTCGTGCTGCCGAAGGAACGGCTGAACGAAGTCGCAAGCTTCGTGCGCGGCGGCCTGCAGGACCTCTCGATCTCGCGCACCACCTTCGACTGGGGCATCCGCGTGCCGGGCGACGACAACCACATCATGTATGTGTGGGTCGACGCGCTGACGAATTACATCACCGGCGTCGGCTTCCCCGACACCGACAGCGAGATATTCCGCCGCTACTGGCCCGCCGACCTGCACGTGATCGGCAAGGACATCGTGCGCTTCCACGCGGTCTACTGGCCCGCCTTCCTGATGTCGGCCGGCATTGAGGTGCCGCGCCGCGTGTTCAGCCA
>JBAPYK010000062.1:0-3259 GCA_049284695.1 Rhodoplanes sp. | reverse complement strand
ATCTTCATCGACAGGGGCTGACGGTCTCGGCGATCGCTCGCGAGCTCGGCCTTGATCGCGAGACCGTCCGCAAATGCATTGCTCCCGGCCTGGAGCCTCCGGTATATGGCCCGCGCGAGCCGCGCCGGCGGTTGATCGATCCGTTTGTTGCTTATCTGCGCGAACGTGTGACCCATCTTCAACAGTGCGATTTACTAAATAATTGAACGGCAATGGCAATCCACGCCGCTTGGGCAGCGTGGCACTACACATCCGATAACGCGGTCGTCAGTGGGGCGCGGCGTCGCGCACTGTCGGTGGCAGCGCGACGCCGGCGGCACGGAGCGCCAGGCTGGCGGCGGGACGCGGCGCCGAGCGGACAATGAAGCGTTTGCCGTCGTACTCGATCTCGGTCTCGGTCAGCGAATCCAGATCGGCGATGATGTCGGGCCAAGAGCCCACGCGGCCGAGCGCGGTGACGCGGTCCTCCAGCGCCTTCTTCAGCACCAGCGCGAGGAAGCTACAGAACACGTGACCGCGGATAGTCTCGTCGAGCTTGTGGAAGATCGGCCGCGTCGAAAGCAGGTGCTTCGCTGTGCGGAAGGTCTGCTCCACCGTCCACAGCTGCTTGTAGCAGAGCATGGCCTCGAGCGGATTGAGATCAGTGTTGGTGCGCAGCACGAAGATGCCGTCGAATTTCTTCTCCTCCTCGATCTTGTCGGGATCGATCGCGAAGTGCTCGTCGCTGATGGTCTTCAGGTAGCGCCGAAAGCCGGTGTTGCCGACGAGGGCCTTGTCGCCCTTGGCGAGCTGGCGCTCCAGCGCGGCTACGATCGACGCGCGATCGGCGGCGTCTTTCGCCGCCTCCTGTTGATTGCGGCAAACGATGTAGCGCCGCCCCGCCAGCATGACCGTCTTCGCCTCGTAATCAATCTCCTTGCCGCGCTTCTTCACCACCAGCGGCACAAACGGCGCCGGATGATCGAGCACCAGCTCGCGCACCAGCTTGTCCGAGCGCTCGCGCACGCCCAGGATGTACAACAGCCGCCGCGCCTCCAGCTCGGCCATGGTCTCGGCGCTGATCATGCCGCGGTCGGCGACCACGCACACGCGCGCGATGTCGAAGCGCCGGCGCAGACGGTCGATCACCGGGATCAGCGTCGTCACGTCGGCGGTGTTGCCCGGCCACATCTCCGAGCAGACCGGCCGCCCGTCGCCGTCGATCAACACGGCAAGGATCATCTGCCGCAGATCCGGTCGATGGTCCTTGCTGAAGCCGTGCCGGCCCAGCGTCTGGCCGCCGGCGCCCTCGAAGTACAGGCTGGTGGTGTCCATGAACACCAAGTCGAGCCGCGTGAGCAGGTCGCGCCGATGCGTGAACAGCCGCTCCTCCACCACGTCCTTCACGCAGCGCGGGGAAAATGGCGTGCAGCCGTCCTGTTCCTTTTCCGGCAGCTCCTCGCCCAGCCACGCCATCGCGCGATAAAGATGAGGCAGAGTAAGCTCCGCGACACCGGCAATGGCATAGTCCTCGCGCCAGCGATCGGCAGCGCGGTCGGAGCCGCCCATGAACAGCCGGTGCAGTACGGTGAGGAACACCGCGCGCTCCAGCGCAAAGCCGTGCTTGCGTTTGCCCGCCAGCTCCGTGATCACCGCCCGGCAGCCGGTCTCCTCCCACAGCCGCTCGAATACCAGCGCCGGCCCGATGCGACGGACTGCAATCTTGATGGCGGCATCATCAGCCGCCGCGTTCAGCACCATGGCCTTGGTGGCGAAGCGCGCACCCGAGCGCACCAGTCGTTCCAGCTGGCCGCTCGCCTGCAACTCCTCGAAACGCCCGAGCGTGGCGATCACTTGCTGACGCACCTGATCGCCGTCGCGGCGGCTCTCGACGATTTGCAGATAGGCGCGCCCGGCCGAGGTCTTGCGGCGGAAATACATGGCTCCGGCTCCGCATGCTGGTGCGCACACGGAGTCGTGATTCGTTCATAACAATCAAGCACAATATGCCAAAACGTGGCACTACACTTCCGCAAAAATGCTACCCTACAACAAGCAAAATCAATAACTTATCTCACGTCGACCCGCGCGAACTGTAGAAGATCGGCCTGACAAATCGGGGCTCTAATGCTATCTATCCCGCATGCTCCGCATTGAAATCGAACGTGAGGAAGACGGCCGCTGGTTGGCGGAAGTGCCGGCGCTGCCGGGCGTTCTCAGTTACGGCGCAACCGACACGGAAGCGCGCTCCAAGGCGACCGCGCTGGCGCTGCGGGTCGTCGCCGAGCGGATCGAGAACGGCGAAGCGCTGCCGCGCGAGCTTGCCGGCATGTTCCAGCTGGCATGAGCCGCTGGCCCGCCGCCAAGGCGCAGCGGGTGCTCGCGGCGCTTCTGCGGATCGGCTGGACCGTCAAACGTCAGAGTGGGTCGCATCGCACTTTGCAGCGGCCGGGGTGGCCGGATTTTGTTTTCGCGTTCATGACGGCGACGAAATTGGCCCGCGCATGCTCGCTCGCATCGCGAAACACACGGGTCTGAGTGAAGACGATTTGTAGGGGCAAGCTCGTAGCAAGCGTAGCCCAGATGGAGCGCAGCGAAATCCAGGACTTTTTCTGAGGCCCTGCTCCCGCATTCCGCTTCGCTCCATGCGGCTACGGACTACGGCGACATTCACGCCGCGTCCGCCGGCCGCACTCGTTTCGCAATTTTGGTGCCCTTTTCCCGCTCTACCACCGCAATGTCGTACTGGCTCTGCAAATCGAGCCAGAACTGCGCGATCTTTAGGTAACGCGTTTCCTTCGGCCAACCGGTTCCCACTTGGCCGGGAAACGCTGCGTTGCCGAAATAGCGGCCGAGCCGCACTGCGGTGTCGGCGGTAATCGAACGGCGTCCATTGAGAATGTCGGTGATGCGGCCGGACGGCACGCCGATGTCCAGCGCGAGGCGATTGGCCGAGAGCTTGCGCGCCGTCAATTCGCGCTTGAGCAGACGGCCGGGATGCGAAACGGGCGCCATGGTCATCCTCTGTGGTAATCGACGATCTCGACCTCGTAGGCATCGCCTTTGCGGAATTCCGCCACGACCGGATCATGGCATAAATATACTACGCCAAACGGTGAACGGCAAGAAGTTGGCCTAAAGCGCCCCTCGCCCTCCCGTAAATCCCCGGCGCTTCGCTTTCGCGCGGCCCGCCGATCATGAGCCTGAACGACGCGTCGGACGCGCGCGCGGCCGGCAGCGCGGCGAGCCAAGCCGTCATGCGTTCGACTGCATCGGCCGC
>JBAPYK010000061.1:0-2488 GCA_049284695.1 Rhodoplanes sp. | reverse complement strand
GCGCACCGAGAAAGGCCATATGCCGATGGCGGTCGCGCCCGCCTGCCGCGCCGCGCTCGACGCCGCCGGGCTTGCGATCGGCGATGTCGATGCGGTGAAGTCGCACAATCCCTTCGCGGTCAACGATATCGCTTTCGCCAAGGAGACCGGCTACCCGCTCGATAAGATGAACAATTACGGCTGCTCGCTGATCTGGGGACATCCGCAAGGACCGACCGGCATGCGCAGCGTCATCGAGCTGATCGAAGAACTGGCGTTGCGCGGCGGCGGAGTAGGCCTGTTCGGCGGCTGCGCCGCGGGCGATTCCGCCATGGCGCTGGTCCTTCGGGTCAGCGATGCGAAAGGAGCGTAAGCGGCGCCGAAGGCATAACCGCACCACGGGAGGATCGCAGTGACGCATTGGGACGAGACTGCGCCGAGGCGAAAATGGCGCGCCTCGAGACCGGTGCGTGTGCCGCCCGCTTCGGCTATCTTGACGGCAATAGTTAGATTTACGGACTGACCGCCAAAGAACGGCGGCGACGCGAATAACCAGAACACGAGAACAATAAAAAACGAAAACAGGAAACGAGGATGCCCCGGGAGTGAACGATCATGTCCAGTCAAGCGCAGCTCGCGCCGGCCTGTGTTTCGCCGGCAGATACGCCGATTCGCGCGATCGATTTCGCGCCGGTCGACTTGGTGCGAACAGATGCCCCCGACGGGACAATCCTGCTGCGCTCGAGGGCGCCTCTCGCTCCGTATGAACCTTCCCTCGTACGCGTGTTCCGCGCCGCGGTCGAGACCGCGCCGTCGCGCATATTTCTCGCCGAGCGCCGCGGCGATGTTTGGCGCAAGGTCACCTATGAAGAGGCGCGCAGGGACGTCGATGCGATCGCGGGCGCGCTGATCGAGCGCGGCCTCTCCGCCGCCCGTCCCGTGATGATCCTCTCCGGCAACGCCATCGACCATGCCCTGCTCGCGCTCGGCGCGATGAGCGCCGGCGTGCCGGTCGCCCCCATCTCCGCGGCCTATTCGCTGCAGAGCCAGGACCATCAGAACCTCAAATACATCTTCGACATTCTGACGCCCGGCCTGGTCTATGTGTCGGACACCGCCCCGTTCGCGAGGGCGCTGGCGGCGCTCAACCTCGCTGGGACCGAGCTGGTCGCGAGCGCCAACGGCGCCAATCTCGACGGCGTCACCCCACTCGCATCGCTGACCAGCACCCTCCCGGGAGCGGCGCTGGAAGCGGCAGTGGCCGGCATCGCGCCTGACTCGATCGCCAAGATTCTTTTCACCTCGGGCTCGACCGGCATGCCCAAGGGCGTGATCAATACCCACCGCATGCTCACGTCGAACCAGCAGGCGATCGCGCAGATCTGGCCATTCCTGCAGGACGAGCCGCTGGTGCTGGTCGACTGGCTGCCGTGGAACCACACCTTCGGCGGCAACCACAACTTCAACATGCTGCTGCGCCATGCCGGCTCGCTCTATATCGATGCGGGAAAGCCGGTGCCGGCGCTGGTCGGCGAAACGGTGCGCAATCTCTCGGAAATCTCTCCGACCGTCTATTTCAACGTGCCGGCGGGCTATGCCGCGCTGCTGCCCTATCTAGAAAAGGACGAGGCGCTGGCGCGCTCGTTCTTCGCCAATCTGCGGTTGATTTTCTATGCCGCTGCGGCGCTGCCGCAGGATTTGTGGACCCGGCTGGAAACGCTGGCGGTGCGCACGACCGGCGAGCGCATCCCGCTCACCGCGTCTTGGGGCAGCACCGAGACCGCGCCGCTTGCGACTTCGTGCCATTTCCTGATCGACCGCGCCGGCGTGATCGGCGTGCCGGTGCCCGGCGTCGAGCTCAAGCTGGTGCCAACCGAAGCCAAGATCGAAGTGCGGGTGCGCGGGCCGAACGTGATGACGGGCTACTGGAAGCGCCCGGACCTCACCGCGCAGGCCTTCGACGAGGAAGGCTTTTACCGGCCCGGCGACGCCGTGCGCTTCGCAGACCCGCTCGACGCCTCCAAGGGAATCGTGTTCGACGGCCGTCTTGCCGAGGAGTTCAAGCTCACCACGGGCATCTGGGTGCATGTCGGAATGCTGCGCGTCGGTGTCATTGGCGCCTGCTCGCCGGTGCTCCAGGACGCCGTCATCACCGGCGCCGACCGCGAATATGTCGGCGCGCTGGCTTGGTTGAATGTCGGCGGCTGTCAAGCGCTGCTCGGCGCCGATGCGCCCGCCGCGCCGGCTGAGCTCGCGCGTCATCCCACCATTCGCGCGCATGTCACCGCAGCGCTCGCCCGCTGGAACGGCGAGCACGGAAGCTCGAGTATGCGCATCCACCGGCTGATGCTGATCGCCGAGGCGCCCTCGATCGATCGGAACGAAATCACCGACAAGGGCTATATCAACCAGCGCCGCGCCCTCGAGTGCCGCAAGGCCGACGTCGAGCGGCTCTATCAGGCGACGCCCGGCCCCGAGGTAATGGTGATCTGAGCCGCAGCGTTACTAG
>JBAPYK010000060.1:0-3253 GCA_049284695.1 Rhodoplanes sp. | reverse complement strand
ATCCTCGGCCGTGTAAGGAAGCCGGTCCCGAGAACGGTCTTTCTGCTCACCAAATTGGAGCAGGCGCTCATCGGCCTGCCCTGGCAGGCGGTGCGCGACGGCGTCGACGTGAAATTGTTGGCGCAGGAGCAGGAACTCTACGTCTTCGCCCAGAGCCACGCCCGCATCGCCAAGGAACGCGCGATGCGGCGGCGCCAGTTGAAATGGCTGTGGGCGCGGCTCAAGCAGCTCCAGGCCATGAAGCTCACGCGCGAAGAGCTGCTGATGAAGCTCGGCGCCGCGCGCGCCAAGGCGCGGGCGGCGTGGCGCTTAGTCGATGTTGAAGTGGTGCCGCGCGGCTCAAGCTTCAGCTACACGCTCAATCGCAAAAAGCTGCGCCAGGCGCGGCGACGCGAAGGGCGCTACCTGCTGCGCACCAATTTGTGCGGACGCCAGCCGGCTGAGTTGTGGCAGTTCTACATCCAGCTCACCGAGATCGAAGCCGCCTTCAAGCACCTCAAGGACGATCTCAGGCTGCGCCCCATCTATCACCAGCTGGAGAGCCGCATCGAGGCGCACATCTTCCACGCCTTCATGGCCTATTGCCTGCACGTGACGCTGCGCGCCCGGCTCATGCCTCTCGCCGGCGGCCTCACACCGCGCGCCGTGCTCGACAAGTTCGCCGACATTCAGATGCTCGATGTCCGCTTCCCCACCACCGACGGCCGCACCCTGATCCTGAGCCGATACACCGAATTGAACCCCGACCAAAGGATCCTGGTCCGGCAACTCAACCTCGCCCTGCCGCCGCAGCCCCCGCCACGGATTACCGCCGCGCGCCGGATCGCCCCCGCCCCGGCACCACGCAATGTAGTGGAGACTTTTTGATCTGAGACCCCGGTTTGCGGGCCTTTTCGATCAGCTTACCCCTCGAGTAGAGAAAGTCGGGCTAGCTGACGAGCTGGTCGCGCTCCCTACGCTGCGACCAATTGCAGCGCGAACATCGGCGATCGTACCTCAGTCTAACCTGTCCAACTGAGAACTAACCCCAGTAGCGCCCACTACCGCCGATGACGACGGCGAGCAGCCCGAGCGGCAGGTTGACACGGATGATCTGCCGGATGCGGTTGAGGCCAGTGCCGGCGCTCGGCCAGTCCTCAACATCGACTGCGCGTTTGAACGCCAGCCACGGTCCGCAGAACAGCCAGACGAACAGCGCAATCATCAGCCAGCCGATCATCTGCATCAGATGGATATACAGGCTGGCCCCGGCAAAGCCGCCGAACGTGGTGAACAGCATCCAATAGCCGCTGGCGAGCAGCAACAGGATCGCCAGCCACACCCAGCGAAAGAATTTCTGGAAGGTGACCCGCATCAGCCGCAGGCGCTGTGGCAGCTGGAGTGTGCCGAGCGCAGGGCGCAGACAGGCGTAGATCGCAAACATGCCACCGACCCAGACGACGGCCCCGAGTATGTGCAGAGCGAGCGCGACGGCGGTCATGAGCGGGTTCCCGGTTTGAGGAACGACGGGTCCGCAGCGTGCGCGCCCCTGGCCAGCAGGTTCGCGAGAAGGATCAATACCACCGCGATCGCGGTCGCGCCGAGATAGACGTCCGAAAGTGCGAGATCAGCGAGTTGGCGCAGCGGGCCGACGGCAAACGCGCCGATCCCGTACCCCATCGTGTAAGAGGCGACCATCCAGCCGGAGACGGTCTCGACGAATCGCGGCGTTTCGCTGCTAGCCGTGCCGATGCTCAGCGGCAGGCAGGCGGAGCACGCCAGTCCGGCGAGCGCGAACGCCGCCACGCCAAACGCGGCGCTGGACGAAAAGGCGACGCCCACCAGAGCGATGGCGATCAGCACCGGCAGGGCGCGCCTCCCAAATTCGTGACCCCCTGTACTCGGGGGCTAGCCTCCACAACCATCTGATCCCGCGACTGAAAACGGCGCGTGGAACCAACTGCTGCGTCGTGCGTTAATTTTTTCTCACTCGCAGAATTTCGATAACGAACGCCTTTGCCCTGAACCCTTGAGGGCATGCCTCGTTGCGACCTCACAACAAGCAAGAAGAGAGAGGGAGTAAATGCACATCAAGACACACGACACAGCCTACAGCGTCGTATTGGAGGACGGGTCGGGGTGGAAAATCTGGCCTGCCGACCTCGAAGCGACCCTGCAGTGGGAGCCCTCTTCCGACCTCGAAATCCAAGAAATCGATGACGAGCCCTGCACGCACGCGATTGTCGATCGAGCGCATGGGACTTGCGTCCGCGTTATCGAGGCAGAGAAAGATTGGGCTCCGGAGCAGATGGACGCGTGGCTCGTAAGCTGACGGGTTTCGCTCATCCCGGGAAATTGGGGTAGGTAGCGCGCGACATGCCCATGCCGTTTGCGCGGATTCTTCTGCACGCTGCGGGACTTTCCTACGACGACATACGAAACGCCGTCAGAGGGATGCTCTGACGGCGGTTCGCTGTTTGCCCTTGCGGGGCGAGCCCGAAGGCACTTGTACCCATAAGGTAGCATGTCATTCCTGGGGTGCAAGTGAAGGCGGCAACAAGCCCGGGTTCCTGAATCACATGCAAAGGATGTACCCCGCCAGATTCCCAGCAAATTTAGAACTTCACCCGAACTGTGTTAAGAAACTTATGGGGTAGATATCGATTCGCTGTTGGTTACTGCGGACGACAAGATGGCTGCTAAATTGGAGATTAAAATGGCAAGAGTTCCAAAGAAACCTGCGGCCAAAAGGAGCGTGAAGCGGGGCGTCCGGAATCCTGTCGCGGCTTTGACGAAAACCCACGCTGCCGCCACAAAGAAAGTTGCGACGGCACAGAAGGCGCTTGATCGCGCCATCGCCGCAGA
Source organism: Rhodoplanes sp. (assembly GCA_049284695.1). GTDB lineage: Bacteria > Pseudomonadota > Alphaproteobacteria > Rhizobiales > Xanthobacteraceae > Rhodoplanes. Next base: position 409 of record JBAPYK010000060.1, on the reverse strand, counting down.
GCAGAAAGTCGCAGCCAAATTGGCGGCTGCAACTGCGAAGGCTGAGGCCAAAGCGGCGAAGTTAGAGGCGGCTTCATCTCGCTGAGAAATCGAAGAGCCCGTAAGCCCGCGGACAATTGGCCGTCGAGGCAGCGGTTTCGGTCACAGACAAATCGGCGCAACAGTTAGTCTGCACGATGGCCGCTCATGAAGAAGATCATCAAGGACTGGTCGCCGCCGTCGTGCGCGTCGAACGCAATACCCTCATCCGTTCCGCCGCGACGACGAGCGGCGACGGCCTTTGCACGGGCATGCGGCTCCCATCTTTGCGGGAATACTCCTTCTCGACTGAAAAGTCCCGGTTGAGCGCAGTTCCGCCTTCTGCGTCAGCAGATCATCGTCCTTCGGCGTACCGCGCCGAAGAGACTCT
>JBAPYK010000059.1:0-13870 GCA_049284695.1 Rhodoplanes sp. | reverse complement strand
TGATCCCGTTCGTGCAGCAGGCGGTCCGCGTCGATCTGCGCACCATCGTGCTCGACGTGCCGAGCCAGGACGTGATTTCGCATGACAACGTCTCGGTGAAGGTCAATGCGGTGCTGTATTTCCGCGTGGTGGACGCCGACAAGGCGGTGATCCAGGTGGAGAACTTCATGGCTGCGACCAGTCAGTTGGCGCAGACCACGCTGCGCTCGGTGCTCGGCAAGCACGAGCTCGACGAGATGCTGGCCGAGCGCGACAAGCTCAACCGCGATATCCAGAGCATCATCGACAGCCAGACCGACGCCTGGGGCATCAAGGTCGCCAATGTCGAGATCAAGCATGTCGACATCGACGAGAGCATGGTGCGCGCCATCGCGCGCCAGGCCGAGGCGGAGCGCAATCGGCGCGCCCGCATCATCAATGCGGAGGGCGAGCAACAGGCCGCAGAAAAACTGGTCGAGGCGGCGAACATCCTCGCCGCCAATCCCGGCGCCATGCAGTTGCGCTATTTTACCGCGCTGCACGATATCGCCGGCGAGCGTAGCTCGACGATCGTGCTCCCAATCCCGATCGACTTTTTGCGCGAGGCGTTGTCGCCGAAGCCAGAGGCATGACGAAAATAGAAATGGCTTGGCGCGTCGGCGCCTTCGCTACGAGGCGACCATTTCCTTCAGGCGGAGTGCATCGCGCGGCGCGGCGCTCTTCTGGTCGTTGTCGAAATACACATAGACGGTGCGGCGCTGGCGCTTCCACTTGGCGATCGCATGCGCCCACCGGCGCAGCGTCTTGTCGGGATAGCTGCCACGGTACTCGCCGGTCGGCCCATGGCCGCGCACATAGACATGGCGGGCGGTGACTTCCCAGGGCGCCGGCGCATCGTGATGGTCGGACAGGCACAGCGCGCAGCCGTGGTCGTGCAACAGATCGAAAACATTGTCATCATACCAACTCGCCTCGCGAAACTCGAAGGCGTAGCGGTAGGCCGTCGGCAGCAACGGCAGGAAAGCCGCCAGTCGCTCGCGGTCGGCGGTAAAATGCGGGGGGAGCTGGAATAGAACCGGACCTGCCTTCGGCCCGAGCGCTTCGAGCCGGGTGACCATCAGCGCGATGCTAGTCGCGGATGTTTGCGACAGGCGTTTCCAGTGGGTGATGAACTTCGACGCCTTCCAGGCGAACACAAAGCCGCTCGGGGTCTGCTCGCGCCAGCCGCGCACCGCTTCGAGCGAGGGCGTGCGATAAAACGAGCCATTGATCTCGGCGCTCGCGAACTGCGTTGCATACCAGGCGAGCCAGCGCTTCTTCGGCACGTCTTTGGGATAGAACGGACCGCGCCAGCCATCATAAGTCCATCCCGAAGTGCCGATGAAGACCTTGCTCATCCGGGCGGCCTTATAGCTGGCCCGCCGGTGCCGTCGGGGCGACCGCCAAATCCTTCCCGCTTGTGGAATTTCTGCGAATTTGGGGCTAAGGGAGGGATGGCTTTATCCTTATGGAGGAGGGTCGCGTTCTTGGCGAAGCAAGCTTTCGGTTGGCGCAGTGCGAGTGATAGCGCAGGGGGGCGATCATAACCATGCTCACGCGTCCGCCTCGCGATCTGACCATGGCCGAAACCGTCCGCGGGCCGGGCGGGGCGCGCGTCGACCTGCTGCTCGTATCGGAGATGGTGGACCCGGGCTCGCGCGTGCTCGACGTCGGCTGTGGCGACGGGGAGCTGTTGCAACTGCTCGAGGCGCGCGGCGTTGATGGGCGCGGCATCGAGCTGTCGCGCGAGGGCGTCAACGAATGCGTCGCCAAGGGGCTGGCCGTAGTGCAGGGGGACGCGGATACCGACCTTGCCGACTATCCGAACGACGCCTTCGACTACGTGATCCTCTCGCAGACGCTGCAGGCGACCCGTCGTCCGCGCATCGTGCTCGAGCACATGCTGCGGATCGGTCGCCACGCGATCGTGTCGTTCCCCAATTTCGGCCATTGGCGGATCAGACTGCAGATCATGTTTCGCGGGCGCATGCCACGGACGGCCAATCTACCCGAGACCTGGTACGATACGCCCAACATCCATTTCTGCACGATCAAGGACTTCAGCGAACTCTGCCGGTTCGTCGGGGCGAAGATGGAACGGGCGGTGGCGCTCGATCCGTGGGGGACGGCGCTCAAGATCGATGCGCCGTGGTGGTTCTGGAACCTGTTCGGCGAGCAGGCGGTGTTCCTACTGAGCCGGCGTCCGTGAACCGGGTTTTCCTTGATCGCCGGCCGTTCCGGGGCGCGCCGCGCGTCCGGAATCGTCCGCCGGCTTCGGCTCGGGCGGCTCGATGCTGCCGCATTTTTTGTCGATGGCGGCTTGGCGCAGCACCTTCTGATCGGCGCGCACCTGGGCGAGATCGGCCGAATACGCCACCGCGCTCACGACCGGCCCCCCCGCGTCTTGATTGGCGCGTTTCATCAGGTCGGTGAGCTGCTTTTCGCGGGCGATTGAGGTCGCAAGCCGCGCCGGCAAGTCCTCGCAGCGGAGATAATCGTACTTACCGGGCGCCGCATACAACATGCCGAGGTCGAGATTGGCTGCGCAGCCGCATAGCAGCGGCGTCAGCAACGTCACCATCAGCAATACGCGCCGGAACGTCATTAAGCGTCTCTCACTCACACGCCCGCGTCGATCCTCCTGGGCCGCGTTTAGCATAATGCGCGCGGAGGTAAAGCCTCCGCGTTCTGGGAGGACAGCACAGGAGAATAACAAGCAAGCATGGCAAGAAAATAGTCCTGAACGCGATCGCCGTCCACGGACGCGCCGCACGAATCCGCCAGGTAGGTAGGACTGTGGCAGGCATGCCGCACGCGCGATATGCGATGCGGGCCGCACTCCGTTGCTCTTTCCTCGTGGGTGTGTAAGGTCGCGCCCGCCTTGCGCACTCGGAAGACCCCCTCATGGCTCGCGACGCTGTGGACATGACGCCGCTCGAATCGCGCGACGACCTCGTCGCGTGGTTCGCCGCTGGCGCAAAGCCGCGCGAGCGTTTTCGCATCGGAACCGAATACGAGAAGTTCGGCTTCACCGTCAGCCGGCACGAGCCGCTGCCCTACGAGGGCAAGCGCGGGATCCGCGCGCTGCTCGAAGGTATGAAAATGCTGCTCGGCTGGGAGCCGATCATGGAGGCCGGCAACATTATCGGGTTGCTCGACGTGACCGGCGGCGGCGCGATCTCGCTTGAGCCGGGCGGCCAATTCGAGCTTTCGGGCGCGCCGGTCGAGACCGTGCATCAGACCTCCGCCGAGTTGAATGCGCATCTCGCGCAGTTGCGCGAAATTGCAGGGCCGCTCGGGATCGGCTTCCTCGGATTGGGCATGGCCCCGACCTGGTCGCGCGCCGAAATGGCGGTGATGCCGAAGGCCCGCTATCGCATCATGACCGCCTATATGCCAAAGGTCGGTCGGCTCGGGCTCGACATGATGTATCGCACCTGCACGGTGCAGACGAACATCGATTTCTCCTCGGAAGCCGACATGGTGCGGAAGCTGCGCGTTGCGCTTGCGCTGCAGCCGGTTGCGACCGCCATGTTCGCCAATTCGCCCTTCACCGAAGGCAAGCCGAACGGCTTTTTATCGTTCCGCTCGGAAATCTGGCGCGACACCGATCCGGCGCGCTGCGGCATGCTGCCCTGGGCGTTCGAGCCGGGCATGGGGTTCGAGCGTTGGGTCGACTATGCGCTCGACGTGCCGATGTACTTCGTCAAACGTGGCGACACTTATATCGACGTGGCCGGCCAGTCGTTTCGCGATCTGCTCGCTGGCCAGCTTGCAAGCCTGCCGGGAGAGCGCGCGACCATTTCCGATTGGGCCAACCACCTCACGACGATATTCCCCGAAGCGCGGCTGAAGCGCTATCTCGAAATGCGCGGCGCCGACGTCGGCCCGACCCGGCGGCTCCCGGCGCTGTCGGCCTTCTGGGTCGGCCTGCTTTATGACGATGCTTGTCTCGATGCCGCTTGGGACCTCGTCAAGGGCTGGAACGCGGAGGAGCGGCAGAGGCTCCGCGACCAGGTGCCGCGCCTCGGCCTCAAGGCGGAGATCGGCGGCCGTACGGCGCTCGATCTGGCGCGGGAATGCCTCGCCCTCGCCCATGCCGGGCTTGCGCGCCGCGCCCGGCTATCCGGCGGGCGCGACGAGACGATCTACCTCGAACCGCTCGACGAAATCGTCGCCCGCGGACGGACTCCGGCGGAAGAGTTGTTAGAGAAGTTCCATGGTCGCTGGGGCGGATCGGTGGACCCGGTGTTCGCCGAATGCGCATATTGAATTACGACGATGTGATGACGCAACCGGACCCTTCCAAGAGCGTATCCTACGCTTACTCGTATCTTGCTCTTGCGTAGCATGGGGCGCTCATGGGGGACACGGTCGAGCTCGGACAAGCGATTATGCGATGGGTTGTAGCGGCGATGGCATGCGTCGTCGTTTTTTGTCTGCTCGCCGGTCCGGCGCCCGCCCAGATCGGCTTTGACCGTAAGGGCGGCGACTACACGAGCTTCCCGGTACGATCGGGCGATCCGGCCGTCTGCGCGGCGCGGTGCGAGCGGGACGCGCGTTGCCGGGCGTGGAGTTTCACCTATCCGACCAGCAACCATGGCGCGATCTGTTGGCTCAAATCGCAGGTGCCCGCGCGGACGGCCGACAGTTGCTGCGCGTCGGGGGTGAAGGGGGCGGGCGTGACCGTGCCGCGTGACGCCAGCAACGAAGTCGGCATCGACCGCACCGGCGGGGACTATCGTTCGCTCGATGTGCCGGCCGACCCATCCGGACAAACATGCAAGGCCGCGTGCGAAGCGGACAGCCGTTGCCGTGCCTGGACCTATGTGCGGCCCGGCTATCACGGGCCGAACGCGCGCTGCTTCCTTAAGGAGCGGGTCAGAACGCCGCGTCGTAAACCGTGCTGCATTTCAGGCGTGGTGAAGTAGGATACGGGGGAAGCCGGTCTCCGCGATCCGCTTGGTCGCACCGCGGCTTACTTGCCGAGGGCGGCCTTCATGAACGCAAGGGCGTCGCCGCTCGCCCATTCGGCCGGACCGGCGAGGGCGGCGATTTCGCAGCCTGACGGATCGATAACCAGAGTCGTCGGCATGCCGAACGCCTTGCCGATGGCCTTGAGTTCCTGAAAGACTTTGGCGCTGGGGTCGGCGTAATAGGCGAGGTTTTTGACACCGGTTTCGGCCAGCCATGCTTTCGGCTTTTCGGGATCGCGCGTGTCGATGTTCACCGCGACGACCTCGAAGCCCGGACCGCCGAGCTGGCGCTGGAGAGCATCGAGCGCCGGCATTTCTTTCCGGCACGGCACACACCAGGTGGCCCATAGATTGAGGAGAACGGTGCGGCCGCGCCAGTCGGCCAAGCTTTTCGGCTTGCCCGCTGCGTCCTTGAAGTCGAGCGGCGGCAGCCGGCGAGGCGGATCGGCGATGACCAGGGCGGCAAGTTCGCCGCGGGCAAGCGGGGCGAGGCGGCGGGCAAGATCGGCCGCCGACTGGCAGGCCGCGTCCTCCGGATTGCGCGCAAATCCGCGAAGGCCGTATACCGCGCCGACGACTGCAACGGCAGCGAGCAGGCTGACGCCCCCGACAACGAGGGTGCGGCGGGATGGCCTGAGCGGTTTCTGGGGAGGAGGCACGGTCATGAGCGGATTCGAGGAACGGCCATGAGCAATAAAATGTGGGGTGGACGCTTCACAAGCGAGCCGGCGGCAATCATGGCGGAGATCAACGCCTCGATCGATGTCGACAGGCGCCTGTTCCGGCAAGACATCGCCGCCAGCAAGGCGCATGCCGAGATGCTGGCCAAACAGGGCATTATTTCGGTCAAGGATGGCAAGGCCATCGCGCGCGGCCTCGACGACGTTCTCGCCGAAATAGAGAGCGGCCGGTTCGCGTTCAAACGCGAACTCGAGGACATTCATATGAATGTCGAGGCGCGGCTGCACAAGCTGATCGGGCCGGCGGCCGGTCGTCTGCACACCGCCCGGTCGCGCAACGATCAGGTCGCGACCGACTTTAAGCTATGGGTGCGCGATGCGATCGATGACATCGACGGCCTGCTCGCTGGCTACCAGCGCGTGCTCGCGGAGAAGGCGCTCGCCCACGCCGCCACCATCATGCCAGGCTTCACCCATCTGCAGCCGGCGCAGCCGGTGACATTCGGCCATCATCTGCTCGCCTATGTGGAAATGACGGCGCGCGACCGCGGCCGCTTCACCGATGCGCGAACGCGTCTCAACGAATGCCCGCTCGGGGCGGCGGCGCTCGCCGGCACGTCGTTTCCGATCGACCGGACGATGACCGCGCGCAAGCTCGGATTTGCGCGGCCCGCCGCCAATTCGCTCGACGCCGTTGCCGATCGCGATTTCGTGCTCGAAACGCTGGCGGCGGCGGCGATCACGGCGGTGCATCTATCGCGCTTTGCCGAGGAGATCGTGATCTGGACCTCGCCGCTCGTTGGTTTTCTCACGCTGTCCGATGCGTTCACGACCGGCTCCTCGATCATGCCGCAGAAGCGCAATCCCGACGCGGCGGAACTGGTTCGCGCCAAGACTGGGCGCATCGTCGGCGCGCTCGACGCGCTCCTGATGGTGATGAAGGGGCTGCCGCTCGCCTATCAGAAGGACATGCAGGAAGATAAGGAAGCCGCGATCGACGCCCTGACCGAGCTGTCGCTGTGCATCGCCGCCATGACCGGCATGGTGGCCGACATGCAGCCGGATACGGCGCGCATGGAGGCGGCGGCGGCGCAAGGTTATGCGACGGCGACCGATCTGGCCGACTGGCTGGTGCGCGAGCTCGACATGCCGTTCCGCGAGGCTCACCACGTTACCGGGCGAATCGTCGCCGCGGCCGAAAGGCTCGGCGTCGCGCTGGATGCGCTTCCCCTCGACGAGATTCGGGCGATCGAACCGCGTATCGGGCCGGAAGCGCTGCGGGTGCTCTCCGTCCGCAATTCGGTGAAGACGCGGACGAGCCTGGGCGGCACCGCGCCCAAGAACGTGCGCGCCCAGGCGAAGCGCTGGCTCCGGAAATTGGGGCCGAAGTGAAATTGGACGGCATCCCTGGCGGCGGCGGAAGCGACGCCAACTGCGGCGCCTCATTCGCGGATTGTTCGCACTTTCATGCGAAATGCTTTATGTTGGGGCCAGATTCCCGGGGGAGTGGACTTGATGCGTCGCGGTGATCGCTGGCCAATGCGTATGCTGATGGTGCTTGGGCTTTTCGCCGCACTCGGCCTTGCCGGCTGCGGGCGAAAAGGGGACCTGGATCCGCCATCGGCGACCATAGCCCCTGCACCCGAAGAGCCTGGGGCGCAACCAGCGGCGGGTCAACCGCCGCCGCAGGGCGGTCAGCAGCCGGGCTCCCCCCGCGATCGAAGAATCTTGCTTGACCTGATTCTCAATTGACTTGCCGCCCACGGCGCTCGTATCGCAATTGTATTCGCCGTTCCTGTGCCGATTGGCGCAATCGTCTCTTCGCTGAGAAGCGTTTCAGCCAAGGCCGCCGATGCACCACTTCACATACCGCAACGGCGTGCTCCACGCCGAGGCGGTCGACCTCACGCGACTCGCGGCTGCGGTCGGCACGCCCTTTTATTGCTACTCCACCGCGACGCTCGATCGGCACTATCGCGTCTTCGCGGGGGCGTTCGCGGACGTTCCCTCGCTCATCTGCTACGCCATGAAGGCGAACTCCAACCAGGCGGTGATCAAGACCTTGGCGCGACTTGGCGCCGGCGCGGACGTCGTCTCCGGGGGCGAATTGAAGCGCGCGCGGGGGGCCGGCATCCCCGCCGACAAAATCATGTTTTCAGGCGTCGGCAAGACGGCGGACGAACTCGCCGCGGCGGTGGACGAAGGCATTCTGTGCGTCAATGTCGAATCCGAGCCTGAACTCGATCTTCTGTCCGCGATCGCAGCTGCCAAGGGCCGCGCCGCCAATGTATCGTTGCGGGTCAATCCCGACATCGACGCGCGCACCCACGCCAAGATCGCGACCGGCAAGGCCGAAAACAAGTTCGGCATCCCGATCAGCCGCGCGCGCGAGGCCTATGCCCGCGCGGCCAAGCTCCCCGGCTTGCGGGTCACCGGGGTCGACATGCATATCGGCAGCCAGATCACCGCGCTGCAACCGTTCGACGACGCCTTCGCGCTCCTGTCCGATTTCGTGCGGATGCTGCGTGCGGACGGCCACGCGATCGAGCACATCGATCTAGGCGGTGGACTTGGAATTCCCTACCGGGACGACGACGAGCAGCCGCCGCATCCGGACGACTATGCCGCCGTGGTCAAGCGCGCGACGCGCGAACTCGGCTGCATGCTGATCTTCGAGCCGGGGCGGCTCTTGGTCGGCAATGCCGGGATCCTGGTGACGCGCGTGATCTATGTGAAGCGGGGCGAAGCGAAGGCGTTCGTCATCGTCGACGCCGCCATGAATGATCTCGTCCGCCCGACGCTATACGAGGCCCATCACGCCATCCGGCCGGTCCGCGAACCGCCGACCGCCGCGCCCCGTCTGCTCGCCGACATTGTCGGGCCGGTCTGCGAGTCCGGCGATTTTCTCGCGCTCGATCGCGAGATCGTCGAGCCGGCGCCAGGCGATCTCCTCGCGATCATGTCGGCCGGCGCCTATGGCGCCGTGCAGGCGGGCACCTACAACACGCGCCCCCTCGTCCCCGAAGTCATGGTGAATGGCGACGAATGGGCGCTGGTCCGCCCGCGCCTCGATGTCGACGCGCTGATCGCGCTCGACCGCCTGCCGCCATGGCTGTGATGATCCCGGGGGAGCGTTTTCCGGCGAAGTGGGAACCGGTTCGCCGCAGAAAATGCGACCACTGGAAGAACTTTGAGCTAGCGAATGACTATTTACCGAAGACACGCGCTGGCGCCGCCGCGAAACTCGGACAGGTTCTGGTCCGTTACTTGCTTGAACGAACCGGAAAGACCGTCTGACAACTGCGTGAAGTGACGCAATTCAGCCGCGGCAGGCTGCCAGATTGCGCCGCTCGCGTGTTATCAGATGCAGAAATCGCGCCGGAGACTGAAGCATTCGCGCCCGGATACCCAGTGTGAGTCAATCGGCTAATCGGTCTGGCGCCGGCGGGCGCGATCGGCATGCGGCCTTCATCGAATCCGTTCTTTCCCGGGCGCGTTGGGCTTTGCTGTGGGAACGGCTATGGCCGACCCTGGCGTTGCCGGCGATGGTGCTCGGCGTGTTTCTGGCGGCATCGTGGCTCGGCCTTTGGCTGTGGCTGCCGCCGTTGGGCCGCCTGATCGGCGTTGCCGTTTTCGGCATTGTTTTCGTCATTTCCCTGATCCCGCTCGCTCGGGTGCGGGTCCCGTCGGTGGCCGAAGGCCTGCGCCGACTCGATCGCAATTCGGGGCTCGCGCATCGGCCGGCGACTGCAGCCGCCGACACGATTGCAACTTCGCAGAGCGACCCGTGGGCGCTCGCCCTGTGGCAGGCTCATGTCGCCCAGGCGCTCTCGGTCGCGGGCGCGCTCAGGGCGGGCTGGCCGTCGCCGAAATTGGCGTTGCGCGATCCGGTGGCGCTGCGGGCGCTCGTCCTCATTCTCGGCGTTGCGACATTCTTCGCGGCGGGCGACCAGCGCGTGCGACGGATCGCCGCGGCTTTCGACTGGCATGGCGTGGTGACGCCGGTCAACTTCCGCCTCGACGCCTGGGTGTCGCCCCCGGTCTATACCGGCAAGCCCCCGGTGATGTTGCCCGGCGTGCGTCCGGGCGAGACGGCGCAACAAGCCAGCGCGACGCTTTCGGTCCCGACTGGCAGCGTGCTGGTCGTACGCACGAGTGGCGACGCCAAGTTCGACCTGACGACGTCAGGCGGGCTCGTGGAGGCCGGCGGCGATCCGCAGGCAAGAGCGTCCGCGGGCGCCGACGAGCGGCGGTTCACCATCAATGGCTACGGGACGGCCGAACTGCGCGGCGCCGGCCACGACTTTGTCTGGACCTTCAGCGCCATTCCCGATCATGGGCCGACGATCGAGCTTGCAAAAGACCCCGAGCAACAGGCGCGCGGCGCTCTCCAGCTCACCTACAAGCTGGAAGACGACTACGGCGTGGTGGAAGCGCGTGCGGCCTTTGCGCCGAAGAAAGCCGACGTCGCTGCGGCGCCGCGCGCTTTGTTCGATCCGCCCGAGTTTCCCCTCGTCCTTCCCCAGACCCGGACCAAGAATGGCGTCGGCCAGACCATGAAGGACCTGACCGAGAGCCCTTGGGCCGGCGCCGATGTGGTGATGACGCTGATCGCGCGTGACGAGGCGAAGAACGAGGGTCGCAGCGTACCCTTCGAGATGCGCCTGCCGGAACGCATCTTCGTGAAGCCGCTCGCCCGCGCGCTGATCGAACAACGCCGCGAGCTTGCGCTCGACGCCGAAACGCGCGACCGCGTGACCATCGCGCTCGATGCGCTGGCGATGGCGCCCGAACAGTTCACGCCGGATGCGGGCGCTTATATCGGGCTGCGCGCGATCTATTGGCAGCTCGCCCGCGCCAAGACGGATAACGACTTGCGCGAGGTCGTCAAAGAGCTGTGGGCGCTGGCGACCCAGCTCGAGGACGGCGACGTCGCCGATGCCGAGGCGCAATTGCGCGCGGCCCAGGAACGGCTGCGCCAGGCGCTGGAACGCGGCGCGAGCGAGGAAGAAATCAAGCGGTTGATGGATGAGTTGCGCGCCGCGCTCGACAAGTTCCTGCAGGCGCTCGCCGAGGAAATGCGCAAGAACCCGCAACTTGCGCGCCCGCTTGATCCCAATGCGCGCCAATTGCGGTCGCAGGACCTGCGCAGCATGCTTGACCGGCTCGAACAGCTCGCCCGCTCGGGCGCGAAGGACGCCGCGCGCGCGCTGCTCGAACAGCTGCAATCGATGCTGGAAAACCTGCAGATGGCGCGGCCGGGGATGCCCGGCGACGACAGCAACGACGACATGATGTCGACGCTCGATGAACTCGGCAACATGATCCGCCGCCAGCAGCAGTTGCGCGACCGGACCTTCCAACAGGGGCAGGACCAGCGGCGCGGCCAGCAGCGCCAGGGCCAGCAGGGCCGACAACCGGGCGACCCGAATGCGTTCGGCGAGCTGCAACAGGATCAACAGGCGCTCCGCGATCAGCTCAAGCGGTTGATGGAGCAGTTACGCCAGCACGGCTTGGGCCAGCAGCAGGATGGCCAGCAGGGCGATCCGCTCGGCCGCGCCGACGAGTCGATGGGGGATGCCGCCGAATCGCTTGGCGGAAAGGATGCCGACGGCGCCGTCGACAGTCAGGGCCGGGCGCTCGACGCGCTGCGTCGGGGCGCGCAAAGCCTCGCCCAGCAATTGCAGCAGCAGATGGGGCAAGGGCCCGGTCCGTTCCAGCCGGGGCGCATCGGGCAAGGTCGGGCGCAGCAGGATACGGATCCGCTCGGCCGGCCATTGCGCGGCCGCGATTACGGCGACGACACCACGGTCAAGGTGCCGGGAGAGATCGACGTTCAGCGGGCGCGCCGCATCCTCGAGGAACTGCGGCGACGCTTTGCCGATCCGCAGCGCCCGCCGCTCGAACTCGACTACATCGAGCGGCTCCTGCGGGATTATTAAAGCAGGATGAATTGATGTGGAAACTCTTACCGTCATCGCCCGCGCAAGCGGGCGATCCAGTAAACACGGACGTTCACCGTGGTTACTGGATGCTCCGCCTTCGCGGAGCATGACCGCGGGGTGAGGGACGGCCAAGCCAAAATCATTGTGCTTTAGTGGGCGCGGCAAGCGCTACGGACGCCGCGCCGTCTCATCCCACGCCGAACCGCCGCACGAGAAACTCGCCGCCCTGGCGCAGCCCTTCCTGATCGATGCCGTGCCCCATGCCGTAGGATAGATGCCACTCGACCGGGATCGAGAGCGCGGCGAGATCGTTGATGGCGAGAAACAGGGCCTGGGCCGGGATCAAGTCATCCTCGGAGCCGTGCAGGAGCAGGATCGGCGGCCGGCTCCGCAAGTCTTTTTTGACGGAATCGGGCGCGGCCCCATCCGGCAGTACGAAAATGCCGGAATAGCCAACGATCGCCGCTGGCGCGACCGCGCGGCGCAGCCCGACATGCAGCGCCATCATCGTTCCTTGGCTGAAGCCGACGAGCGCCAGCGCGCTTGGCGGCAGGTTGTGCCGCTGCAGCTCCTTGTCGAGGAAGCGCTCGAGCACGGGCGCAGCCTTGTTGACGCCGGTCCAGCGCTCGTTGGCCTCGCGGAAGGTGAGCGGAAACCATTCGCGGCCCATCGGAGCCTGCCCACACGGGTGGGGCGCATGCGGCGACACGAACGCCGCATGCGGGAGCAGGTCCTGCCACATGCGGCCGATCTCGATCAGATCGTTGCCGTCCGCGCCGTAACCGTGGAGAAAAACGACGAGCTGGCGGGCGGGCTCGCGCGAGCGCGGCTCTATCCGGGGACCGTCGAGCTCTGCAGCCAAATCTGCCTCCTTGCAATGCGTATCAAGCTTGAGTCGGGGATTGAATGAGGGTCGGGTCGCGGCGTTTGACGGCACGATAATAGGACCACAGAAGCAAGGCGGCCACCCCGCGCCACGGCCGCCACGGCTCGGCGAGCGGGACCATGGCCTTGACGCTCGGCCGCTCGGCGAGGGCGAAGGCGAGGCGGAGCGCTTCGCGCAAGGCAAGATCGCCGGCCGGCCAAGCATCGGCATGGCCGAGGCAGAACAGGAGATAGCTGTCCGCCGTCCATGGCCCAATTCCGTGCAAGCCGACCAGGGCGCGATGGGCTTCGTCCGCATCCATGGTTGCGAGCGCATCGAGGTCGAGTTCGCCGGTCGCAAGCGCGGTCGCCAGCAGCTTCAGCGCGCGGATTTTTCCTTCCGACAACCCGACCTGTTTGAGCCGCGCGATGCCCGCCCGGCGCAGCGCCTCCGGGGCGAATGGGTCATAGGCGGCGGCGAGCCGCGACCAGATCGCGTTGGCGCTCGCGGTCGAGAGCTGCTGGCCGATCATGGTGGCGACGAGGCCGGGAAAGCCCGCCGGCCGCCGGCGCAGGGGAGGGCGTCCCGCGACGGCCAGCACCTGCGCGAGCCGTGGATCGGCCTTGATAAGGTGGGCGAGGCCGCGGTCGAGATCAGATTCGCTGGCAAGACGGTGCGTCATGAAGGAGAGATAGCGAAACACGGCTTTCGCTCAAAGTGCATGAGTCCGGCGACGGCGAAAGGGCGGCGGAACCGGGCGGGCGCCGGCATGATTGAACGACCATGACCGAGCCAATGCCGGCGATCACCACCCTCGACGCGCTGCGCGAGGCGGAAGCTTCGTGCTCGCGCTGCCCGCTGTTTAAAGACGCGACGCAGGTGGTGCCGGGCGAAGGCCCGGCGCCGGCGCGGCTGATGCTGGTTGTCGCTTTTGCGATCGGCATCTCCGGCTCGCGTGCGAACGGGTGCCCTCCACAACAATTGCTTCGGGCACCGGAGTGAATCAACGCTTCAAGGGAACTCCCGTCACTTCTGCGGAAGGCTCTGGGCTGAGCCAGTGATAAAGCAGGCCGCCAGCCGCTCCGCCGATCAGCGGGGCAACCCAGAACAGCCAGAGCTGGGCAAGGGCCCAGTCGCCGACGAAAAGCGCGGGACCCGTGCTGCGCGCCGGGTTCACCGAGGTATTCGTGACCGGGATGCTGATGAGGTGAATCAGCGTGAGCCCGAGCCCGATTGCGATCGGGGCAAAACCCGCGGGTGCTTTGCCATGCGTCGAGCCCATGATGATGAACAGGAACATCATGGTCAGAACGACTTCGGCGATCAGGCAGGCGACTAGGCTGTACTTGCCTGGCGAGTGATCGCCATACCCATTTGCTGCAAAAC
>JBAPYK010000058.1:0-7377 GCA_049284695.1 Rhodoplanes sp. | reverse complement strand
ATCCGCGGGTGGTGCCGGCCGGCGTGCCGAGCCGAACGCCCGAGGTTACCGTCGGCTTTTCCGGATCGAACGGGATGCCGTTCTTGTTGCAGGTGATATGAGCGCGCCCCAGCGCCGCCTCCGCCACTTTTCCGGTAAGCCGCTTCGGACGCAGATCGACCAGCATCAAATGGGTGTCGGTCCCACCCGACACGATGTCCAGGCCGCGCGCCTTCAAGGTCGCCGCGAGTGCCTTGGAGTTCTCCACCACGTTCTTCGCATAAAGTTTGAAGGAAGGCCGCAAAGCCTCACCAAAAGCTACAGCTTTTGCCGCGATCACATGCATCAAAGGTCCTCCCTGGATGCCCGGGAACACCGCGGAGTTGAGCTTCTTGGCGATCGCCTCGTCGTCGCTCAGAATCACGCCGCCGCGCGGGCCGCGCAGGGTCTTGTGGGTCGTCGTCGTCACCACATGGGCGTGCGGGAACGGGCTTGGATGCACGCCGCCGGCGACGAGCCCGGCGAAATGCGCCATGTCCACCACGAGGTAAGCTCCCACTTCATCGGCGATCGCGCGGAAGGCGGGAAAGTCGATGATTCGCGGATAGGCCGACCCCCCGGCGACGATCAGCTTGGGCCGGTGCTCGCGGGCGAGCCGGCGCACCTCGTCGATATCGATGCGATGATCATCGCGGCGCACCCCGTAGGGCACCACCTTGAACCACTTGCCCGACAGATTGACGGGGGAACCGTGGGTGAGATGGCCGCCGGCAGCGAGATTCAGCCCCATGAACGTATCGCCCGGCTGCATCAGCGCCATGAACACCGCAGCGTTGGCCGACGCGCCGGAATGCGGCTGGACATTTGCAAACCCGCACCCGAACAGCTTGGTAATCCGTTCGATCGCCAAGGTTTCCACGATGTCAACATACTGGCAGCCGCCGTAGTAGCGCTTGCCCGGCAACCCCTCGGCATATTTGTTGGTAAGCACCGAGCCCTGCGCTTCAAGCACCGCGCGGCTGACGAAGTTCTCCGATGCAATCAACTCGATTTCGTCGCGCTGCCGGCCGAGTTCGCGCCGGATCGCATCGGCGATGTCCGGATCAGTCTCGGCGAGCGGGGCGCTAAACAGCGAGGTCTCGGCGCCGGCGCGTGCGAAGGTCTCTCTCTGAGGCATGGCGGTCTCCTGATCCCCGGCCCGCGATTAGCACATTGCGGCAAAAACGCCAATCGTGGGGATGGAGTCCCCACAGGCGCGCAAGATGTTGTTGCGCGGTCAACGATCTTCGTTGGCGCCGGCGCACCGACCGCCAGGCGCGAGGTTCCCTCATTAGGTGCACTTTCACGGGGCGATATATGGCGACTGACGGTTAAATGAAACCGTTCCGACGGCCGGAGCCTCAGGCAGTCGGAGTTTCCTCTGCCCAGACCCGGAATTCGGACAAGGCCCCGGGACCGAATATATGGGTCAGCGGCACGTCGGCGGCGTCGCGGCCGTGCGCGATGAGAATACGTCCAATCCGCGGCGCGTTGTTGCGGGGGTCGAAGGCGTGCCAACGGTCGCCGAGATAGACTTCGATCCAGGCGGAAAAGTCCATCGGCGGATAGGGCGGAGGAAGCCCGACATCGGTGATGTAGCCGGTGCAATAGCGCGCCGGGATGTTCAGGCAGCGGCAAAACGCCACCGCGAGATGCGCGAAGTCACGACAGACTCCGCTGCGCTCTTCATATGCTTCAAGAGCGGTTCTGGTGACCCGGGAATGCTCATAGCCGAAGGCGATGTGGTCGTGCACGAAATCGCAGATGGCCTGGACCCGCGGCCAGCCGAGCGGCGTATGTCCGAAAAGGCGCCAGGCTTCGTCCGACAGGCGGTCGGTCTCACAATAGCGACTGCCAAGTAAGAACTGCAGGATTTCCGACGGCAAGTGCTGGACCTGGTGCTGTAGAGCGCTCGGGTCAGCCGGATCCGGCAGGCCTGAATCACGGACAACGGCGTCCGTGCCGAGAGTGAACCGGCCGGCGGGCGCCACAAGTCGGCTGCACCAGTTTCCGAAGCTGTCACGGTAACCATCGACGGGAACTGACGGATTGGTCTTAAGGTAATCCGGATGCTCGAGATCGGAAACGCGCGAGTAATGCACGTTCAACATCACGATCATTGGCGTCGTCTGTGGAAAATCGAAGCCAAGCTCACAACCAACGTGAATGCGCATACGATTCCTGTTCGATCATCGACGAGCGATGCGATTCCAAAAACAACCGATGGCATGCCAAGCATGCGGCGTGCCAATCCCGGAAACCGCCGATTTGAATACTCACGCGCGGTCGATCAGTTCCTCGCTCATGGCGCTGAAAAATTGGCCGGTGCCCTGGGGCGCAGAGCAACGGACACAGGCTCGCCGCGAGACGTCAGCCGCGGCTGAGGTTCACGCTGCCGGCAAGACCGTCGCGTCCGTAAATGTCGTCGCGGAACTGCACCACGCCGTCGGGCGTCGCCCAGGCGGTGACATAAACCCAATAGAGCGGGACGGGCGTGGCGAGGCGCACGTCTTTACGATCGCCCGACTTGATCACCTCATCGATTTCGGTGCGCGACCACCCCGGCGTGTCGATGAGCAGCCAATTGACCAGCTCACGAATATTCTGCACGCGCACGCAGCCGGAGGAATGGAAGCGGAAATCTTCGCCGAAAAGATTCTTCGACGGCGTATCATGCATGTAGACGCCGTCATTGCTGGGAAAATTGATGCGGATCGACCCAAGCGAATTGAGTTCGCCCGGATCCTGCTTGAACCGATAGTTCACCGCCTCGTTCGAAAACCAATTGATCTGCTGCGGCGACAGCTCGGATCCGTTCCCGTCGAGGATGCGGATGTGGTTCTTCGTGAGATAGTCCGGCTCCGATTGCATCTTCGGAATGAGGTCCTTGCGGACGATAGACGCCGGCACCGTCCAGTAAGGATTGAAATTGACCTCGATGATCCGGCTCTGAATGTCCGGCGACGCGCGATCGGGCTTGCCGACGACGGCGACGTGGCGGGAGACCACGACATTGCCTTCGATCGCTTCGAGCTGCGCCGCGGGGATGTTGCACACCACGAAACGCGGCCCGAGATTGCCGCTGAGACTGCGCAGGCGCACCGCATTGGTGCGGAGCTGGGCAAGCCGGGTCTCGGCCGGAACGTTCATCGCTTTGAGGGTCTGCTCGCGGGCGACGCCATCGACGGTCAAACCGTGGCGCGCTTGGAACCGGCGCACCCCGGCCTCCACATACGAGTCGTAAATGTCTTTCACGCCGCCGGGCGCCTCGATATCGCGCGAGACGGCGAGACGCGCGCGCAAAATCGACACGGTCGGGTGACGGTTGCCGAGCCGCAGGCGCTGGGCGGTCGGAACCATCGGCCAGCCGCCGCGGGCGACGAGGTCCTCATAGCGCGCAATCGCCGCTTCGGTGGTTTGCGCCGTCGACGGATCGAGGGTCGGCAACGACGCGTTAGGCATAAGGATGGTTCGGGAGGCAGAATCGAAGCCTTGCCCGAAATCCTGGCTGCGCGATTGCGTCATGAGCGAATCGAGCACGGCGTCCTGGGCCGAGGCCGCGCGCGCAAAAGCGAGACCGAGGCCGGCGGTGGCCATGCCTCGCATGAAGGATCGCCGGCTTGCCTCGCCGTGGCGCCGCGTCTCTCGTCGCTTCATCGCAACCCCTCGCCCTGCGCAGCGCCCGCACGCGCGCTTGTCCGTGTCGACGCCCGCCGCCGCGCGAACGCGGCGCGAATCGTCAGTGCCGCTTCCGGCCGCGCATCATCGTCGTCGCGACGCTGCGCCGCCAGTGGCGGTCGATTACGGACATCGATGGGCGATTTTATGTCAATAAGCGCCGCCGCGCGCGGCGGCGGGCGCCCGAGACCGGCAAGGCATTGCGCGACTTGACGGTCTCGAGTCGCGCAACGCCCGGAAAAATCAGAGCCGGTAAAGGATTTGGTCGGTCCAGAACCGCTCGAGGCGCTGCAGCGCCTTGTTGAGCGCCGCGAACTCATCGGCCTTGATGCCGCCGACCTGTTCGACCGTGCGGAAATGCTTCTGATAGAGCCCCTCGATGATGTCGCGCACGGCGCGCCCTTTCTCGGTCAGCCTGATGCGGACCGAGCGGCGATCGACGCGCGAACGCTGATGATCGAGGAAGCCCATCTCGACCAGCTTCTTGAGATTGTACGACACGTTGGAGCCGAGATAGTAGCCGCGCGTGCGTAACTCGCCTGCGGTCAGCTCCCGGTCGCCGATATTGTAGAGGAGCAGCGCCTGCACCGCGTTGATGTCGGCGCGTTCGCGCCGATCGAACTCATCCTTGACGACGTCGAGCAGCCGGCGATGCAGCCGCTCGACGAGCGTCAGAGACTCCAGATAGAGCGGCCGAATATGCTCGAAGCGCACATCCCGCTCGGCCGGCTCCGCCGACCTGACTACTGCTTTCATGATGACGCCCTTTACTTTTAGTTTATTTTGGCGAGGCCCTGTTCTCCCCCGCCGTCATGCATACACTTAGCCCAAACGCTCTAAGATCGATTTAAGCAACACAATAAAGAAGAGGTTTATCTTTCGCGGTGAATCAAAGACTAAAGGCCATTGGCGGGCATTTCTTTACTGTTCGTTCACGCCGGTCGAATGCATTGCGCAAGCCGTCGCGCCGCTCTTTTTTCTGCTATTGCGCGCCGATGAATCGGGCACAAGCGTCCGTTTCTCAACGCATGTCGTCGTTCGATTGCGTCGTCGGCATCGCGTTGCTCGGCGGCGGACCTCGCAGCGGAAGCACGGCGCCCTGCGTTCCGCGAGCAGACGCCGCGGCGGCGTCTCCTGAGGCGTCTGCATCCTTTTTCGTCGCGGCGTCGTCCCGGCGTGGCGCAACGACGGACGACGGCCGCAGGCCTTGCTCCGGCGCGCCGGAGCAAGGCCCGTGCACGGCCGCAGCGACTGCGGCTTCCCGCAACGCGTCCGCCGCAGCGCCGGACGCCGAGTAGGACAGCAGGCGCACCGAACCGCGCTCGGGCGCGTCGGGAGCGGACGGCTTTGCAGGGTCGGCATCCGCGGCGAAGGCCTTGAGCCGCTCGACTGTCGTGTTGGCAAGTCGTTGGAGCGGGCGCGTCGGTGCAACGGCGGCGGAGCCGGCCTGCTCCCCGCCGGCAGCCCCCTGAGCCGCTGGGCGCGGCGCCGGGCCGCGATTGCTGGCGAGATAGCTCGCGAGCGCCGCGGCGATGCCCGGCCGCGTCGTGTAATGGTCGCGCAGGAAGTAAGCGACCGTGGCGGGATCGCGCCCACGGGCCAAGCCCCGCGGCGAACGGTGGCACGCCGCGCAGTTGGCCGCGAAGAGCTGCGCTGGCGACATCCCTGCGCTGAGATCGGTTTGCGCGCGCGCGTCGGGCGCTCCGAGCGCGGCAAGGCCGATCAATCCGCCCAGCGCAAATGATCTCACCATGTTGGTCCCTTCCGAAGTCCTGGCATCGAAGCGCCGCGCAGCGCCCAATTTCCACGTCTCGCAAGTACTGGAAGATTGCCTGCCGGCGCGCTTTTGCACTAATCTAGTCAAAGTCATGCCGGCGTCGACCGTAAGCTCGGGTTTTCCCCGGTGCAAGCCGATTGCGGTCCGCCTCGGCTCATGACGATTCCGGCGTTTGGAGTCCGCCGATGGACAGATTACTGCGGATCGCATTTTCCTCGATCGTTACGCACGGTCAATTGCGGGTGACCACGGCGTCAGGCGCCACTCACGTATTCGGCGATGGGACCGGCGAGCTGACCGCAGTGCGTTTCAAGACGAAGGCCGCGCAGCGCGCGGTCCTGTTCGACCCTGAGCTAAAGCTCGGCGAAGCCTACATGGACGGGACATTCGTGGTCGAGCAAGGAACGATCGCGGATTTCCTCGACATCGTCCTTAAGGACATGCAGCGGAACACCTGGTTGCCGTGGACGCTGCCGCTGGCGGCGGCGCGATTTCTCATGCGCAAGCTGCAGCAATTGAACCGGCGCGCCCGCGCGCAGCGGAACGTGGCGCATCATTATGATCTCGACGGACGGCTGTACGGGCTCTTTCTCGATTCCGACCGACAATATAGCTGCGCCTATTTCGAGAACCCCGACGATACCCTCGACGACGCTCAACTCGCCAAGAAACGTCATATCGCCGCCAAGCTCCTGCTCGAACGCGGCCAGCGCGTGCTCGACATCGGCTCCGGTTGGGGCGGGCTTGCGCTCTATCTCGCCGAGATCTGCGGCGCGCGCGTGACCGGCATCACGCTGTCGCAAGAGCAACTCGCCGCCGCGCGCGGACGCGCAAGCGAGCGGGCGCGGGGCGATGCCGTCCAGTTTCGCCTGCAGGACTACCGCGAGGTTTCGGGGTGCTACGACCGCATCGTGTCGGTCGGCATGTTCGAGCATGTCGGCGTGCAGTTCTACGACTCCTATTTCCGCAAGATCGCGCAGGCGCTCGCCGATGACGGCGTCGCCCTCGTCCATTCGATCGGTCGCTCGGAGGGGCCGTTCTACACCAATCCGTGGGTCGCCAAATATATCTTCCCGGGCGGCTCCATTCCGGCGCTGTCCGAAGTGCTGCCGGCGATCGAGCAGGCCGGGCTCCTTGTGACCGACATCGAGATTCTGCGGCTGCATTACGCCGATACGCTGAAGGCTTGGCGCGAGCGTTTTCTCGCCCATCGCGAAGACGCCGAGCGGCTTTACGATCCGCGATTCGTGCGCATGTGGGAGTTCTATCTCGCCGCGTCCGAAATGGCGTTCCGCGATCAGAACATGATGGTTTTCCAAATCCAGATGACCAAGCGCCAAGGCGTCGTTCCGGTCACGCGAAACTACATCCCGCGCGAAGAGCAGCGGTTGCGCATGCTGGAGAACGGGAACCGGCCGCCGTTCCGGCTGGCGGGCGAGTAGGCGCGCAACGCAGCGGGACGCGCCCTCAGAGATCGGGTAATATCTCCGGTCTGGTTCGGCGACGCGAGCAGCCGAGCCGAACCCGGCGGAGCGAATGCCATGGACGTCATCATCTATCACAACCCGAAATGCGGCACGTCGCGCAATACGCTCGGCCTTATCCGCAACGCCGGGATCGAGCCGCACATCATCGAATACTTGAAATGCCCGCCGACCCGCGCCCTGCTCAAGGAGCTGATCGCCCGCGCGGGCCTCACCGTGCGGCAGGCGTTGCGCGAGAAGGCCACGCCATTCCAGGAACTCGGGCTCGGCGATCCGGCGCTCAGCGACGGCGATCTGCTCGACGCCATGATGGCGCATCCGATCCTGATCAACCGGCCCTTCGTGGTGACGCCAAAGGGCGTGCGCCTCTGTCGTCCCTCCGAACTCGTTCTCGACCTGCTGCCGCCGCAACGCGGCGAA
>JBAPYK010000057.1:0-2248 GCA_049284695.1 Rhodoplanes sp. | reverse complement strand
CGACCGTCGCCGCACCGCGTTGCAGTTCCGTCGCGTAGTGCTTGCGCAGTGTCTTGCCGTCGACGCCGATGACGTCCGCGATCTTGTCCTGCGGGATTCCGAACCCGGACAGCACCTCGACCATCTGACGGCTGCGGTCGTCGGGCGCGTGCGCCGGTCGGCCGCCCTTGTCCTTTGTTTTCATGCGGTTCGCCAATACGAGATCGCCTGGCGCTCGACCGCCTCCGCCGGCAAATTCGATCTCTCATCTCGGACGGGAAAAACCCATTTCCCTGATGCCGATATTTTTCGGGGCCGAGAAAAAAATCTGTCCGTGAGACCCCGGGCGGTTCGGGCCCCCGAGCGCGTGGAGGGACTTCACCCCCCCCTATGCCATACGGTTACGCCAACGGATGTGCTCGTCTCATTTCCGTAAATCGCACAACAGGCGGCATCGTTCGTTTTTGTCAGACCGATGGAGCAATTCCTAGAATCTGACCTCAAAAAATTTCCGTCGTTATACGCTCGACAGTTGCGGCCGGCATGACGCCCATAGTGCGCCGATCAGCAGCACATTGATCAACGCTAACAGCGTCAAAACACCGATGGTCGCGTCGACTCCACTTGCTTTGATCAAAAGCGCGCCGGCTGACGGCGCCAGTGCCTGTACGATCAGGCTCGGAAACGCGAGCTTGCCCATTAACCGCGAAAAGCGCAGCGGTCCGAAGAGCGCCAGCGGCAGCGTGCCACGTCCGATCCAGGAAATCCCGTAGCCTGCCCCGTAAAGCAGGATCACCAGCGCCAGGATCGGAAAGCGAACGAGAAGCATCAACAGCCCAATCGCCATGAGTGCGCAAGAGCCGACGACGGTCCAGATTGGATGGTAGCGGTTGCCGAACAGCCGCTCCACCACGCGCGCACTCACCTGCGCCGGACCGAACAACGCGCCGAGGCTGACTGCTACAGCGAAGTCCGCACCTCTCGATTGTAGGAAGATCAACAGGTACACTACGACAATTGAGCCGATGCCGGCGGCAAGTGAGAGTATGACGGCCAATAGTGCGAAGATCGCGCTCTCATGCGCAATAAGCCTCGGTTCCGGCGTTGGCGCGTCAGGCCCCGCGGCCTTTATAGCAACATTCGGTGCGCGACCGATCACCGCCATCTGTAACGGCAACGCGACGAGAAGATGCAGCCCAGCATAGATCAAACAAGCCGAGCGCCAGCCGACTTGCTCGATCAACAAGGCACTCAAAGGCCAACAGACTGTGCTGGAGAAGCCGCCGAATAGCGTCAGGTTGGTGATCTGCGCGCGCGCTTCGCGGCCATAGAGCCGGCCAAGCACGGCAAACACCGCGTCGTAAAGTCCGGTGCCCATGCCAATACCGACCAGCGCCCAGGCAGCCAGATAAACCGGCAATGCCGGCGCCATTGCGATTCCGGCCAGTCCGGCGGCATAGAATAATGAGCTTGCCATCAGTACCGGCCGCCCTCCATGCAGGTCGATGAGGCGCCCGACCTGCGGCGAGATCAACCCGGCAATGAGCAGTCCGATCGAAGTGCCGCCGACGACCGCGCTGAGCGGCCAGTCCGTCTCCGCCACGATTGGGCTGGCGAATACGGCGGGAAAATAGAACGACGTGCCCCAGGCGAGAATCTGCGCGATGCCCAACGCCGTGATGACGACGCGCTGGTCAAACGAACGCGGCTCCGCTCGCGGAAACAAACCAGCATTTCCCCAATGAACCCATTGCTGCGCAGAAAGTAGCGGTATCCTGAGTGGCACGATAGGCCTAGTCATTCGCGTCCTCAGTCCAGGCACGGAGGTCAGCTCCCGCCTGAAACCGGACCTTGCAGACGTTTTTCAAACGGTTGGCCGCTAAGAACTACCTAGTTTCCTTCGGGAGAGCGTGTGGGTCGGCGCTGCCCCGCCGCTGAGCCAGTGGTCCCGGCCATCGCCCGCTTCACACGCGCTTTGTATACGGCTGCGCTAGCGGCGCGACCTTCGCGCTTCGGACTTCGAGCATGCAGAGATTTCACCTCTATCCCCTCAGCAATCGCTTCTCGCGTTCTTGTGCTGTCTTCAGCGAATGGTGAGCGCCGCACAGACACCATCCGTTCGCCGGGTCGAGCTCGGCCTCGGGTGCGTCCTGTCGTTCCTTCTTGTGATCCGCGAACATGCGGTGCTGAGGCGCAGCCTTTGCGCAACGCTGACCGCTCTCATCGATCCACTCGCAGCGCCATCCGGCGCGATCGCATACGGTCTGAC
>JBAPYK010000056.1:0-3013 GCA_049284695.1 Rhodoplanes sp. | reverse complement strand
CCACATCCGCATGATGGCGGCGGCGCAGCCCTTCATCTCCGGCGCGATCTCCAAAACCATCAACATGCCGAACGAGGCGACGGTCGAGGACTGCAAGCAGGCCTATCTGTTGTCGTGGAAGCTCGGGCTGAAGGCGAACGCGCTCTACCGCGACGGCTCCAAGCTCTCGCAGCCGCTGCAGAGCCAGCTCATCGCCGACGAAGAGGACGACGAGGACGTCATCGAGGCTTTCGTCGAGAAGCCGGCGACGGCGCGCGCCGCGGCGCTTGCGGAAAAGGTGGTCGAGAAGGTGGTCGAGCGCATCGTCGTCATGCGCGAGCGCGAGCGCATGCCCGACCGGCGCAAGGGCTACACCCAGAAGGCCGTAGTCGGCGGGCACAAGGTCTATCTGCGCACCGGCGAATATGACGACGGCCGGCTGGGCGAAATCTTCATCGACATGCACAAGGAGGGCGCGGCGCTGCGCTCCTTGCTGAACAACTTCGCGATCGCGGTCTCGCTCGGCCTGCAATATGGCGTGCCGCTCGAGGAGTATGTCGACGCCTTCACCTTCACCCGTTTCGACCCGAGCGGACCGGTGCAGGGCAACGACTCGATCAAATACGCCACCTCGATCCTCGACTATGTCTTCCGCGAGCTCGCGGTGAGCTATCTCGACCGCTTCGATCTCGCCCATGTCGACCCGACCGTGGTGGCGAGCACGTTCGACGCGCTCGGCAAGGGCGTGGAGGAAGGCAAGCTTCCGCCCGAAGGCCGCACCGCCTCCAAATATGTCTCGCGCGGTCTGACCCGCTCGCGCACCGACCGCCTCGGCGTGATCGCCGGCGGCGGCGAGCGCGAGGGACGCGGCGAAACACGGGGCGGCGAACGCGAGGGGACCGAGGCGCGCGGGACCGAGGCGCGCGGAACCGAGGCGCGTGGGACCGAGGCGCGTGGAACCGAGGCGCGCGGAACTTTACCCTCCCCTGGAGGGGGAGGGTCGGCCGCCGAAGGCGGTCGGGGTGGGGTGAGCGGCAAAATCACCTCGCTCCGCACCGGCGACACCATCGAAGGCGCCGCAGCGCTGAAGGCCGAGCTCGAACAAAAGCTCTCGCCGACCGAGCAGCTCGAAGCGCATCACCTGGCGATGTCGCGCAGCGAGGCGCGCGCCGAAGCGAAAGCCCACGCCGCCGAAATGCGCGCCGAAGCCAAGGCCAAAGGCTACGAAGGCGAGGCCTGCGGCGAATGCGGCAACTTCACCCTCGTGCGCAACGGCACCTGCCTCAAGTGCGACACCTGCGGCGGCACCACGGGGTGTTCGTGAGGGGCAAAGAGGTAGTCCGATGTCCTGTCCCCCGAAAGGATGCAGTTTTCTTTCCTGGTCGGGACAGGATTCGGCTTTTCAAAACCCAAAACAGCCGAAGAGGCAATATTGACCGACAGGCTTATTAGCGTCGCAATTTTCTGGCTACCTCTGATAGCAGGAATTATTCTAGGCGGTCTTTCGCCAAGCGTTTGGTACGGTGGAGACAAGCTTTCCGCACTTTGGATGACTTTCTTCGGTGTGGTTTTACTGTTGCTGACGGCGACTTTCCAGATTCAATCGTACATTCAATCCACCATCCTCCAGCCGCAGTTTGAAGTGATTAAACCAGAACAAAAGTCAATTCTTACTTGGAATCCGCCGACTGACAATTCTATGAACATACGGGGCGAGAACGATGACCTCCCGCCTGGACATTGGCACACGCCAGTTTTCACTGTCAAAAACAAGACTCCAATAAATGCTCAAGATGTAAAGGTTAAATGGTCTGCGGCAAAGTATGATCCGTCGGCATTAACAGCCAACAAGCCAATATTTCAAGGTCGCCAAGTGGCGATCGTAAACAATTTAATTACCTTATCGGCGCCAGGAGGTGTTCCATTCCAAAACCCGATTCAATTTTCGACCGCGATTGATAAGCTATTCATTACGCGATCAACGGAAATTTTTATACCGTTGGACATTTGGAACTCAGCGGCATTATTTTTCTTGGCTACGCTTGCGAACCAGGCCGGTGAAAGATCTGAACCATATTTTTTTGACCTGGAAATAAATTGGAGCATTCCTGACAATGCGAAACCAGCTCGATATCGCATTAAGGCAGTAGCGACAAATATAACGCCGCCTAACTCTGAACCGGCGTTTAGAGCAATTATCGAATTTTCTGTCGAGGCTCATTAGCAGCGACGTAGCCCGGATGGAGCGGAGCGAAATGCGGGGTTCATTTGTCTCGGGGCGCTTGCCCGGATTGCGCTGCGCTCCATCCGGGCTACGAAGACAAACCTTTCCCTCGTCACCGCCGGGCTTGACCCGGCGGTCCATGGTGAAGAGCCGCGCGCACTGCGCGATCGCTTCAGATATGGAAACGCCACATGGATTGCCGGGTCACGCGCCTGCGGCGCGGCCCGGCAATGACGAAGCAAAATTGGCACGGAAACAACTCACGAAAACAACTTGAGTATGGATGTGGGTCACCGTCCTCTCCCCTCGTCACCGCCGGGCTTGACCCGGCGGTCCATGCAGACCATCAGCGCGTGATGTCCTCGTAGAGGTCGCGCCAGTCGGGGTTTATCGAGCGGACCAAGTCGAGTTTCCACGCACGCGGCCAATGCTTGATGTTCTTCTCGCGCTGGATCGCGAGTTCGGCGGTGGCGTGTTGCTCGTAGAAGACGAGCCGCTTGACGCCGTGCTCCTTGGTGAAACCCTCAACCATGCCTTCGCGATGCTCGAACACGCGCCGGACAAGGTCGTTCGTGACGCCGACATAGAGCGTCCCGCGTGGCCGGCTCGCGAGAATGTAGACCCAAAAGCATCGCATGCGGGACGGCAGCATGGATTGCCGGGTCAAGCCCGGCAATGACGAATTGAAAGTTCGGCGTCAGTTTCCCCTCATCGCCCATGGTGAATGCGAGCCAAGCATCCTCCCCCGTGAAACGGGGGGATGAAATATGCGTGATCCACCGGCGGCTCTGTAGGATACCGCGGCGGCTT
>JBAPYK010000055.1:0-3536 GCA_049284695.1 Rhodoplanes sp. | reverse complement strand
AGAGGCGCACGACTATCGTTATTTCCCCGACCCGGACCTGCTGCCGCTCGAATTCGACCAGCCCTATGTCGACGAGCTTGCAAAGCACCTGCCGGAACTGCCGGACGAGAAGAAGGCGCGGTTCATGCGCGCTTACGGGCTTTCCGCCTACGACGCCGACGTTCTGGTCGGCGAGCGCGACAGCGCCGATTTTTTCGAAGAGGTGGTGAAGCGGCCGGACGGCTCCATGCGTGACGCCAAGGCGGCGGCGAATTGGGTGATCAACGAATTGTTCGGCCGCCTTAATAAAGAAGCACGGTCCATCGCAGACTCGCCCGTTTCCGCCCATCAGCTCGGGGCGATCCTCGACTTGATCGCGGACGGCACCATCTCCGGCAAGATCGCCAAGGACCTGTTCGAGATCGTCTGGAGCGAGGGCGGCGATCCCCGTACGATCGTCGAGGCGCGCGGGCTCAAGCAGGTCACCGACCTCGGCGCGATCGAGACGATCGTCGACGAGATCATCGCCAAGAACCCGGACAAGGTCGCGCAGGCGAAGGCGAAGCCGACGGTGATCGGATGGTTTGTCGGCCAAGTGATGAAAGCCTCGGGCGGCAAGGCCAATCCGCAGTCCGTCAACGAGCTCCTCAAGGCGAAACTCGGGCTGTAGGAGCGTCCGCTCGGGAGGCGCGGAGATCGTTCGCGTCCATGCAAAGCGCTCCCCGGCGGATGCCTCAGCCGAATCGCTGGCGAGCGATTCGCGCACTTTTTTCTTCGTCAGCGCGCGCGAGAGGCCTCCGCGGGGAAGAATCCGCAGAAATTTTTTCGAATAAGATAAACGCGGCCGAACCGCTCGCCGCACGCATCGGGCAACGAAAAAAGATCGAACGCGCTTGCGCCGCCGCGCCGGAGCGCGCTGCGGAGAGTGCAAGAAAGTGCCCATTTCATCGGCATTTCTTTGCTCGCTGGCGTTGGGCGCAGCTGGCGCCGATAACCGATGCGGACAGTCGCGACAGGATCGAGCGCCTTCCGGCGCGCCCTGCGCAAGCGTGCGCGCCCAACCGCGCGCCGCCGGCAGAGTCACGTTGGACTCGCTGATTTTTTTATTGTGCTGTAGTAATCGAGTTGTGGTGCCCTGCGATTCGCGCGGGCACAAATACGAGTCGCCATCTATCACGGTCAGGAGGACAGCATGGCGAAAAGAGCAACGAAGGCGAAGTCAAAGCCTGCGGCCAAGAAGACGACTGCGAAGAAGTCGACTGCCAAGCGCAAGACGACCACTCGCAAGAAATAACGCAACGGCGCTTCGGAGCATCTGCCTCCGAAGCCTCCTTGAACTTCGTCGATGGACGGGCGGCATCAGAGGATCGCATACAGCGCCGCCGATGACGCCGAAAGAATTCGACGGAAGAAGGCGTCGGCGAGACCGAGGCAAGCATTCCTGGCGCCAGGCAGATTGTCGGGCGCAACAGCGGCAATGCAATGTTGGTGCAGTCCCGCATCGTCACCGGCCTTTGCCGAGATGCGGGCCTGCCGCTCGGGCTTCTCGCCGACGCCCTCCCTTGAGGAGCGGCGCGAGCGTTAGCCTTTCAGGCAAGCGCTCATGAATTTCTGGTAGGCCTCACGTCCTTTCACGTTCTTGGCCGCCTTCTCCTCTTTCCATTTGGCCCCGCAGTCCTTCATCTTCTGCTGCTGGGTGGAAAGCTTCTTCTCCTGTTTCTCGGTTTTGTCGCCGGTTTGCGCTATGCCGGGCGCGGCCGAGCTTGCCGCAACAAAAGCGGTTACGAGAGCGGCTACGAAATATTTGGTCATGATCTCCCCTCCGCTGTGATATGGGCGAGGCAGGATAGTCCCGATCGTTGCATCTGGTCCACTTCCGCCGCCGCCATTGCGCGCGGCGGTCTGGCAAGGAAAACCAGCGGCGGGGAGCAAGGCCATGGCCCGCATGATCAAGCGCTCGTCGGCGCGGAGCGTTCGCTCTTCAAAACGCGCCGCTGGTCCCGCGAAAAAGCAGGGCGCGTCCGTCAAACGCAAATCCGCGAAGGCGACGGTTCGCGCCAAGCCATCGATGCAGCGGCCGATCGAGCTGTTCTACTGGCCGACGCCGAACGGATGGAAAATATCGATCATGCTCGAGGAGTGCCGGCTGCCCTATGTGGTGCGTCCGGTCAACATCGCCGCCGGCGAACAATTCGCGGCGGAATTCCTCGCTATCTCGCCCAATAACCGCATGCCGGCGATCGTCGACCCGCAAGGTCCGGGCGGACGCCCGATCTCGGTCTTCGAGTCGGGTGCGATTCTCCAGTATCTCGGGCGCAAGACCGGGAAGTTCTATCCGGCCAACGAGCGCGGCCGGGTCGAGGTCGAGCAATGGCTGATGTGGCAAATGGGCGGGCTCGGCCCGATGGCGGGGCAGGCCCATCACTTCCGCAATTATGCCGCTGAACGGATCCCCTACGCGATCGAGCGCTACACGAACGAATGCAATCGGCTCTATGGCGTCATGAATCTGCGGCTCAAGGATCGCCCCTTTCTGGCCGGCAAGTACTCGATCGCCGACATGGCCTGCATTGGCTGGGTCAGCCGGTACAAGCAGCAGGGCCAGGACCTCGATGAGTTCCCGCATCTCAAGCGCTGGTTCGAGACGCTGATGGCCCGTCCCGCGGTCAAGCGCGGCATGGGCATCCGGGTCGAAGCCGCCGCACAAGTGGACATGAAGGACCCGAAGGTCCGCGCCATCCTGTTCACGCAGCGGGCGCGCACGGCTTGATGCTGCGGCAGGCGAGGCGTGGCCTGCCGGGTTTGATCCGCGCACAAAGTGCGGCCGTGGTTAGCAGGCGCTCAAGCGGCGTGGTTAGCGCGCCGCCGCTGAATTATGAACAAGACCACGGAAACCGCGATTTCAAGCGCGTCGCCGCTGTCGTCCGTGCAAAGGGGCGCGCCGGCGTTCACGGCTGATTCACTCCACGGCTTAAATCCCGATTCAGACTCCTCTCCGATGATCGCGCTGGGGGGCTGCGGCCGACGGCCCCGCGACGGTTTCGACAGACTGAAGAAGGCAACGACGTGAGGCGGGAGGCTGATATGGGACGGTTCGAGCGAGCAGTCAGCGTGGCGGGAGCGCTGGACGCGACCGGCGGCGGCGCCGACATATTCTTCGAGCTGGGAATGATGTGCTCGACTGGCGGCAGCATGCCGGCCGATTACGTGTCCGCGCACAAATGGTTCAATCTCGCGGCGATGCGTGGATGCAAAGAGGCTATCCGCCTGCGCCGGGAAATTGCGGAGCTGATGTCCGCTGCCGAGATATCCGCCGCTCAGCGCGCCGCCCGCGATTGGCTCGGCTGCTGACCGCTTAGAGCACTTTCCGGCGAAGCATGCCCTCGGACTTGATCCGGGGGTGGGAACCGGTTCGCCGCAGAAAATGCGACCGCTCAAGGTTTTGCGCAGTCAGGTCGCGGCCTCCGACCTTGCCAAAGCCGCTTCGCCTCGGCATATCGGAAGCGACGGAGCTGTGGCCGAGAGGCTGAAGGCGGCGGTTTGCTAAACCGTTATAC
>JBAPYK010000054.1:0-24964 GCA_049284695.1 Rhodoplanes sp. | reverse complement strand
GGTGCGTCCCTTCAGCTTTTTCTACCGTCGGATCAAGCCAATAACCAACAAGAGGATAACGGCGCCGATGACCGCCGTGATGACTTCGCCGATGGTCCCGCCCCCGATCACGATGCCGAGTCTTGGCAGCAGCCAGCCGGCGATGAGCGCGCCGACGATGCCCACGACGATGTTGCCTATCAGGCCGAATCCGTAACCGCGCACAATCAAGCCCGCGAGCCAACCTGCGACCGCGCCGACGATCAGCCAGATAATCAATCCCATGATCTTGCCCTGCCCGCAGGAACCAGCGGTTCATTCGTTGCGCAATGCAAAATACGATAGCGGAAGCCTGCGCCTCCGCAACCATCTTTTCTTATCAGACGCCGACGCAGCGTTCGGCGAGCGCACCTTTGCGGATGAGACGACGCCGCCAAAGCGTCCGTCGCAGCGGCACAACGCGCCGACCCTCGGACCTGCTCATCAATAGTCGGCGAGAAGCTATAAAAGATGATATTTCGCAAAGTTTCGCGGCCCGCGACCTGATTATATTCGACGATCTTTGTTGCGATGCATTACGCGCTGAGGCAGAGTGGCGAGAGCTCGCCGTTGCTGCTGGAATCGACCGGAGGGCCGCTATGTCGGTTGTCACCAAGCTCCAAACTCCCGAAAAAACGAAGGACTTATACGACATGGGGGAAGTCCCCCCACTGGGCCATGTTCCGGCGAAAATGCATGCCTGGGTCATCCGCAAGGAGCGCCATGGTCCCCCGGAAAGCTCGATGCAGCTCGAGGTCGTCCCGACTTGGCAAATCGGCGATGAGGACGTGCTCGTCTATGTCATGGCCGGCGGGGTCAACTACAACGGCGTCTGGGCTGGGCTCGGCATCCCGGTGTCCGTGCTCGACGTTCACAAAAATCCCTACCACATCGCCGGGTCGGACGCGGCGGGCATCGTATGGGCGGTTGGCAGCAAGGTGAAGCGCTGGAAGGTCGGCGACGAGGTGATCGTCCACTGCAATCAGGACGACGGCGACGACGAGGAATGCAACGGCGGCGACCCGATGTTCTCGCCTTCGCAAAAGATCTGGGGCTACGAGACGCCGGACGGCTCCTTCGCCCAGTTCTGCCGGGTGCAATCGCGCCAGCTGATGCCCAAGCCGAAGCATCTCACCTGGGAAGAGTCGGGCTGCTACGTGCTGACCCTCGCGACCGCCTATCGCATGTTGTTCGGCCACCAGCCGCACACACTCAAGCCGAGCGATAACGTGCTGGTATGGGGCGCCTCGGGCGGGCTCGGCGTATTCGGGGTCCAGCTCTGCGCGGCCGCCGGCGCCAATGCGATCGGCATCATCTCCGACGAGTCAAAGCGCCAATACGTGCTCGACCTCGGCGCCAAGGGCGTAATCAACCGCAAAGACTTCAATTGCTGGGGCCAATTGCCGAAGGTGAACACCCCCGAATACGACACCTGGACCAAGGAGGCGCGCAAGTTCGGCAAGGCGATCTGGGATGTCACCGGCAAGAAGGACGTCGATCTCGTGTTCGAGCACCCGGGCGAGGCCACCTTCCCGGTCTCCACCCTGGTCGTGAAGCGCGGCGGTATGGTGGTGTTCTGCGCCGGCACCTCTGGCTACAACATCACGTTCGACGCCCGCTATGTATGGATGCGGCAGAAGCGCATTCAGGGTTCGCATTTCGCGCATCTCAAGCAAGCTTCGGCAGCGAACCAATTCGTGCTCGACCACCGCATCGACCCCTGCATGAGCGAAGTGTTCACCTGGGAGCAGATTCCGAAAGCGCACCACATGATGTGGAAGAACCTGCACAAGCCGGGCAATATGGCGGTGCTGGTCAACACGCCGCGCACCGGCCTGCGGACGCTGGAGGATGTGATCGAGGCGCAGGGCAAGGCATAATGCGATAGCGGTGCGCCGAGAAGCGACGCCCTCCCTCGGCTCACTGCGCGTAATGCCCGTGTAATGCCGTGGATGTCGCTGGCGTGATCGTTACGTATTCTCGACAGTCATTCGCTGCACGAAATGCCCGGACGCGACGCGGCCCGGACATTTCGTTTGGATCCCGTGCTTGCAGCGCGCGGGAGGCCCGCCCTACCCTATCGGCGGCGTCCCGCATTCGCTCGAGCGAAGCGGCAGGCCCCGATCACTCGATGAGTTTCTGGAGACTTGCGCGCATCGCCTCCCGCGCCTTCCGCTGCTCCGGCTCGTATGCGCTTGG
Organism: Rhodoplanes sp.; assembly: GCA_049284695.1. Classification (GTDB taxonomy): domain Bacteria; phylum Pseudomonadota; class Alphaproteobacteria; order Rhizobiales; family Xanthobacteraceae; genus Rhodoplanes. Next base: position 22,747 of record JBAPYK010000054.1, on the reverse strand, counting down.
CGGGAGGAACTTCGGCTTGTAATCCGGCGGAGCGGTGACTTCGTATGTCTTTCCAGAGCCGCCCGGCGGCGGCGCCACGTCCTTGACCTGCCCACCCTCCAGCCCCGCCAGGATCTGATCTAGGCCGTCGCGGCAAAGGAAGTCGTCATCCTTCCTGAGCGGTGCCGTCTTGCGCTCGATCGTCAGCGCGAGGTCGATGACCTTCGCCTTTATTTTGGCGCGCTGCGCCTTGAGAAATTGCAGAATGGGCTGGTTGGCCTCCAGGAGCTGATCCACCCGACGCGAGGGGGCGGACTGATCCTCGCACTTGGCTCCGTCGATTGCGATAAGCATAAAAGTGTACAGCGTAAAAAGGCCGGCGGTGACCCGCAGATCGCCCATCGGATCATCCGACTTGATCTGCTGTCCGGCGCTCCAAAGGTCGCGCGAGTACAGAAATCCAAGAAGCGCGCCGCCTCCGGCGACGAGTTTGGCGCTCAGCCAATCCAATCGACGCGCGGCTTCGTCGTTGGTCTTGGCGTGCGACAGGGCATCCGCGAGGCCGGTCCAATCATGCGCGGCAAGGAGCGCATCGAGACGCTCATCCGACGGCAGGCTTGCGTTTGCTGCTTCCGCAGCGGCCCGATCGAGCGCCGCCGAGCTTGCGACATACGCGCAACCGGCGACAAGAGCCAACCCTACCAGCCAAATCCTGAGCATATGGCGGCTCCAAATCGCATCCTTTCAACCGAAACGAACCGGCGCTAGCTGCGGATCAGCGTGCCGGCGCCGTGGTCGGTGAGGAGTTCGAGCAGCACCGCATGCTCGACCTTGCCGTCGAGGATGACGACGCCTTCGACGCCGGCTTCCAACGCATAGATACAGGTCTCGACCTTCGGGATCATGCCGCCGGAAATGGTGCCGTCGGCGATCAGCCGTCGCGCTTCTGCGACCGACAGCTCCTTGACCAGGGTATTCGAACGGTCGAGCACACCTGGAACGTCGGTCAGCAGCAGCAGCCGCTTGGCCTTGAGCGCGCCAGCGATCGCCCCCGCAAAGGTGTCGGCATTGACGTTGTAGGTGCCGCCGGACACGGACGCCGCAAGCGGCGCCAGCACCGGGATCAGCTCACGACCGAGAATCTGGGTCAATACCGTCGTGTCGACTTTATCCGGCTCGCCGACAAAGCCGAGGTCGACGATCTTCTCGATGGCGGAGTCGGGATCAACCATGCTGCGGCCGATCTTGCGCGCGAGCACCATATTGCCGTCCTTGCCGCAAAGCCCGACCGCTTTGCCGCCCGCCTCGTTGATGTATCCGACGATCTGTTTGTTGATCGAGCCGGCGAGCACCATTTCCACGATCTCGATCGTGGCGGCGTCGGTGATGCGCAGCCCCGCCGCAAACTCGGACTTGATTCCAAGCCTTTTGAGCATGTCGCCGATCTGCGGCCCGCCGCCATGCACCACCACCGGGTTGATCGCGGTCTGCTCGAGCAGCACAATGTCGCGCGCAAAGCTGCGGGCGGCCTGCTCCTCGCCCATGGCGTGCCCGCCATATTTCACCACGACGATTTCTTCGTCGTAGAGCTGCATGTGTGGCAGCGCCTCGATCAGCACGCGAGCGATTTCGTGCGGGGCGACGGACATGTCACGATCCTTGCGGGGCGGGCGGGGAAAATTCGAACAAGCAGACGCGGTCGAAAAACGCAGTATTCGGCGCCGTTTTTAGAGCATTTTACGGTCCAGGGGAAACCGATCCGCACAAGGACCGGCGGCGAGGCCTAAGCGCCGCGAGATAAGCCGGCGATCCCGGCGACGGCAAGGGCGAGCCAGCTCAGAATCATGATGGTGCCGCCCGTAGGCGCGGCCATGGGAAAGAGCCGGTGGCCCGCGAAGGCGCGCAGCGCAATGTCCCCGGCGAACAGGAGCGCGCCGAGCACCAGGCCGAACAGCGCGATCGCGCCGAGCGGACGCCACATCAGGCCGGCATTGAGAACGGCGACGCCGCCCAGCACGGCTGCCGCATGCAGCGTCAGCATGTGGCCGGCGCTATCCAGCCCCGCATTCGGGACCGCATGCGCCGAGGCGGCCGCGAGGACAACCCCGCCGGCGCCCATGAGCGCCGCCAGAATGACAAGCAATGCTGTCGCCATGAGTCACCCCCGTTGGCCGCGCTCGGCCACCACTTTCGCGACCGCCGCGCGCAGCTCGGTAATGCCTGAGCGGGTGCGCGCCGAGGTCGCGAGCACCTCGGGATACGCCGCCTTTCGCTTGGCGAGCGCTGCGGCGGTCGCTTCGAGGCGCGATGCCAGCACTTCGCCTGCGACCTGATCGGCCTTGGTCAACACGACTTGGTAGCTCACCGCGGCTTCGTCGAGAAGATCAAACAACGCCTCGTCTGCGGCCTTGATGCCGTGCCGCGCGTCGATCAGCACATAGACGCGCGCGAGATTGGCGCGGCCGCGCAAGTAAGCGCGAATCAGCTCCGTCCAGGCGGCGACTTTCGTCTTGGCGACCGCGGCGTAACCGTAGCCCGGCATATCGACCAGCTTCCAGCGGTCGCCGGCGGAGAAGAAGTTCAGCTCCTGAGTACGCCCGGGCGTGTGCGAGATGCGCGCAAGCGCATGGCGGCCGGTAAGCGCGTTGACAAGGCTCGACTTGCCGACATTCGAGCGGCCTGCGAACGCCACCTCAACGCCGCGCGACGGCGGCAACGAGGCGACCGAAGCGGCAGCGCAGACGAAGCGCCAGTCGCCGGCGAAAAGCCGGCGTCCGTCGGCAATCTCCTTGGGACTGAAGGACGGTTCGGGCATGAGCCTGATCTGTTCTCACCCCCGACCGCAATGCCGGTCACTCCTGCGTCTTGCGCTTGGGAAGAACCGATTTGATGTTGTCCCACAGCTCGATCTTGGCGCCGTGGCGGCGCATGATCACCGCCTGCTGGATCACCGAAAGCGTGTTGTTCCACGCCCAGTAGATCACCAATCCGGCCGCGAAGCTCGCCAGCATGAAGGTGAAAATCACCGGCATCCAGTCGAAGATCATCTTCTGCGTCGGATCGGGCGGGGACGGGTTGAGCTTCATCTGCACCCACATGGTCACGCCCATGATCAGCGGCCAGGCGCCGATATGCAGAAACGAGCCGATCACCGGGATAAGCGTCGGATCAAATGGCAGCAGTCCGAACAGGTTGAACACATTGGTTGGATCGGGCGCGGAGAGGTCCTTGATCCAGCCGAAGAACGGGGCGTGCCGCATCTCGATGGTGACGAACAGCACTTTATAGAGCGCGAAGAACACCGGGATCTGGATCACGATCGGCAGACAGCCGGCAATCGGATTGATCTTCTCGCGCTTGTATAGCTCCATCAGTTCCTGTTGCTGCTTGACCTTATCGTCCGGCCAGCGTTCCCGGATCGCCGTCATCTGCGGCTGCACCGCCTTCATCTTCGCCATCGAGGCATAGGACTTGTTGGCGAGCGGGAAGAACAAGATTTTGACGAGCACCGTGACGATCAGGATCGCGACGCCGAAATTGTGGGTCCAGCGGAAGAAGAAATCGATCACCATGAACATCGGCTTGGTGATGAAATAGAACCAGCCCCAATCGATCAGGAGTTCGAACCGGTTGAGGTGGAGCGTCTTGTCGTAATTGTCGACGACGCTCACCTCCTTGGCGCCGGCGAACAGCCGGCCGCTCGCCGTCACGGTCGCTCCGGGCGCAACCGTTACCGCATCGAGCAGGTAGTCGGCCTGATAGCTCTTCATGTTGCCGATCGAACCGGCGGAAAAACGCGCCTGCACATGCGCGGTTGGATCGGGCAGCAACGTCGCCGCCCAGTACTTGTCGGTAATCCCAAGCCACGCATTGGTGACGCCGAAGTTCATCGCCTTCTTGTCTTCGATGGTCTTGTAGGTCACCTCCTGCAACCCATCGGCGCCCAAGACGCCGATCAGACCTTCATGCAAGATGTAGTAGCCGAGTGTCTGCGGCGTGCCGTGGCGCGAGACCAGCCCATAGGGATACAACGAGACTGGCGCCGTCCCTTTGTTGACCACTTCATCTTTGAGGGTGAACAGGTACTTGTCGTCGACGCTGATGGTGCGCCGAAAAGTGAGGCCTTGGCCATTGTCGTAGACGAGCGTGATCGGGTGGGCCGGCGTCAAAGGCCCTGATCCCTCCTGCCGCCACATCGTATCCGGACCCGGAAGCGCAAGCTTCTGGCCTGCGCCGCCCACCCAGCCGAACTCGGCATAGAAAGGATGCGGCGTGCCGGAGGGAGACAACAGCACGATCGCCGGCGAATTGGGATTGACGGTCTCGCGGTAGCGCGCCAGCGCGACATCGTCGATGCGCGCGCCCCTGAGCGCGATCGATCCCTTGATGTTCGGCGTATCGATGGCGACGCGCTCGCCGGCCGCCACCGCAGCCTCACGCGAATGCGAACTGGAGGCTGTGGGCGTCGGCGACGGCGCCGTTCCCGGCGTGGGCGCCCCTCCCGGCGTGGGCGCTCCTCCGGCTTGCGGGATCGGTTGCGTCGGCGCCGTGCTCTGCGCGGGCGCCCCTCCCGGCGCAGGCGCTCCGCCCGAAGCCTGCGGGGTCGGTTGCGTCGGGGCCGGCTGCGCCGGGGTGGGCTGTACCTGCTGGGTCTGCTGTTGCTGCCGCTGCAGCGCCTCCTGGCGCTGTTTCTCCATTTGCGGCAGCCCGAAAAAATACTGCCAAATCAACAGAACGGCCCCCGACAACACGATGGCCAGTATTGTGTTCTTGTGTTCGCTCATTGCGTGCTCTCGCCGACAGGCGGCTCGGTGGTTGGCATCGGCGCGGGGTTGGGCGCCTTCGTTTCCGCGCGACGGCCTCGATGCACGCGGGTCAAGGCGCCGAGAAAGTCCGCGCATAACCGGTTAAACGGCAAATTGAGGGAGGCTCGCCGTCCGATCAGTACGTAGTCCTTGCCTGAATGCAGCCGCCCCGCGGCCGAAAGCCGCACAATTTCGCGCAGCCTTCGGCGAACCCGGCTGCGTTCGACTGCGGTGCCGACCCTCTTTGACACGGTAAAGCCGACCCGCGGCGGGCCCGCGTCGCCGCGCTCACGCGCCTGCAGAATGAAACCCGTCGCCGGGGCCTTCGCCCCGGCGGCGGCGGCAAGAAAGTCCGACCGCTGCTTCAACCGCTCCATGGAACCGAGGCCCGGCCGGCATCGGCGCCGTCACGCGCTGAGCCGCTTGCGGCCCCGCGCGCGGCGAGCATTGATGACCTTGCGGCCGCCTTTGGTCGCCATACGGGCGCGGAAACCGTGTCGGCGCTTCCGCACCAGCTTGCTCGGCTGATAAGTCCGCTTCACGGGTTTCGTCTCCGCTTTTTGTGCTCAAGCGTTCGCGCAAACGCCGGAGCCTTTGGCAGCCTATGGCAGACAAGTCTCGTGGATCGCGCTGTCGGAAAAAGTTCCGCGGCTTATACGGGAGGGGCCTGTTCGCGTCAATGCAAGTCGGCCGCACCGGCGCTCGCCTCCCAGCATCACGCCGTCGCGAGGGATCGTGAGGCAGGTGCTCAAATAGCGGTGAGGTTGCGCCTTCATGCGGAGGCCGTCGTTGCACAGAGCGGCTATAGAACGAAGACAAGATAATGGCCCTATAGGCCTGATTTCGTCCGACTCGGTCGTGAAAGGCGTCGACAATCCGCGATGATCGTGCCAACCGCTCCTTCGGAGCGCGCCGCTGGGCAACGCTTGCGCTGCTCGCGCTGATCGTCTGCATCAGCGCGATCGTCGTGGCGACGGGGCTGTACCGCGAATTGTCGCTCGCAACCGTGATTCGCCACCGCGCGGCGATCAATGCCTTTGTCGCCGGTCACCCTTTGACGGCGTTTGCCGGTTTCGTCGCCCTTTATATCGGCGTCGTGGCGCTATCGATCCCCGGCGCCTCGGTGATGACCGTGTCCGGCGGACTTCTCTTCGGTCCGCTGGTCGGCGCTCTCGGCGCCTTCATCGGGGCGACGACGGGAGCGTCCATCATCTTTCTCATCGCGCGGTCCGCGCTCGGCGGATGGCTGGTCAAGCGGGCGGGTCCCTTCGCGCAAAAACTGGCCGACGGTTTTCGCCGCGGCGCCTTCAGCTATCTGTTATTCCTTCGCCTCGTTCCGTTATTTCCATTCTGGCTCGTCAATATTGCACCTGCCCTATTCGGGGTTCGGTTTGTCTTGTTCATTGCAGCAACCGCCATCGGAATCATTCCCCTCACCTTCGCCTTCGCCCTGTTTGGAGCTGGCCTCGACAGTGCGATCGCGGCCCAGGCCACCGCTTACGAGGCCTGCCGCTCGGCCGGGCGCGATCCTTGCGTGGTCGACTTCGACGTGCGGCTCGCCTTGACGCCCGAGTTGATCACCGCTTTGGCCGTCATCTCGGTGGTCGCCCTGGTCCCGCTCGCCATCAAGCGCTGGAGGGGCAACCGCGAGAGCGATACAGCATGACCTGATCCATTCGGGCGCGAGCCCGGTTGCGTGATTGGAGGGCTGCTGCCGAATGCCTGACGTGCTCAGACCCGATATCTGCGTGATCGGCGCCGGATCCGGCGGCCTTTCGGTCGCCGCGGCAGCGGCCGCTTTCGGCGTTCCCGTGGTTCTGGTCGAACAGGCGAGGATGGGCGGTGATTGCCTCAATTTTGGCTGCGTGCCGTCCAAGGCGCTGATCGCGGCGGGCAAACGCGCCAAATGGGTGACCGACGGGGCGCGGTTCGGCGTCCATGCCGCACCGCCCACGATCGATTTCGCCGCCGTTCACGCCCATGTCCACGACGTCATCGCGGCGATCGCGCCGACCGATTCGGTCGCCCGGTTCACCGGCCTGGGCGTGCGCGTGGTGAAGGGCCGCGCCCGCTTTACCGACGGCGATACGGTCGTGGTCGAGGGCGTGGCCGAGATCAAAGCCCGCCGCGTCGTCATCGCGACAGGGTCCGCGCCGGCGATCCCGCCGATTCCGGGGCTCGCTGAGACGCCCTATCTCACCAACGAGACCGTGTTCGATCTGACGGAGCTGCCGAAGCGCTTGGTGGTGATCGGCGGCGGCGCCATCGGGCTCGAACTCGGCCAGGCCTTCGCCAGGCTTGGATCCGAGGTCACCGTGATCGAAGCGGCGACCCCCCTCGGCCGCGACGATCCCGAATGCGCGAATGTCGTGCTCGAAGCGCTGCGAAAGGAAGGCATTGCGATCCGCGGCGGACAGGCGGTCACGGCGATCAGGCCGCCGGAGGCGGCAGGCGGCGAGATCGCCGTCCTGGTGAAGACCGAGCAGAGCGAAGAAACGGTCACGGGGACGCACCTGCTGATCGCGGTTGGACGCAAGCCGAACGTGGACGATCTCGGGCTCGACAAGGCCGGCGTCGCCTATGGGAGTAGCGGGGTTGTGGTCGACAAAGGCCTGCGCACCACCAACCGGCGCGTCTACGCCATCGGCGACGCCGCGGGCGGCCGGCAGTTTACCCATGTCGCGAATTATCATGCCGGGCTGGTGATCCGGAACGCGCTGTTCCGTTTGCCGGTGCGGGCCGAGGACCGGGCGATTCCGGCGGTCACCTTCACCGACCCGGAGCTCGCTCAGGTGGGGTTGACCGAGGCCGAGGCGAGGCAACAAGGGGGCAAAATAAACGTGCTGCGTTGGCCCTATCACGAAAACGATCGCGCCCAGACCGAGCGGCAGACGCACGGGCATATCAAGGTGATCGCGTCGCAACGCGGCCGCATTCTTGGCGCTACTATCGTTGGCGCGCATGCAGGCGAGCTGATTGCGATGTGGGCGCTTGCGATCAAACAAAACCTGACCGTCCGCTCCTTTGCCGAGCTGACGGTCGCCTACCCCACGTTCGCTGAAATCGGAAAGCGCGCCGCCGTCGCTGTCTACACACGCAGTTTGACGAATCCATTCGTGCGTCGCATTATTGGTGTACTGCGTCGCCTGGGCTGACAGACGCTGGTGCAATCGCACGAATGCTGGAAACGACGAATTCCTCGATCGCGGCGGACCCGGGCCGACGTAGCTACCATTTCGGTCTGTCAGGTAAGTTGCTGGTGCTCACGATTCTCTTCGTGATGCTGGCGGAAGTGTTGATCTACGTCCCGTCGGTCGCCAATTTTCGCGTCGCCTGGCTAAGCGATCGCTTGGCCGCAGCGCATACGGCCGCGCTTGTGCTCGATGCGGCGCCGAGCGGTATGGTCCCGGAAAGTCTCGCCCGCCAGATACTCGACAGCATCGACGCGCGCGCCGTCGCGATGAAGACGGGCCAGCAGCGCAACCTTCTCGCCACCTCCGACTTCCTGGCCAGCGACGTGATCCAAACCGTCGACGTGCGCAATGAATCGCCGCTCGGGGCAATCGTCGATGCCTTCGAAATCCTATTCAGCGCCCGCGACAGCGAGCTGATCCGGGCGGTCGGTCCTGCGCCCAAAGGCGGCGAGTTTGTCGAGATCGTGCTTGAGGTCGGCCCGTTGAAGAAGGCGATGTGGCGCTATTCCCGCAACGTGCTGCTGCTCTCGCTGATCATCTCCGCCATCACGGCGGCCCTCGTCTATCTAGCCTTGCACTACCTCTTTGTGCGTCCGCTACACCGCATCATTGCCAACGTGACGGCGTTTCGCGCCGATCCCGAGAATCCATCGCGGGTTATCGTCGCGTCCCGCCGGGCGGACGAATTGGGGGTCGCCGAGCGCGAACTTGCCGCCATGCAGCAGGACCTCGCGTCGATGCTGGCGGAGCGCTATCGTCTTGCCGCGCTCGGTCTCGCGGTCTCAAAGATCAACCACGATCTGCGCAACATGCTCGCGTCCGCCCAGCTGGTTTCGGACCGACTCGGCGGCATCGACGATGCGCAAGTGCAGCGCTTTGCGCCGAAGCTGATGCACGCGCTCGAACGCGCCATCGCCTATTGCGAATCGACCTTGTCCTACGGGCGGGCGCAGGAACCTCCGCCCGATCGCAAGCGGTTCGAGGTCGAACGGCTGGTGACCGAAGTGCGCGAGTCGGCCGGGCTCGCGCCCGACGGACCGATCGGATGGGTCGAAGCGATCGAGCGCGGGCTGATGATCGACGCCGACTATGACCAGCTCCTGCGGGTGCTGATCAACCTCGTCCGCAATTCCATCCAGGCGCTCGAAGGGCGCGCGGCCAACGACCCGACCCGCGATCAGATCAGGGTCACCGGCCGCCGCGAAGGCGCGGTGGTCGTGCTCGAAGTCTCCGACACCGGACCCGGCTTGACGACGCGGGCGCGGGAGCATCTGTTCGAGGCGTTCCAGGGCTCGACTCGCGCCGGGGGAACCGGGCTGGGCTTGGCGATTGCGGCCGAACTGGTGCGGGCGCATGGTGGAGAGATCCGGCTGGTCGAGGGAACCATCGGCGCGACCTTCCGGATCACCATCCCGGATCAGGCCGTGGAACTGAAGCGCCAGCGCGAACAGCGGGCGCCGGCCTGAACCATCGGCCGGGCGGGCGTTACTCTCCGCCGGGGTAAACCAGCCCGCACCATGGCGCGGCACGCCCGATCACGACCCACACCGGGGCGCGGCGCGCTGATCACCGACCCTTGGGGAGCCAACACGGTCGGCTCAGCGGCCGCACAAAGCCTGTCCGAAAAAGCGGAACTCGGCAGACGCCAATAGTCGCGGTCGTTGCCCTTTGTATCGCGGTTGCAGCGGCTCTCTGCTAGCAGCCTTGCCAAGCCGGGTTCTGCGCTATAGCTATCCGCTGCCGTCGTGCAGCTTCGGCCAGACGGCACGCGCCCGTAGCTCAGCTGGATAGAGCACCAGACTACGAATCTGGGGGTCAGGAGTTCGAATCTCTTCGGGCGCGCCATTCAAGTTGCTGAGAAACAATCTATTTTTGGATCGAGCTGAACTCGCCGCAGACTAAAAAATCGAACTAGTCTGCGATTTAGTCTGCGGAAATATTTTTGGCAGTTGCGCGCAGGCGATAGCCGCGCGCGATGGTCGAACGCCGCTCGACTGCGACACACTACGAGGTTCGACTGCCCGCAGCGATCGAGCTCCTCAACCAGATACAGGGGACTATGCCGATCTTGATGAACGATGGTCCGATCGCATGCGAACTCGGCCCGTGACGATCGCCAAACACATGGCCGCGCTGCAAGCTACCGAAGCGGCAGTTGACCGCTTCTGATAAATTGGTCGAAGACGTCCGTCTCCTCCTCTTCCTCCTGGAAGCGAGGACCATCTGCCTCAAACTGGAGGACCGTTATTTCTTGATCATATCGATCAGAGCGAAAGCACATCTCGAACACCGGTTCCGGAAACCACACATCGGCCGGCTGCATCATCCCGGTGATGGCGGCGTCGGAATAGTCGCCCCGCGCCGCGAATGCCTGCTTGGGCAGTTCGAACACCGTGTTCTTTGTCCGAAGGTAACGTCCTGATCTCAATGCGGCTTTGCTTGGTTTCGCCCAGTGAGCAAAACCCTCATTCGATACGACCATGATCGCGCGCGTTTCTGTGTATTCGAGCCAGCGCAAGATCGCGGCCGTTAACGATACGCCGTACCGCCTTGCAAGACGGCTGAGAATATCAAAGTCCGATTGCTCCTTGGCCGGAAGCTGATGCCGGAAGTCGTGAAACGGCATCAACAGCGCCGCAGCAAACTCGTCCGCCTCCTGCTCGATCCCGGATCCGTTGCGACGCTCGACGGCGTTCTCATCGCAATAGATCCCGCCATTAAAGCTCGCGTCGTCCTCGATCATCTGCCTATGCAGAACGTAGTGACCGAACTCATGTCCGATCGTGAACACTCGCCGGCCAAGCGACTGCCCGACATGATACATGATCGCCCATTGGCGCGGGTGCGCCTCGCTATACACTAACGCGCCGACGCACCCGGGAATGTTGCGCTCCACGACTTGATGAATCGGGCTCTGTGGCGCGACCTGGCGAGAATATTCTAGCGCCAGGGCAGCGACATCTACCGGGCCTCGGTCGAACCGATCAGCCCCGAACACATGGTCGAGCATCTGCGTGATGCGAACCGCTTCCTTGAGCGGGCGGAGTCGGCTCGCGTCGCTCATTTCCGCCTCTTTGTATCCAGGATGCGAGCCATCTCCCGGATTTGTCGGCGTGTCTCTTCAGGGAGGCTGCTGTATTGACGGAAAAAGGCCTTGTCCTCGGCTTCGTGGAGGGTCTGTTCGTCGCTTCCGATTAGGTAGTCGACGGTAACGTCCAAGGCGTCGGCGATCGCCGACAGCTTTTCGGCTGACGGACGAGGCGGATTCTTATTCTCCAGCTCCCAGATGTAACTCTTGGAGGTCCCGGTTTGCTGACCGAGCTGCTCCAGCGTCAACCCCTTCCGTGTTCGTAACTCTTTGATTCGGGTGCCAAATTTCATTTCATCCACGTGAGCTGACTGGCTCTCTTTCCGTTCGGAGTAGCAGCACCTTATGTCCCTTGACAGGCGTATTCAAGCTCACCATGTTTGTTCTGATTAGACGCACATCGGCTCATGTCATCCAGAACGTCGCGCGGGCGGTGCGGAGATGCAGATGCGCCAGACCTGGCGCGCGGCCCGCCATGGAGGATGACTTGAATACCCAGTTTGCACTGACCGGCCTCAATCCGTTCGACGACCCGCTCGATCGCATTCTTGCGGAGATCGCGCTCAGCATCCAGTTGCCGCCATCGCTGCACGATAAGGCAAAGGCCCGCTATGAGGCCGTCCGGCGGCATCTCGAAGGGCAAGACGCGTTTCGCGACCAGATCGAGCACTTCTACCCGCAAGGATCGATGGCCATCGATGCCACCATCTCGACCCGCGGCACCGACGATGAATACGACCTCGATATCGTCTCCCAACTCGGCGGCCGCTTTCGGCTGATGGAACCGCTCGAAATTCTGATCGAGCTCGAAGCAGCGCTCCTGGACTATCCGGTCCAGCGGGTGCTGCGTCAGACGCGTTGCGTCACACTGTTCTACGCCGACAAGATGCATCTCGATGTGACACCGGCGCTGCGCATCTACGGCACCCTCGACCGCGAGAGCCATATTACCCACGCCAAGGGCCCGCACCGGTCTGCCGATGATCGCCTCGTCGACATGAACGCCTACGGCTTTGCGGAGTGGTATGCGAGCATGACGCCCCTTGAGCTGCGCATGGCAAAGGAATTCCATCGGCGTTGGCGCGATCAGGCGGGCTTTGCTTTTCGTGCTGACGCGGACGTGGACGACGTGCCCGACCAGTGTGACTTCGTGGTCAAGAACACCGCGACACTTGCCCTGCAGCTGATCAAACGCTTTCGGAATGTTCGCTACGCCACATACAGTGGGCGTATCCCGCCGTCCGTCATGCTCTCCTACTACGCGGCCGTTGCCGCGCAACCGAACACGTCCCTGAGCGCGATGGTGGTGCGGCTCGCGAACTGGATCATCCACGAAATCGAATATGCGTCGCTGTATGGCAAGAAATTGCACGTCGCCAACCCGGTGTGCCCGGATGACGTGTTCACTGATCGCTGGCCGAAATCGATTGCGCAGCAGAACGAGTTCGCCGGCCATCTGCGCGAGCTCGTGCATGCTCTCGAAGCCATGCGCAAGGGCGAAATGCTCCCGAATGACATGATGGGCGAGCTGCGCGAGAACTTCGGCGATCGCGTCGTGACCCGCGCAGCAGACCAGATCGCTGCGCAGGTCGGCACCGGCATTCAGCAGTCGCGTCAGCTCTACACCCGACGAGGCGGCGTGCTGTGGCCGGCCGCGGCCGCCGCGTCAGTGTCGCCGGTGATCAATCCCGCAGTGTCCGCGGCGAAGCCCCACACCTTCTTCGGACGCAAGATCTGATGACGGCGGTACCGCTCTCCATCGACGAGCAGATCGCGGCGATGAAGGCGACCTGGCCGCAGCTCGTCGCGCGCCGCGTCGATCGCCGCTCACAGTCTGCGCGATGGATGGGTCCCGTGCGGCCGCAATATTCGAAATACGTCTTGGAGATTCGGTATCAGCTCGGCGCACCTCCTGAGGTGCGGGTCATCTCGCCTGCGTTGATCCGGATGCCTAGCAATCCGGAAGGACAGCTCCCGCACGTGTATCCGCCTGCGGACGATCCGACGCTCTGCCTGTTCGATCCGCGCGAGAACGAATGGGCACCGACGATGACCATCGCCAGCACGACCGTGCCTTGGGCGCTCGACTGGCTGGCCTGTTACGAACTTTGGTTAATGACCGGACGCTGGACCGGTGGCGGACGCCACGCTGATCCTTGCGGGCCGATTGCTCGGGAGACGACAGCATGAACTACATTCCGCTGCGCCGATCGGATGGCACCATTCAGCATGCACGCCTCAAGCAGCCGTGGCCGCAAGGTCGCCCTTTTCGTATCCTCTCCATCGATGGTGGCGGAATCCGCGGCGTGTTTCCGGCTGCGTTCCTCGCCGAACTCGAAAAGCGCTTCCTTGGCGCGACCTCCATCGCCAATCACTTCGACATGATCGCGGGCACGTCGACGGGCGGCATCATCGCCCTCGCACTGGCACACGGCCTTTCGACTCAGGAGGCGCTGAACATCTATGTGGAACGCGGTGACAAGATTTTTCCTCCCGCCGCCGGCCTTGGCAAGTTGTCGAGGATGCTGCGATGGGTCTTCAAGCCGAAGCACGATCAATCCGCGCTCAAGGATGAGCTGCTTCGAATCTTCGGCGATAAGGTTCTCGACGACGCGATGACCCGGCTAGTGATCCCTAGCTTCGAGGGTCGCCACGGCGAGCCTTTTCTCTATAAGACGCCGCATCATCCCGACTATCAAAAGGACCGGCACAAGAAGTTCGCGCACGTCGCGCTTCATACAACGGCCGCCCCATCTTATTACCCGGGAGTCGACGACGACGGCTACATCACGATTGACGGCGGCATCTGGGCAAACAACCCGGTCATGAATGCTCTCGTCGATGCGCTCGCCTGCTTCGACGTCGCCCGAGAGGATGTGCGCATCCTGAGTCTCGGAACGGGAGAGTCAACCTTCACGGTCGACGCGAGGGCGCAGTATGGCGGAATCAAGGAATGGGCCTTCATGCGTTCCTTCAACGCAGCAGCCCGCGCGCAGTCACGCAATGCTCTTGGTCAAGCGTATCTCCTCGTCGGCAAGAACAATGTCACGCGCATCGACGTCCCCGAAAGCGACGCGCCGATCGCCATGGATGACGTCGGTCGCTCCGTTCGTGAATTGCCGTTGATCGCGCGCAGCCTAGTTGAAGGAGCCGGACATCACCTTAAGCGCGTGTTCCTCGACAGCGCGGTCGAGAAATTCATCCGTTGCCCGATCGCATAGTCGCAAATCCGCGATCCGTCTAAAGGGAACCCCGCGCGTCAGAAGTCCTCGGTGTTCCGACAATAATCCGGGTAACCGGAGCAGCCCCAGAACTTCACCGTGGTCGTGTGATGCGGGTTCCCAACGGCTCGAACCTCCAGGAACGGAAGCATGGCGTCGCGCACCCTCGCATCGGTGGGGGTCGTAGCTTGATTATCAAGGTAGATGGAATCAGACATCCGCTGCCATTTTGATGTTACGGAAGTGATGACGGAACTGCTCTGGCGCCGCAAGCGGTCTTTTTTTGTTCACGGGCGGCGCAATTGGGTTTCATACTAATCCGCCAACAACGTCGCACAACTCTCTCGCTCATAGCTTCGCGCCCGCTCGTGGAGATATCCCGCGATGCCCCGGGACTGAGGCCACGTAGATCGAGGCGCGTGGGCGTTTCAGCCGGGCGTTTTTTAGAGGGAGAGGGCCGCGGCTGTCGCCGTGACGGGTTGATGGTCGAGAGAGAGGCTCCCGGCCGGCCCGTCATGGAGATTCTGCCATGACCCAGATAAACACCCTCGCCGAGCGAGACGCCCTCGGTGCCCCGCCGGTTGCCGCGGGGTATAAAGTCGACATCTCTCGAGGCGAACGGATCGGGCGCGTGTCGTCCGAGTGGTTCTCACGGCCGGACGACGAGCGCTATCTGTCGCTAAGCGCTCTCTATGCTGCCGTTCGCGCCCGCGCCGATCGAGCCACCGCACGTACCACCGAGACCCGTACCCTTCGTGTCGAGGCCAGTCGTGGCGACGCCGAACGCCTGGCGTTGATCGTCCCGGGTCGCGAGGAGCCCATCGCCCCCACGCACTGGTCGTTCGGCCAGATGTGCAGCCTGGTCGGCGCGCCCGCCGGCTATATGCGGCAACTCCCCGCGCCGCTTGCCGGCATCAACATGCAGCACGGGCTGCTCTCGCACCGGGCCGAGCTGGTGAAGACGCTGGAGGCGGACGACGGGCGGATCGAACTGCGCGCCGTCACCGGCCCGGACTATGGCCGTATCTGGGACCATGAGCTGGTCGCCGCGGTCATGAAGATCGCCGGTGAGGGTACGGGCGATACGCGCTGGAAAGTGCCGGGCCTGCTCGATTGGTCGACCATGACGCACAACCCGTTCGTCGAGGTGACCAAGGATACGACCACCCTCTATGCCTCCGATCGCGATGTCTTCCTCTTTCTGGTCGACGACGCCCACCCGATCGAAGCTGGCCGGCTCCCCAACGGCGATCCCGACCTCTACTTCCGCGGCTTCTATTGCTGGAACAGCGAGGTGGGCTCCAAGACGCTCGGCATGGCGTCCTTCTACCTCCGCGCAGTTTGCATGAATCGCAATATCTGGGGCGCCGAGGGCTTCGAGGAGATCTCGATCCGCCACAGCAAGTTCGCCAGCCACCGGTTCGCGCATCAGGCCGCGCCGGCGCTGGAACGCTTCGCCACGTCGTCGCCCGCGCCGTTTCTGGCGGGGATCAGGGCCGCTCGCGAGCAGACCGTTGCCCGCAAGGATGAGGATCGCGAGAGCTTCTTGCGCAGGCGCGGCTTCTCGCGTCCCGAGACCGAGAAGATCATCGCCACCGTGCTGGAGGAAGAAGGGCGGCCGCCGGAGTCGATCTTCGATTTCGTCCAGGGAATCACGGCGCTCGCCCGCGCCAAGCCACATCAAGATGCGCGGCTGGAGCTGGAGGGCAAAGCCGCGAAGCTCCTTTCCAGCGTCCGGTAATGCCGGGAGGCGTGGAGCCGGGTCCACGGCTCCACGCCTTTACGATTCCGCGTAGCCCCAGCCTCCTAGAGGAAGAGGGCTGCGCTCGCTTCGTGACGGGTTGAGGTCGAGAGAGAGTCTCACGGCCGCCCGTCATGGAGAATGACCATGACCCGAGTTCAGAAGATCGTCCTGTCCTCATCGCGGGACATCCCGTTCAACAAGCTGGTGCTGAGCCAGTCCAATGTCCGCCGGATCAAGGCCGGCATCTCGATCGACGAGCTGGCCGAGGACATCGCCCGGCGCACGCTCCTGCAGAGCATCACCGTGCGGCCGGTTCGCGATGCCGAAGGCGTCGAGACCGGCATGTTCGAGGTTCCGGCCGGCGGCCGCCGCTTCCGCGCGCTCGAACTTCTGGTCAAGCAGAAGCGCTTGGCCAAGACCGCGCCCGTGCCCTGCGTCGTGCGCGAGGACGGCATCCCCGAGGAGGACAGTCTCGCCGAGAACGTCCAGCGCGCGCCGCTGCATCCGCTCGATCAGTTCCGGGCCTTTCTGGCGCTGCGTGAGAAGGGTCAATCCGAGGAGGACATCGCCGCGGCCTTCTTCGTCGCTGTGTCGGTCGTCAAGCAGCGCCTCCGCCTTGCATCCGTCTCGCCCAAGCTGCTCGACGTCTATGCCGACGACGGCATGACGCTGGACCAGCTCATGGCGTTCACCGTCAACGGCGATCATGAGCGCCAGGAGCAGGTGTTCGAGCGCCTAAGTCAGTCCTACTCCAAGGAGCCGCATGTCATCCGCCGGATGCTCACCGAGGGCGCCGTGCGGGCGTCTGACAAGCGCGCGCAATTCATCGGCCTCGACGCCTACACCGAGGCGGGCGGCGTGATTCTGCGCGACCTGTTCCAGGGCGACGACGGCGGCTGGCTGCAGGATGTCGGTCTCCTCGACATGCAGGTGGCCGAGAAGCTGCGGGAGCAGTCCGAGGCGATCAGCGCCGAAGGCTGGAAGTGGATCGATGTCGCGCCCGACTTTGCCTACGGCCACACCTATGGCCTGCGGCAACTGCGCGGTGAGCAGATTCCGCTCACCGACGATGAGCAGGCGACGCGCGATGCGTTGCAAGCCGAGATGAACGGTCTGGAGGAAACCTACGCCGAAGCCGAGGAACTGCCCGACGAGGTCGATCAGCGGCTTGGCGAAATCGAGACGGCGCTTGCCGCCTTCGATGATCGCCCCCAGGTCTTCGATCCCGAAGAAGTCGCGCGGGCTGGCGCCTTTGTCAGCATCGACGGCTCGGGCGCCCTGCGCATCGAGCGCGGCTATGTCCGCCCCGAGGACGAACTTCCGATCGCCCCGGAGAACGACGCCGAGACCGATCCGGCCGACGAGCCGACGATCGCGGCGCGAACCGAGCATGACGGTACGAGCGTGGTCGCAGGCACGGAGCCTCCTGCGGATGAGCCCGAGGAAGACGATGGTATCAAGCCGATCCCCGACCGGCTGATGACCGAGCTGACGTCCCATCGGACCCTCGCGCTTCGCCACGCGCTGGGCGAGAATCCTGACATCGCCTTCGTCGCCGCGCTTCACGCCCTATGCCTCAAGGTGTTCTACCGCTACGCGCAGGACACTTGTCTTGAGCTCGATCTGAAGAGCGCCGGTTTCAGCGCTCAGGCGCCGGGCCTCGCGGACAGCACGCTCGCTGTTGCTTTCGACGCCCGGCATCAGGCTTGGCTCGCCGCCCTGCCCAAGGAACCGGCCGAACTTTGGGACGGGCTTATGGCGTTCGACGGTGACAGCCGTCAGGCGCTGTTCGCACACTGCGTCTCGCTGTCGGTCAACGCGATCTATGAGGCGTACAATCGCAAGCCTCGCGCGCTGGCCCACGCCGACCGGATCGCCCAGGCCGTCGATCTCGACATGGTCGCAGCCGGTTGGACGCCGACGATCGACACCTATTTCGGTCGGGTGACCAAGGCCCGCATCCTCGCAGCCGTGCGGGAGGCGAAAGGTGCGCGGGCGGGTGACCGCATCGAGCACCTCAAGAAGGCCGAGATGGCGGAGCAAGCCGAGACGCTGTTGGCGGAGTCCGGATGGCTTCCGGAGCCGCTGCGCACGCCCGGTCGCGATGTGCCGAACTCCGTTGAGACCGAGGCCATCGACGCCGCGGAAGCAGACACCGATGCAGCGGGCGTAGAAATGACGGCGGACGGCGGCGAAACGGCCGTGGTGGAAGATGAGGACGTGGCCGAGGATGACTCGGTCGCGCTCGAAGCCCACGCGACCGCGGCCGAATAACGAAGGAGCCAACCGCACTGCCAGGGGCCCGCCAGCGATGGCGGGCCCTTTTTTGTCTCGGAGGACACAATGTCGGACAATGCATTCGATCTAGCACGCCGTATGGCCAGGCAGGCTGAGGCGGTCTGCCGTCATTATCTTTCCAACGGCCGCCGTGAAGGACGCTACTGGCTGGTCGGCGATGCCCGCAACACGCCGGGGCGGTCCATGTTCGTCCGCCTGAAGGGCGCCGAATCCGGCAAGGGCGCTGCGGGCAAATGGACCGACGCCGCCACTGGCGAACACGGCGATTTGCTCGATGTCATCCGCGAGACACGCGGTCTGGTGGATTTCAAGGACGTCGCCGAAGAGGCGCGAACCTTCCTCAGCCTTTCGCATCCCGAGCCTGAGCGGCAATCAAGTCCGCGACAGGCGCCAGCTCCGACCGGATCGCCGGAGGCGGCACGCCGGCTCTTCGCCATGTCGCAACCGATACCGGGCACGGTCGTGGAAACGTACTTACGCCAACGCGGCATCACGGCTTTGCACGAAACCGGATCGCTGCGCTTCCATCCCCGATGCTATTACAGGCCGGGCGACTACAGTCCGACCGAGAGCTGGCCGGCGATGATCGCATCCGTCACCGATCTTGGCGGCCGGATCACCGGCGCGCATCGTACCTGGCTTGCACTCGACGGCAGCGGCAAGGCGCCGGTCGACACGCCCAGGCGGGCGATGGGCGACCTCCTCGGCCACGCAGTCCGATTCGGCGTGGCGCATGACGTAATGGCGGCCGGCGAAGGCATCGAAACCATTCTGTCGCTGCGAATGGCGGCGTCCCGCATGCCGATGGTCGCCGCGCTGTCGGCCGCGCATCTCGCAGCCATCCTGTTCCCGGCAACTCTACGCCGACTCTACATCGTGCGTGACGACGATCCGGCCGGCGATGGTGCGCGCGATAGCTTGGTCGCACGCGCAAACGCTGTCGGGATCGAGGCGATTGTTCTGTCGCCGACGCTCGGGGATTTCAACGAGGATCTCAGGCTGTTCGGCATCGTCGCGCTCTGGGCCAACGTCCGCGTCCAACTCGCCCCGGAAGATGTCGCGCGCTTCATCGCGGCCGAGGCGATGTAGTTCCGGAGGGATGCGACAAGAGCGGCGGCGCTGTCAGCGCGATCGCCCTGGCTGCTTCCCATCTCGCCGGAGAGACCACGACCCGGCCTTCAAGAGGGCGATCGGCCGTCAAACGGTCCGGTCCCGCAATGGCTGCGCCCGGTTCTTTTCCGCCGGCCCTCCGGGCCTTTGCATCGCGAAGCAAAACAACCGGGCTTCGCCATCCTCCGCTGACGCTTCGGCCCTGCGCTTCGCTTCGGGTGCAAGGCCGGCCCGCCGGACGGCTTTCGTCGCCAGAAGGCCGCGAGGGTCGCGGTCAAACCGACGAAGGAGCATCCCATGACGAGCGATCGCGACGATTTCGAGCCCCACCACGCTTCATCTCCTACCGACCACCTTCTCACCGAACTTCAGCTTTACGGCTTCCGTCCCTTCCAGGATGAACTCGACCCGAGGCCGCTGCCCGAGGGGAACGCTGTCGCCGGCGCCATCGCCGACATCTTCGATGCGCTGATTGTCACCTTGCAGGACACCCGCCTCGAGCCCGACCTCGACGATCTACTCTGGTCGGCCGTCAATCTCTTCCACCGCGCCACCGACCGGATCGAACGCGAACTCGACGACAACGAGCAGGCGCAACGGCGGAGCCAACGGGAGCAGGACGGCTCCGAGGTGAAGTCCGTCGAGCTGGAGCGGCTTACCGCTGAGGGCCAGACGCTGATCGAACGCCGTGACGCTTTCGAATTGATGCGCGACCAGGCCGCCGAGCACTTCGAGCGCCATACCGGATCAACCTGGCGCCCGCGTAGCGGATCGATGGTCAACCACAGCACCATGACCTCGGCCATGATCGACAGCCGCGATTTTCTCGCCGCCAAGCGCCGTGCCGAAACCGAAGTGATGCTACCGGCGGGCCCGAAGATCGCCCTCACTGGCGGTCTCGACTTCAACGATCACCGCCTGATCTGGGCCAAGCTTGATCAGGTCCACGCCAAGCATCCCGACATGGTGCTGTTGCACGGCGGCAGCCCAAAGGGCGCCGAGCGCATCGCCGCCCGCTGGGCCGACCATCGAAAAGTGCCGCAGATCGCCTTCAAGCCCGAGTGGACGAAACACGCCAAGGCCGCTCCGTTCAAGCGCAATGATCAGATGCTCGACGTTCTGCCGATCGGCGTCATGCACTTCCCCGGCACAGGTATTCAGGACAACCTCGCCGACAAGGCCCGCAAGCTCGGCATTCCTGTCTGGAAATTCGGCGGCGCGTGAGCGCCGTCCTTTCCGGCATTGTTACGTTCCGGGCCGGCGACGGCAGCCTGTCAGTCGTCCCGCCAACAACTGCGACGCAACAGCGATCGCCATGAAGTCGATCCCTTGGCCTTGTGACAGTTGCGACGATCTTGCTCGCGAGAGCGGAAGTCCCACCGGATTTCCGGCTCCCGTTTTCGCTCAGTTTCGGCTATGTTCAGGTCGCGCCGCGGTGGTGGTGGAAGGCGCGACCGTTAGACATTTTCTCACGGGAGACCATCGCTATGATCTTCATCGGCATCCTCGCTAGCATCGCAGCAATCGGCGCGCTTTGCTGGCTTCTGTTCACACTCGCCGTATTTGCGCTGCCAGTCTTCGCCGGCGCGACCGCTGGCGCTTGGGCTTATCAGACCGGCGCAGGCTGGACCGGCGGGATCATCGTCGGCCTTGTCGCCGCCGCGCTGACGCTCGGCATCGGCCAGTTCATGCTCGCCTTCGTGCGACCGCTCTGGCTGCGCCTCGCGATCGCGATGGTCTTCGTCGCACCCGCCGCGCTCGCCGGCTATCACGCCACCCATGGGATCGTGAAGCACACGATGCCTTCCGACACGTGGCAGATCGTCTTTTCCGTCATCGGCGCAATTGCGGTTGGCGTCACAGCATTCGTGCGCGTGGCAGCGATGGCAGCGCCCGGACCGTCCGGGCGGGGCTTGGCGCGCGCCTGACGCCATCAGCAGCAGAGGCGGGGCCAACGGTCGATCTCCACAGCGCCGCCCTCGTCATCAAAGCCATGGGAATGGCGGTTAGCGCCACTCGGTTAGCCTCGGTCAACCCGTGTCGCGTCATCGCAGTTTCACGCTGGAGCAGTGAGGCGTCGTTCGGTCGCGCGATCGAAACATCGGTGTGCGAGCTTTCCTACCAGAGCAGTGTCTGAGTCGAGATGCGGTCATGCCCAGAACGGTCGCGTGGAATCGCCAACCGCGTTGACGCCGGGATCGCGACGGCAGCGCGCTTGCCACGTTCTCCTCAATCCATCTCTGTCTAACCAACCGCTCCAAAACGGCCTCTTCAATGGGCTGATCTGGCCGAAGGTCGGCTGCGCCTCGATCGCCTATGCGGCAATGGCGCCGATCGACTTTCTTCCCCTGCCGGCTGCGCCGTCATTCCTCGCGAAACAACAAAGTCGCCTGGCTGCCATCCTCCGCTGCGCTGCGGTCGCAAGCGATGCCGCGTCGATCGCCTTCGGCCT
The DNA here is from genome assembly GCA_049284695.1 of Rhodoplanes sp. Taxonomy (GTDB): domain Bacteria; phylum Pseudomonadota; class Alphaproteobacteria; order Rhizobiales; family Xanthobacteraceae; genus Rhodoplanes. The sequence goes on along the minus strand of JBAPYK010000054.1, from coordinate 856 downwards.
GCCGATCGCCATCGAGGCCGCAATGGTGCGGGCTCGGAACAGAGTTCAAGGAGAACTATCATGGCGACCATCGGCACCTTCAAGAAGACCGGCAACAACGAATTCGTCGGCGAAATCGTCACCCTCTCGGTCCAGGCCAAGAACGTCCGCATCGTCCCGGAGAGCAGCCGCTCAGCCGAGAACGCTCCCAGCCACCGCGTCTTCGTCGGCCGTGCTGATTATGCGGAGTTGAACATTATGCGGAGCGGTGCCGTGTGAGCTCGGCTTTTTCGGACATTTTGGGTTCGCCGCGCTCCGCATAATTCCGGGCGAGGAGAGCCGCGGCGCCTGCGGCACCGCGGCCCTGGACGCGGGTCGGATCAGCGCGACCAGACGAGGGCGTGACCGCCGTCGACCTCGACGAGGTTGGCGTAGATCGGTGCCGGGAAGGAGGGGTCGTCGAGCTTCACCGAGTGATACACGGTGTTCTCCTTCGAAGTGCGCTTCCAAGCTGCACCGATTTCGATATTGCCGGCCAGCGCGCGCAGGTCCGGCGCCTTTTCGTTCTGCGAGGGTTCGGCCGGGACGAAGCGGACCTTGATGCTGAGCGAGAGCGTCTTGATGGTGCCGGCGTAGGAGCCATCTTCGCCGCGGGTGAAGGTGCCGATCTGAGCCATGGTGATCTCCTTGACTGCTGTTTTGGACCCGCGACCATCACGGGCTTTGACGGCGATCTGTTCGCGCCGCGACGGCCGACCCGCAGCCGTAGGCCCGCAGCGCAGCGGAGGATGGCGGGTGGAGCGATCTTGTTGTTGCGCGAGGAATGACGGCGCAGCCGTCAGGGGAAGAAGATCGCGAGCAAGCCATTGCGGGGCAA
>JBAPYK010000053.1:0-2742 GCA_049284695.1 Rhodoplanes sp. | reverse complement strand
GGAACAGTGACGCTCTTGGTGTAATCGAGCGACTCCAATTCCTCGAGCTTCTTCTCGATTCTATCCGTGACTTCGCGGGTAATCTCCTCGGCCGAGGCGCCAGGCCACTGAGCCTGGATCACCATGGTCTTGATCGTGAAATCAGGGTCTTCTTCCCGTCCCAGGTGAAAGTAGGAGAATAACCCCGCCGCCATGAAGGCGATCATGAAATACCAGACAAGCGAACGATGTTCGAGCGCCCAGTCCGAGAGGTTGAACGACTTCATGGCGCCGCCTCCTGGTCGACACGGACTTGCTGTCCCTGCTTGAGGCTGTGGACCCCTGCAATCACGATGCGCGTTCCGGGTTCGAGACCTCCGGTCACCCGGATGCCGCCTTCGTCCCGGGAGAGATCGATCTTCTGCAGAGAAACCGTATGGGCGATGGGATCGACGACCCAAACAAAATTCTGCTCTTCTCTGGTCAAGACGGCGGATTCGGGCACCCGCAAAATTGAGCTCTGGTCATTGCTGAGCCTCGCAGTAACGGTGGCTCCCAGCCGGAAGCTTGGAGGTGGATCATTCAGGGAAATACGGACGCGATGCGAGCGAGTCTCGGGATCAGCTTGCGGCGCAATCTCGCGAATTTTGCCTTCTACATGCACGGCAGGAAGGAGCTGCAAACTGACGGTAAACGGCAAACCGATTTCCAATGGAACAGGAAAGTCCGGCCCGATATCGACGACGGCTTCTCTGATGTCGGGCCGCGCGACGGTGACGACAGCCTGACCAGCTTCGACCACCTGCCCCACATCGGCCTCCACTGCGGTGACGACACCGGCAAAATCGGCCTTAAGCTCCGCATAGCCAAGTTGCTCGATCGCCTTCGTGAGGTTCGCCTGTGCGCTCGCCACCAACGCCTCGGCTCCAGCCCTCTCGTGCTCCGCTTCGTCCAGCCTCGCCTTCGTCGCAACATCCGTCACAATGAGCTTCCGCTGTCGCTGCTCCGCTGCGCTTGCGTCCGCAAGTCGAGCCTGGCTTTTCAACAGCTCTGCTCTCGACGACCGCACGCCGAGTTCCAACGCTGTGGAATCGATTGCGGCGACGGTCTGCCCTTCATAAACCGAATCCCCCACGTCTACGGGACGCGCAATGATGCGCCCCAGCACCCGGAAACCAAGATCTGACTTGAATCGGGGTTCGACAGTGCCCGCGACTGCGGCGTCGCTCAAGCGTGCAGGTTCAACAAGAATCGACAGCACCGGTCGAACAGGCTCTGGCGCGGCTGTCTCCTGTTTGCATCCGGTCGCAAGGAGCGCGGCGAAGATGCTGGCGATCATGATTGAACGCTTCATCATCATTGGCCCTACTCGTACGTCACGCGCTGGCCAGAGCTGAGGAGCTTGCCTCCATCGACAACGACGCGCGCTCCGGGTTCGAGGCCTCCGCTGATCAACACAGTTCCGGCTTCGTAGGCGGAAATTGAGACCGGCTTTAACGATACCGTGTCGGTCGCCGGATCGACGATCCAAACGGCGGGCTTTGACCCGATTGCCATCAATGCGGTCCATGGCAACGCGATCTGTGAGACAGGTTTCCGTTTGGCTGTTCCGGCCACGGCGCTCCCAAGCGTCATCCCAGCCGGCGGATTTTGGATCGCCACCTTCACGCGAACCGTGGAGCTCTTCGGATCGAGCGCCGGCGATACTTCCCTTACCTGACCGACAGCTGTCACGGTGGGATCCGAGACGAGCGCCAGCGATATCTGGCCACTCTCGAAGTCCCCGAAGAAAATCGATTCATCGACATCGAACACGGCATCCCGCTCGCCGTCTTGGGCCAGTGTGAACGCCCGCGTGGCTGCTTTTACCACCTGACCGACCTCGATACTTCGCGCCGTAATGACGCCCGCGGCGCGGGCGCGCAATTCGGTGTCGCCAAGCGCGTCTTTGGCCCTTCCCAGCCGCGCTTTCGCGGTTTCAAGGGAACCTTCCGCGTTCAGCAATCCTTCCTGCGCCTTGTCGAACGCCACTTGAGTGGTGAAGCGCTCCGCGATCAGAGTTTTCTGTCGCGCGAAAGTCGCGCTCGCCACGCGCAATTGAGCCTCCGCCGCGGCCACCGCGGCGTTCGCAGCTTCAACATCGGCCTGCTGCTCGGTGGGGTCGATCCGAGCCAGGACTTGGCCGGGCTCAACGTGGAAACCAACATCCACAAACCGCTCGATCACGCGTCCGCTTACCCGGAACGAGAGGTCGGCGCGATAACGAGCTTGGACCTCGCCGGTCTGCGTCACAGAAGGTTGGTGATCGTGCGGACGCATAATTTCCGTGCGCACGAACGCCGCAGGCTTGATCGAGCGCGTTGACCCATTGTTGCAGCCGCCCAAAGCCGCGGCGAGAAGCGCGATCGCAAGCGTCGCCCTCAGGCGCGTCAGACCGGGGCTGCTGGCCTTTCGGCCGCTGGCAGCACAATGCGCAGAGTGAGGGTTCATGACCTTTCCCTCGGAGCCAAGGACGACGGCGGTCTTACCTGGCCGGCTAGTTACGGATGCGGACCGGCCTCTCCGCAGCTATCGCTAATCGATGATGTGATAGCCGCCGTCGATGTAGAGGGTATCTCCAGTGCTGGCTTTGGCTGCCTCATGAGCGAGGAAGGCGACGGCAAGGCCGACGTCCTCGATAGTCACGAGCTTGCGGGTCGGTGCTTTCCCCTGCGCTTTCTCCAGCAAGGCGTCGAACTCAGGGATTCCCGACGCGGCGCGCGT